>JBEHWO010000026.1:0-32751 GCA_040217695.1 Vulcanimicrobiota bacterium | reverse complement strand
ATATTACTGTGGTGAGCATAAATAATACATATCTGCTCTCGTGACGCGTAACGCGTAACGCGTGACGGGAGGAAGACTTTTATTAAATACTTATGCTCAGCTCAGTAGAAGGAAGTGTAATATATGAAAATTAATGAATTTAAACTGGAAAGATTTTTTGCAAAATATGAATTTACCGCTCCCTATCTCTTATGTTCTTCAGACTGCGAGTCATGGACTATAGAAGAATTACTGTCCATGGAAGAAGGCTCTGAAGAAGCATTTAAAAAACTTCGCCTGGGCTATACGGAATCCTCCGGCAGTCCTGTATTAAGGGAAGAAATTTCCGCCCTCTATAAACATATAAAACCTCAGGACATAATTGTCTTTGCCGGCGCTCAGGAAGGAATATTTATTTTCATGAATGTCCTTATGGAAAAAGGAGACCATGTTATAGTTCAGTGGCCATGCTATCAATCTCTTTTTGAAATAGCCCACTCAATCGGCTGTGATGTGACGGAATGGAAGATGGACGGAAAGAATAACTGGGAAATTGATATTTCTTTTTTAAAGAAACATATCAGAAAAAATACAAAAGCCATTGTAATAAATTCTCCTCATAATCCTACAGGCTATATCATTCCCGAGGAAAAACTCAGGGAAATTATAGAAATTGCCTCGGAACATGACATATATATTTTCTCCGATGAAGTTTACAGATTTCTGGAATATGATGAAAAAGACAGATTTTTGTCTCTATGTGATTCATATGATAAAGGAGTTTCTCTGGGTGTTATGTCCAAAAGTTTCGGCCTTGCAGGCCTGAGGACCGGATGGATTGCAGTAAGGGATATACTTTTACGAAAAAAAATGGCATGTTTTAAAGATTTCACTTCCATATGTAACAGTGCGCCGGGAGAATTTCTCTCAATCACAGGATTAAAACATAAAGATACTCTGATAAAAAGAAATCTTCAAATCATAAAAGATAATCTCCTGCTCCTGGACAGTTTTTTTGATAGATACAGTGATCTTTTGGGCTGGATAAGGCCAAAAGCAGGGGCCATTGCATTTCCTGAAATAAAAACGGATAAAAATATAGAGGATTTCGCAATGGATCTTCTGAAGAAAAAGGGAGTGCTCCTTCTGCCGGGAACAAAATACGATTTTGGAGACAAACACTTCAGAATTGGTTTTGGCAGAAAAAATATGCCTCACGCACTTGAGCATATGGAAGAATATATTTCAGAGCATTTGAAAGGAGTATAAACATGTCGAAAACATTCACTTTTATCTTATTCTGTGCCTTATTTTCTATGTTTTTTACTGTATTATTACCGGCACAGTCAGAGGAAATTTCAGAGAAGGGAGATTCTATGAAAAAAATATTGATCTTCGGCATAACAGGCACAGTGGGCACCGCCCTGGCAGAAGAATTAAGCAAAGACGGACATTTTGAAATATACGGCACTTATTTCAAAGACACACCTTCCATTTCATATGCAAAATGCTATCAAATGGATATTTCAGATTTAGAAAGAGTTAATTTCATATTAGAGGACGTTAAACCTGATCTGGCAGTCTCGGCCCTGAGAGGAGATTTTGACAAACAGCTGATTTTTCATAAACATGTAGCGGAATATCTCAAAAACACCGGAGGAATATTTTATTTTTGCTCCACTGCAAATGTTTTCGATAAAGACTCTACAAAACCTCATTATGAAAATGACCTGTGTGAATCCGTAACAGATTACGGTCAGTTTAAAATAGAATGTGAAAAAAATCTCAGAGAAATACTGGGAGACAGGGCCGTTATATTGAGATTTTCCCAGATCTGGGGGAAAACATCTCCAATGATGATTTCTTTGACGGAAAAACTTCAGAAAAATGAAGAAATCGAGGTTTATACAAATGCCTTTGTAAACAGAATTACAGATAAAATAGTTGCCGGAAAGATGGTTTATATTATAAAAAAAGATCTCAGAGGAATCTTTCATATAGGAACAGCAGAGCCGGTAAGTGAAAAAGAATTTGTCGCAGAACTCATAAAGGAACTCGGCTACAAAGATATAAAACTGAAAGAGACCCAACTTCCAGGTGATAAATACTATCTCACAGTTCTGACAGACAGAGACTGGCCGGAAGATTTAATCTTTAAAAATGCCGATGTGATAGAAGAACTGACTGAATAAAGGTACAATTCGGATCATAAAGGGGCCTGAGTTTTTATTCAAGTCCTTACGGAGCTTTTTACCCCCATTTGACAGGCTCTGTCTTATCAATATCATAGAGATTATAATCACCTGTATGCCAGTATTCATAACCTTTTTTTGCCAGTTCATCTGACGAAAGATTTTCATAATCTTTTAAAGATTCATCTGCCACAGATGAATTTTCACCGTATGCAATGCTGTGTATAAACAATTGACTCGATAAACATGCTATAAATATTATAAAATAAATTTTATATATAATATTTAGAATCACTCTCTTTCAGGAATTCGGATAACATATCTCAGGGAAATACTCCAGGTATTAGTTATGTATTATAGAATAATTATTTAGATAAAACAAAGTATTTTTAATAGTGCCGAAGCTATTTCAAAGCAAAAGAGAGAATCCCTGATTAGAAAAAAATATTCTATCCTGAAACTCTGCCCTTTCGGAACAAAGAAAGAGCAATTTTTTGCAGTTGACTTTACCCTCAGGGCAAAGTGTATAGTAGAATTTAACAAAATATAAATACTTACTGACCTGAGCATAAGCAATTAATATTTTTATATGTTATAAAACAGATTAGATAAGGTTTTCTGGCTTTTCACTTTTCACTATTCACTACTCACTTCAGTAAATGAAGAATGCAGGTGATCTATTGTTATCGATTGGAGAATTCTCAAAGATATGCGAAGTATCTACAAAAACGCTTCGATATTATGATGAAATCGGATTAATTAAACCTGATGAGATTAATCCTGAAAACGGTTACAGGTATTATTCCATCAGACAGCTAAAAAAAATGCTTTTCATCAAACGTTTGAAATCTTATCATTTTTCTCTGGAAGAAATCAAAGCCATGACGGAATCGGAAGAGGAGCAATCAGCAGAACATCTTTGTTCTGCTCTCAGTCGCAAAAAAAGAGAAATACAGGAAAAGCTAAATGCTTTTGAATATACCCTGAAACAAATAGGCAATGATATTTCAAATTTAGAGAAGGGCATACCGGTTATGTCATACCTTGACAATATAAAAGTAGAACTGGTTGAAACCGGGACAATGAATATCCTTTATATGCGTCAGATGTTGAGCAGTGATGATTATGCTGAAGGATATGGAAAATATTTTAACAGGCTATATGAAAAAATTGCCACGAAAAGACTCTCCGTAGCCGGTAATCCAATGACTGTTTATCACAGCCCTGAATACAATCCTGCCGGAAATGATACGGAGTTTGCCATTCCTGTAGAGGAAGCCGTAAAGGGAACGAGAGATTTACCGGGAGGACTCTGTGCAATGTCTGTTTTAAAGGGTCCCTATCCGGAATTGACATCGGTCTATGCCAGACTGAAGGAATGGATAGAAAATGAAGGATATGAACTTGTGAACCCGCCATATGAAGTATATGTAACAGATCCGGGCCAGGCCATTATTCCTGAGGATATTGTTACAGAAGTGTATTTTCCGGTAAAGAAAAAATAGCAGTAAAACATATTTCAGGAGGTATTATAATGCAAAGAAATTACTGGCCAACTATAGAATGGCAGGCTCTGGAACCGGCAGACCTGAGCATGGACTCTAAAAAACTTTCAGAGCTTGAACCTGTAATAAAATCCGATTACAGCAATATAAACGCTATTATTGTTGTGAGAAACGGATATATTGCTTATGAAAGATATTATAACGGCTACGGCCCGGACGATACGCACCATGTGGCATCTGTAACGAAAAGTATAATATCTGCCCTCATCGGTATTGCCATAGACGGAGGATATATTAAACATATAGACCAGAAGGTGCTGGATTTTTTCCCCGAATATGTTCCGGATGGTGCAGACAGACAGAAAAGAGAAATTACCATAAGGCATCTTCTCACCATGACCGCTCCCTATCCCTTTGAGGACTGGCATGAACCGCTGGACAGGTTATGTATGCAGTCTGACTGGGTGAAATATACTCTGGATATGCTGGGCAGGAAAGGAATTATCGGAACTTTCAAGTATTGCACCGCAGGGGCACACCTGCTTTCAGCCATCATCACCCGTACCACAGGAAAAAGTGCCCGTGAGTTTGCAAACGAACGATTATTTAAACCTGCAGGCATGAAAGAAATCCCTGATCATGAAATGAACTCATTCGACTTCGATGATTTATTCGGGAAAAACGTGAAAGGATGGGTTAAAGACCCGAATGGTAACTCTACGGGAGGATGGGGACTTACACTGGTACCCCGTGATATGGCACGTTTCGGTTTTCTATATCTGAACCGCGGTATCCGGGACAATAATCAGATTATTTCTGGTACATGGATTGATGAGTCTACAGGTCCTCATTCTACGACTTTGATTAATAATTCTACAGCCAAATACGGCTATCTGTGGTGGTTACACGAAGAGGAAGGAGTTTTTGCGTATCTGGCACGAGGCGACGGAGGTAATATCATCTGTTGCATTCCGGGAAAAGATCTGGTCGTAGCTATTGCATCGGAATTCATCATGAATCCCCGTGACAGGTGGACACTGATCAAGGAATATATTATTCCGGCTGTAATAGAGTGATGCAGAGAAATACAAGAAAAAAGCAGGAAGTCTCCTCTAAAACAGGCAATGAAACTTGAAGATCCTAAACATTATTGAATGGGTTTATAATTTTTACTCCTTCAATCTCTCTGCCGGACTGCATATCTTCTGTATATAATATCCTGGAATTGGATAGTATTGCACAGGAAACTATTAAACTATCCCAGAAAGAAAAATTGTGAGTTTCTCTTAATTCTGATGACTTTATCAATTGTTCAGGAGAAAACTGCATAATAACACAACTGCTCTGAAAAGCCCTTATAATATTTCTTATCTGTAATTCAGAAAAATTTTTCTTTTTGAGAATACAGATTGTTTCATTGATTACCTGAAAAGAAACGACAGTTATATATTTCTTAAAACATTCTTCCAGAAATGCCCTGACTTTAATATATTTCTCTTTACCGGCTGGAATAAAAGAATATATCCATATATTACTGTCAATGAATATGTAATCTTTCATTGTAGGCTTCTTCCCTGTCAAACCTGAACTCAGGTTCTATATGATGATATTCTTCTATTAAAGACAGCATTTCTTTACTTTTATTCAATCTAGAATCAACAAAGTCAATTATTTCGTTAAATACAGTTGTATTCATATTTTCCGGCAAAGTTATTATAAGAGAATTATTTCTTAATTCTATCATAAGTTTACTCAGCAGTTTGCTCTGCTTTTCTCCTTGCAAAATTATAGTCTCCAATGAAATTATATCATGAAAAGAAATAAAGTGAAATACATATGACAGTTAAACAAAATCAGGATTTATTTTCTATATATATTATCAAAACCGGAATTAATAAGGGCGTTATAAACATTAAGAGTATAAAAAATATACGAGTTATCATAAAAAAATCCGAATAATACTCAGGAATTACCGGAAAATATTCTCCTCTTAATCTGATATAGCATGGGATAACCATTAAGGTCAAATTAAAAATAGCAGTAAACAGATAGACTAATATATCTAAACATAACATATGTTTTAACATTAATCAAGAAAAAACAACAGGACAATTCTTGACTTAAAAAATAAACTTTATTTTAAAAATTACAGTAAAAACTATTGACTTTAAGAAAAATAAAATATATAATTAGAGTATGATTTTTTGACAAATAAAAGTTTTAAGGAGGTAATTTCATTCGCAAATAAATATAAATTTTTGATAATTTTAGTAGCATTATCGCTCATATCACTCACTACATATTCCTATATCTACGGAGCATCTGAAAAGAAAGATATAGTAGATACTGCAAAAGATGCAGGTTCCTTTAAGACTCTTGTAAAAGCCCTGGAAGCGGCAGGCCTTGTGGACACACTGAAAAGTAAAGGGCCTTTTACTGTATTTGCTCCTACCGATGAAGCTTTTGCAAAATTACCGAAAGGTACTTTAGAGAACCTTCTTAAACCAGAAAACAAAGATAAATTAAGGACTATCCTCACATATCATGTAGTTTCAGGAGAGGTTCTGGCAAAAGATGTGGTAAAACTTGACAGAGCTGAATCGGTTCAGGGCGAAGAGATAACAGTAAAAGTAAAAGATAAAGTTGTAATGGTGGATAACGCAAAGGTTGTAAAGACAGACATTAAAGCAAATAACGGCGTAATACATGTTATCGACAGTGTAATCATTCCGCCGTCATGCAGTCAGAAACCGGCAGAGAAACCGCCATGCAATTCCGGCGGCTGAAACTGATTTCCATCAGGAGTTTCCTGATACAAAGTAACGCTCTAAATAATTTCAGGCAGTAGAATTTTTTCTACTGTCTGAATTTTTTTACCAGCCGTACAATAAAAAAATATACAGATTATATCTTGACAATATATGGCTAAATAAGTATTATAGTATTGATAGTATTATATTTAATAAATTAAAGGAGGAGATTACCATGCCTTTCTTTGAATACAGATGCAATGACTGTAAAGGAAAATTTGAAATATTTACTATGACCAATAAACCGGATAACACATCTTGCACTTTATGCAAAAGCAACAGAACTCATAAAATCATTTCACATGCAGGAATAATTTTCAGGGGAAGCGGTTTTTACATAAACGATTCTAAAAAATCTTCTCAAAGTGATGCCGGGAAAGAATGTAAAAATGATAAAGTAGAAATTTAATTACCGAAGTAACCATATAATACATATATGCTCCCGTGTATGCTCCCTTGACGCGTAACGCGTGACGGGAGAAAAAAAGAACTGTCACGGCAAGACAAAAACTTCCCGTGACAGTTCTTTTTATTGAAAAATATGCCATAAATAAACTGTTACACTATCATTAGAAAAATTTAATGTCCAGATACTTGACAATATTAGACTAAACTTTTATAATATAAATATGGAAATAAAATTTATAATATTAACGAGGTGGTTTAAATGTTAGCAATGTGCAACCCGTATAAAATAAATAATATGTGCAAACCCGGGAACAGAATGTTTTCAGATTTCATGACAGACTTATGGAACGGAGAAACATGTCTCTCCGTGCCGGCAGCGGACATCATTGAAAATGAAAAGGAATTACTGATAAAAGCAGAAATTCCCGGTATGGATCAGAAGGATATAGACATATCCATTGACGGTAACTGCCTTACCATAAAAGGAGAAAAAAAGGCAGAAAAAGAAGAAAAAGGTGAGAAATATCTGAGAAGAGAAATGTCTTACGGTTCTTTTTCCAGATCATTTACTATCAATCACGAGATAAAGGCTGATGAAATAAAAGCCGGTTATAAAAACGGCATACTGGAAATAACCATTCCGAAGGAAGAAAATGTAAAACCAAAGAAAATAGAAATCCAGTAAAAGATACCATAGGAAAGTGCAAGAAAAGTAATAACAATAAAGTAATCGAAAAAGGCCGGTAATATGCCGGCCTTTATAGTGTATTTCATAACGTCTTAGAATTTAAGTAGTCGTGACGCGTAACGCGTAACGCGTGACGGGTTTAATCCCTGCGCATCACGCATTACGCTTTACGCATTACGATGTTGTTATTTATGGATAGTTATGAAACTAACTATAATCTTCAGAACAGTTCAGTCCTTTTATTTTTTATAAAAAGGCTTTGATCATTACCAGGTAACAAGTGCAGGTCTGTATCATTTTTTTATGTAATGAATATTGTTTATTCTATTTTTTTTGTTATAATAGTAAAAGACTATATCTAAAAAAAGGAAAATACAGTGTTAATAAATTCTGATTCAAACAATAAGTTAAATATAGCTCCTGCCGGGCCGGACAGAAAAACAGAAAATAAAGATTTACCGGTAGATAAAGTCATTACAGGTTCACACAACCAGGAGGAAAAATCCGACCATATACTTTTTCATAATAAATATCTCCCGGGAGGAATAAATTCTTCGTCAGTAGATTCTTTAACTGCACAAGATCTTGAAGAAAGTATCATGGAAACATGTATTACTCCTGCCGGTACCGAAAAAGGAGATGTAGATTTTTCGCCGGTTAAAGATCCGAAACTTCTTTCTACCGGAGCAACAGATACAGGTATAGAAACAGGACAGACTGAAAAACCGCCGGTAAAGGATACATTTCTCTTTTTACTTAATTCTTCGGGGGAAACCAATCTCGCGAAACCTCTTATTGTTGCGGTCAAGAATAAAGGCTATAAGGTCAAAGTCATTCATTTCAGGGAAAACAGCAAAGAAATTCTGACTTCTCAGGGCATTCTGGATAAAGAAGATTTTATAGACGGCACAAACATGTTTTATTTACCCAGAACTGACCGGATATTTGAAAAAGAGGTAGATTCTTCCAGGGTAGTAAAAATGATAGGAACTCCCCATCATGCATACTGCCAATTTGCTTTTTCGAAGGCTAAAAAAGAAGGTATTCCCACCGTCGCATTTGTAGACCTGGGGATTCCGTCCACCGATTTCAAATACCGCCATACTTTTTATAAAACTATAGCTATGGCAGATAAAATAGTAGTGCCGGATGAAACCATAAAAAAACGTCTTGAAGCCAGCAGCCGCACTGTAGAAGAAAAAAGCGACATCCATGTAAATATGGCCAAGGTAAATCTCGGCGGTAATCCCGGATTCGAATCTTTCCGCCTCCTTACGGAACTTAACCGTTCCAGAGGGGATGCAATAAAACAGGAACTTTCCATAGGGAAAGACGATCTCGTGTTTTCCTTTTCCAGCCAGCCAATAAAAACCAATGCAAAGGTTCTTGAAATCACCGGGAAAGTTCTGAATAAACTGGCAAAAGCCCATAAAGATAAAAAAATCCATTTTCTCTTTGTCCCACACCCGAGAGATCTTCAAAAAGTGGGCTTAAAAAATCTCTTCGGCACAGAGACAGATATAACAATAAAAGAAAAATGCGATATTGTACAAAAACAGTTGGAAGAGTCCTCTAACGTTGTCATTCATGAAATGCCGAAATATACAATGGAAAAAGCATGTGCCATATCAAATATCGTTCTCACGGAAAGTTCCACGACTGCCTATGAATGTGCCCACGCCGATATTCCGTCAATATTCGTAAGAACTCCCGAACAGGGCAAA
The DNA here is from genome assembly GCA_040217695.1 of Vulcanimicrobiota bacterium. Lineage (GTDB taxonomy): Bacteria > Vulcanimicrobiota > SpSt-956 > SpSt-956 > JAKJGF01 > CALARM01. Next base: position 23,445 of record JBEHWO010000026.1, on the reverse strand, counting down.
GGGACTACATTTCCTCAATACAAACGAATTCCCGTAACGGATTCCGATGATGTGCTGACGAATAATATAGAAACCATCCTGTCCCATCCGCCGGAAAACCTCTCAAAAGATCTGGCAAAAGTCGTCAATTCAGACCTGACACCATATATGAACCTCTTATTTGAGAATACAGAAGGATAATTTTATGGGTACATTATAATGGCATTTCTCTGTTTCACCTGTTATTAAATTTTATTCTTCTGCCGGTACTTCCTATTTAGATAACACTTCTGATATAATAGGTACAGGAGTTGATAATTATGGCAGATGCATTAAAAGAAAAAAAGAGAATATATACTTTTGCCGATTATATGACCTTACCAGATGATGAGCTATGGGAGATCTTAGATGGAGTTCCTTATAATATGGCTCCGCCAAGCTTAAACCATGAGAGAGTATCAGGAGAATTATATTATTTTTTCAAGCACTATCTCAGAGGGAAAACATGTGAAGTATTCAGTGCACCATTTGGAGTCAGGTTCCCTAAAGAAGATGAACCTGATGAATATGTAAAAGACGCTCTGATGCCTGATATTACAGTTGTCTGTGACAAAAAAAAACTTGATGACAGAGGGTGTAGAGGAGCTCCTGATCTTATTGTAGAGATTTTATCACCATCAACAGCAAAAAGAGATATAAAGTCAAAAAGGCAGCTTTATCAGAATAGTGGAGTAAAGGAATACTGGATTGTAGATCCTTTACACAAGACCCTGCAGGTTTATAAACTGGATGACCAGGGTAAATATGGGTTCCCGGAAACCTATGGAGAAGATGATAAAATAAAAGTAGGTATATTTAATAATGAACTGGAGATAGATCTTACTACCGTATTTGCATATTAACTTAATCCATAAAAACATTCAAGTAAAATCATTATCTAAAACAGAGCTTCACCTGTATCAATCTTGAAAAGATGCATTTTATTCACATCGAAAACCAGTTCTATTATTTCGTCCAGTTTTATATCTGTTTCAGTTCCGAGACGTACCTTGAATTCATTTTTTTCTGTCATAACAGTGACCAGATTCTCAGATCCGAGAGGTTCTATGACATCGATTCTGCCTTTGATTTCTGCCGGTATTTTAGCTTTTTGAGAATAATTTTTTGCATATATATCTTCCGGCCTTATGCCGAAATCCAATTTTTCATCATCATGGAACCTGTTTTTTATCTTATCAGCCATGTCAGAAGGAAGAGGAATAGAAAAACTATCTGTAACAATAAAAAATTTCTCTCCTTCGCTTTTAACGGTACATTTCATAAAATTCATGGGAGAACTTCCTATGAAACCTGCCACAAATTTATTTGCAGGCCTGTTATACACCTCATGAGGGGTGCCGTACTGCATCAGATCACCTTTATTCATTATGGCAATCTTATCACTTAAAGTCATGGCTTCCACCTGATCATGAGTCACATATATTACGGTAGCATTCAAATTCTTGTGAATTCTCTTGAGTTCCGTTCTCATTTTAAGTCTCAGTTTGGCGTCCAGATTACTCAATGGCTCATCCATAAGGAGAACCTGAGGTTCAAGGACAAGGGCTCTTCCTACGGCAACACGCTGCCTCTGGCCTCCGCTGAGTTCTTTAGGCATTCTCTCTCCGAGGCCATTCAAATCCATAAGCTCAAGAGCCCACTCTATTTTCTTTTTCCTCTCTTCTTCGGGAACTTTCTTTATTTTAAGCCCAAAAGCTATATTTGCCGCTACATTCATATGGGGGAAAAGGGCATAGCTCTGAAAAACCATTGCTATATTACGCTCTTTCGGAGGAACATTATTTACAAGCTTCTCACCTATATAAAGTTTACCTTCCGTTATTTCTTCAAGGCCGGCTATCATCCTGAGAGTAGTCGATTTACCGCAGCCGGAAGGGCCTACGAGACTTAAAAATTCATGGTGCGGTATATCGAGGCTGAGATCCTTTACGATAAGGGTTTTATCGTACGATTTTCTTATATGTTCAAGTTTTACCTGTGCCATAGTCGTAATGCGTGATGTGTGATGCGTGATGAGTGATCGTAATGCGTGATGCGTGATGCGTATGTTTGCCGGTACCGGGCGAACACGGTTCGCCCCTACTTTTCACTGCTCACTTTTCACTGCTCACTTTTCACTACCCACCTCTCACTTTTCCCCCCTCACTTTTTATGCTTTTTTCAGATAATTATTTATTTTCTTCAATAAGATACTCAGAAAAGTCGTTGACAATATGATACACAGAATAAGCACTATACCTGCAACTGCCGCAAGACCGTCATTTTTCGCGTCATGATAGGCTCTGTCTATCATGACTCCCAGTATGGGCGCATTTGGGGCGATAATATAAGGGAAAATAAACTCTTTCCATGCTTCAATGGATCTCAACAGGAGAACCGTTGAAATTGCAGGCAGTAACGACGGTACGGTTATATAAAAGAATGTCTGCAGAGAAGATGCCCCCATAGTTTCTGCCGCTTCATATTGATCTTTGCTTATTGATTGAAGACCTGCCAGAAGTATTAACATGGATATGGGAAAATCTCTCCAGATCTTCCCCAGGATTGACAGTCCGAGACTTATCCAGGCTGTATCCAGATTCACTGGAGAGTGCACTATAGCAACGGTCAGAGGATATTTGCCCATCAGTATACCGTTTATAATTCCCGTCGTATCCTTAAGGCTGAATAAAAGAATGGCAGTTACAAGCGTTGGAATTGCTATGGGGAGCATGGAAAGACTCCTCAAAAACCCTCTCAATAAACCGATAGGCCTGCTTTTAGACTCGAGGATGCTGTTATTCAGGATAATGGCCACAAAGAGCCCCAGAAGCAATTGAAGAGGTGTTGCCACTGCAACAAATCCCAGTGTATAGAAAAGTGCTTTTGTAAATTCTTTATCGGTAAAAAATAATTTATAATTTATCAGTGTGGGAAATGCCTGAAGTATATGGGAGGAATATTTGCCAAGAGACAGAGAGATAAGGTAAAAAGTCAGTATCAGGAAAAATCCGAAGAGATATAAAAAACATGGTGTTATCATACATATGGAGAACCATTCTTTAATGACTGTTTCTTTAAAATCTATCTTTATATTCGGCACAGCATTCCTTTTAAGCCTGATTGCATATATGAAAAAAGCAATAATAAACGTCAGCACCAGACATGCCGCAGCCACTATAAAACCCAGGGCGAACCCTTCGGAAGGGTTGATGTTTATCTCTTTTTCCTGCTCACTGCCTGCAGCTTTTACCTTATCTTCATAAGGTTTTAATTCTGCAATGATGGCGGCAGAGCCGGAAACGGAAGAATTTACTACTATACCGTACCATGCATCCAGATAAACCTGTCCCATAGAAGGCCATTCAAGAACTGCAGGAAGTTCTTCGACTCCTGCGGCAAGCTGTTTTATACCTGCCTCGAATATATTCCGTTTCCATTCCTCTTTAAAAGATTCTTTAAGTTTTTCCACCACATCTTTTCTTACAGGCATCATTCCGAAGGTAGAACTTTCGGCGATCTGGTTTTCATAATCAGAAAGCCACATGGCAAGTTCATAGGAAAGATCCGGGTCAGGAGTCGTAACAGGTATACCCCAGCACCACCCGGAGAGATTTGATTTATGCCCTCCAGTTCTGAGAGGTTTTCCCGAACCATCCAGTTCCAGGCTTACACCTTCAGGCATTATTGCTATACCCATATCATCGGCGTTTTTAAGTTTACCTGTCATGCCTTCAACAGGGAGGCCTTTATCATCTGTAACACCGTGGAGGAAAAAGGAGTCAATCTGATGCATAAAAGCAAGAAATACCTCGCCTTTTGAGTAGCCGTCCCAGATATTTCCGCCTGACCATCCCTGTTCCCACATATTCTCATTGTAAAGGCCATATTTACGATAAAAGGCTTCCCATATAAAGAAATCCCTTACAGGCTCTGTATCCATTTCGAGAAGATCTTTCTGAGAACCGCCGAGTTGAAAAATCTTTGTGGCAAATTCCGTAACAGTTCCTTCATATCTTTTTGCCCTGTGTGCCATACGGCCGGAGCCATATTTCATCTTCCAGTAATATGATACAACTGCCAGATCATAATAATCCCATAGATGGGGTTCTTCTTCAAGGACATAATCTCCAGGCAAACCATATCCGTTTTCATTTTTTAACATTTTATTTATATCATTTCTGTACGTCTCCCAGTTTTCGAAAGAATCTTTAACCTGCGATTTGAGATATACCATGGTATTGGTTTCCAGCTTACGGGGTATATAATAAATATCACCATTTACGGTAGCCAGTTGAATTGCTTCTGGAAGAAAAGTATCCATGAATGTTTTTTCATTATAACCTTTTATCTGAGACATGGGTATATAAAATCCCCTTTCCACCATGGGGACAAGCATTTCTTTCTGGGTTTTAATAAGGCCTATAGTCTTTCTGCCCTGTCGTTTTTCAAGGTCTACCATAAAGGAAATGTCTTCCATACTGGTATATCTTGAAACATCAATGACAAGTTTTTCGCCGTGTTTTTTCTCATAATCTTCTTCAAATTTTTTAATGTTTTTCCTGAACCAGTATTCCTGCTGTTTCATCATTCTTATAAGAAGGGTCATCCTTTTCTGAGGCTTTTTTTCACAGCCGGAAAGAAAACCCATGACAGACAGAATCAGAAGAGAAATAAGAAATATTTTTACCGGTATCATTTTATCTGTTATCATCTTCTATTTCACCGCCCCCGACGTCATACCTGACTGAATATATTTCTGAACTAAAAAAGTGAAAGCTATGACAGGAATGGATAAATATACGCTTATGACTGCCATAATATTGGAAGCAGCTCCGCCGAAGAGTTCATTATTGAGCATAACAGGCAGTGTTTTGGCACTGCTTGCAGTAAGGGTCATGAGAAAATAAGAAAAAACAAATTCATTCCATGAAAGAAGAAAAGTATAAATAGCTGCGGCGGCAAGGCCTGTCATGGCAAGGGGCATAACGATACGGGTAAAAGTATAAAATCTGCTGCATCCGAGTGTATAAGCCTGTTCCTCCAGATCTTTAGGAATTACTTCAAAGACTCCTATAGACATAAACAACACATAAGGAAGAGCAAGAAGTGTATGGGCCAGAGCCACCTGAATTATATTGGGAAGGTAGATTAAAGGAGGAGTAAGAAATACATTTACAACAGGTATGACAGAGGATATATCGGGAAAAAGCCTTATGGAAAGCATAAAAAAGAGTAAAGCGCTTTTACCGGGAAATTTCCTCCGCGCCAGCACATAGGCAGCAGGCGTACCTATGGCGATAGAAAATATAACAGTAAGAAACGCAACGGTAAGACTTACGCGAAAAGCATCCAAAAACTGTCTCTGTCCTGCTATATATTTATAATAATAAAATGTCGGTTCTTTCGGAAAAAAGGGCTCGAACTCTCCGGGGCCTCTCTTGATGCTCCCTTCGTCACTGACGGAGTTTTTAAACATGATATAGAGAGGAGACAGTATCATAAAAATCGTAAATATTACACATATCGTCCAGATTATTATGCCGGTTTTATTTTTCAATTTATTTACCCCTTCATGCCGACACAGATGAGTCAGCGTTATTTAATCGTCACGTCCATTTTCCGGTTTTTTCGGGGAAAACATGATTTTCGTAATGTTTTATCATTTTACGACCTCTGAAAAAGTCTTTCGCCATATCAGAAACTACCCTGTCGACTCTGTTTCTGTAAAAATCTCTTGCTCTGTCAGGCTCTACACCTGAATTCGATTGAGCGGTGCGGATATCCTGCAAAGTAACATAGCCGAGTTCATTAAATTTTTCTCTGCAGAATTCCAGAAAAGCTCCAGTATAAAGATAATTCAGGGCTTTTGTCGTCGTTTCTATGTCTTCTGTCAGAAAAAGATAGGCTACGGACCGATAAAGTATATCTTTCCATCTTTCTCTGTCTATATTAAGAAAAGATAATTCATTTTTCTGGTCTTCTGTGAATGTTTTCAATTTTTCCACATGACATTCAAGTTCTTTATAATATTCTCCGCCGGTTATTTTTTTAATATAATCTTTAAATTCAGGGAATCTTCGGATTAAAGTATCAATTTTGGTATCGACATTAAAGATATCCGTAAAGCCGGGGTCGATAAAATCAATACCTGTCTCTTCAGGACCCAATATTACGGGCAAATTGAGTTCCCTGTCATTTTCTATTATAGCTGTTACGGTACCGTAATTTTTTTCATAATATAGAATTCTTTCAAGAGCGGCACCTATGACTTCTCCCGGCATAACATTCAATTTGGCCTCGTCCGTAATATCATGAAGCTTCGCCCCCAGATAGACTTCATATATTACGGTATTTTTATCGGCTATATTATCAAAGGTAGTACATATATCCGTTCCGTATTTCCTCCGTCTTTCAGTCCAGAGGGCTTTTCTTTCATGTTCTGCCGCTCCCCTGCTTAAAGCTATATCTCCGCATATGCCTCCCGGAACATATGTTCCCATAAGGGTAGTAAGAGGGCCGACTATAAAACGTGTCAAAGAGGCATCAACAAAATGTCTGGCATAATTTGCCGTTACAAAAAACTCTTTTCCCCGGTAATTTTTTCTGTGAAAATCATCAAGCTTTTTATAAACCTTCTGCCATTGTTTCATGTCATTCCTGAGATCTCCGTCCTGAAGGATAAGAAAAGATGGGTCACAGAAAGCCATCTCTTCAAATATGACCTTGAGCGCACTGCCTTTCCCGGGAGTTCTGTCTCCCCGGTAGCCGTCATAAGGTATTACGATTACAAGATTCTTCTCTCTCTCTTCCGGTGAAAGCTTTTCGGAAACCTCTACAGCACTCTTAAGGGCGGCATCCATAGTCGTTCTGTCAGGGTTATTATGATTATAAGTGCCATCGACAACAATAATAGCCGTTTTTTTATCGGGAAAATTTTCCAGAGCGCCGAAAATACTGTCTCTTATAAGACGGGGGATTGTACCATGAGTCCTGAAAGCGGGGAAACCTGTTATTATATCTGCTCCAAATTCCTTCCATTTCTTCCCTATAAGTCCGTAATCCATATCGAGAGTGCCTTCATAGATATTCTCTCTTATAATGTTAAGTTTTCCCATGAAATTCTCCTTATAGTTGGTTTAATTAAGTGCTTCGTGACGCGTAACGCGTAACGCGTGACGCGAGGATTACCTGCGATTTTTTATGAACTATATTATAATATCATTGAACAAATTTCATCTCTTTATAAAATATAATTTTTCTTGCCCTCTGTCAAGGTTTTTACTATAATTAGAATGAAAAGTGAGTAGTGAGTAGTGAATAGTGAGTAATATCCTGTTCTTTTCACTTTTCACTTTTCACTTTTCACTCCAATTGCACCCTTCAGGAAGTGATGACATGTGTCTATTAAATAGTGATAAAACCCTTATCGGTATAGAGACCGTCAATGCAGTATATGAAGATATAAAAAAAATCATGAAAAAAAACAGAATAACAAAAAATTTTAAGGGGACAGAAAACGTTCCCGGCGGGATTCATATCTTTACCACACCTTCCGTTCATGAAGAACAGGACAGCCATATAAATTACTGCGGCAAACAATGGTTCTGGGACTCATGTTTTCATGCCATGATCCTTTCCGGTTTCGATTGTGCCGGAGCCATGGAAGAGTTATTTTCCCTCTGTGCCTTTCAGAGAGAAGACGGTTTCATTCCTCATATGATCTACAGGGATGGTGACGGCACCATTCCGCCTCTCTGGGCAAAAGAAGCGGGAGTAAAACATTTCTGGAGAAATCCCTTTTATTCGGATATTATACAGCCCCCTGTTATAGCCATGGCGGCGGAAAAAATTTATAATACTACAGGTGACACAGATTTTCTGAGAACTATCATAAAAAAACTCGTTAAATATTATGATTATCTTCATGTAAAAAGAGACCCCGACAGAGACAATCTCATATCCATTATTCACCCCTGGGAAAGCGGATGGGACAATTCTCAGAGATGGGATGAGCCTATGGGGTTAAAACGGGTAAAACATACACGTTTCGACATAGATAAAAAAAAGATGGAATTATTTTTGAGTCATGCCGGGAAAGAATGGAATGAAGAAGTCATATTTTCAGAAGGAACATTCAATGTAGAGCCGGTAGATTTCAATGTTCTCTACTGTGTGAATATGAAATCCATGGAGCGAATGCTTAAGGTTATTGGCGATTACGACAGAGCCGAACTTTTCAACATAAGGGCCGAAAATACGAGGAAAGCCATATTGGAATACATGTGGGACGGTGATAAATATACAGATCTTTTCGATAAAGAGCACAGAAAATCTTCCGTAAAGGCTGCAGGTATGTTCTATCCGATGATGCTTGAAGGAGAGACTCACTATGAATATCTTATCGAAAAACATCTTCTGAATGATAAAGAATTTGCCTCTCCTTACGGTATACCGGTAATTTCAACAGATGATCCGGCATATGACCCGGAACAGTACTGGCGGGGAAATGTCTGGATAAATGTCAATTATTTTGTAGTTCTGGGGCTGAGAAAGATATACGGAGAACATAAGATGAAATCTGCCGGAAGGGCATGGGATTATATAAGGAATTCATCTTATCTTTTATTAAAAAATTTTTACGAATATTATAACCCTCATACAGGTGAAGGATACGGAGCAAAATCTCTGGCCTGGAACGGTCTGGTTCATGACATGAATAATTTTTCTTTATCGACTGCAATAAATCAATGAATTGGACTTATAGAAAAAACCTTTTTGCCGTTACGGAAGAACAATCTTATTAAAAGAAATATTTCCGCCGCGTAAAGCATTAAAATGAGAAATAAAAATATTTTTACCCGTAAAATTTCTTTTTCAATCATTTATAAACATCACATGTTAATCAAAATGACATAACAGTATTATTTATTCAGTAATAAATCTTTCAACAGGATTTGTTCTTTTACTGACGAATATGTCCTTCTTTAAAAAGAGAAGAAAATCTTTATAATTTTCTGCTATAATCCTTACAAATATTTTATTAAGAATGTTATTTATACTTTTGCAGATTTCTTGGAAACAGTTGTTAGCAGTTAGCTGCTAAAAGTTAATAGCCTGCCATAAAAAAGACTTAAAAAATATTAAAGAAAGGAATTATTTATTATGACAGAAACGTACAGAAACATGTGGAGTGAACTGGGATTAAATCTGGAAGCCCATGACGGACTGCTGGGAGTTCTTTCAGATGCATACAAAAACATCTACCTATCACAGAAAAACCGCCCTGAAGGCATGAAATATTTTGATTTTGTAATTTCAGAGGTTCACGGCCTTCGTATAAAAGAAATATATCAGGCAAAAAAAGAAGGAAAAAAAGTAATAGGAACCTTCTGTGTTTATGTTCCTGAAGAACTTATCATTGCATCAAACGGGGTATCGATAGGTCTCTGTGCAGGAGCAGAAGTGGGAAGTACTGAAGCGGAGAAATATATTCCCAGAAATACCTGTGCTTTAATTAAAGCATTTATGGGCTTTAAACTTGCAGGACTCTGTCCCTATGTAGAACTTACAGACCTTATTGTAGGAGAAACTACATGTGATGGTAAAAAGAAAGCCTATGAAATATTCAATGATATAACAAAAAAAGTCTATGTTATGGAAATCCCAAATATGAAAGAAGAAGAAGGGAAAAGACTCTGGAACAGTGAAGTAAAGAAATTTGCCGGGAAACTGGAAGAATTAACAGGAGAAAAGCTAACTGTAGAAAAACTTAAAGAAGCAGTCAAGATTGTAAATGAAAAGAGAAAAGCTCTTCAGAGACTTTCTGATTTACGCTCTTATTCCCCATCTCCTGTTTCAGGACTTGATGCCCTTCTCATAAATCAGGTTTCTTTCTACGATGATCCCCTTCGTTTCACACAAAAAGTGCATGAACTCTGCAATGAACTGGAAGAGAGAGTGAAATCAGGTATGGGAGTAACAGAAAAGGTGAGTAAAAGAATTCTCCTCTCAGGTTCTCCTATGGCTATACCTAACTGGAAAATACATTCCATAATAGAAGGTCTGGGAGCTATTGTAGCAGGTGAAGAAGCATGTGTGGGAGAAAGGAATTTTCGAACACTTCTGAATGAAGATTTTACTTCTGTAGAAGAATGCCTGAACAGTATATCGGAACGATATCTCACAATGGACTGTGCCTGTTTCACGCCCAATAAAGAAAGACTGGAAAACATTAAAGATATGGTAAAAAAACTCAATATTCAGGGGGTTATTCATTATTCATTACAGTTCTGCACTCCCTATATGATTGAAGCCTATAAAGTTAAAGAAACTCTGGACAGTATCGGTGTGCCATGTATGAAAATAGAAACTGATTACAGCATGGAAGATGCAGGACAGTTGAAAACAAGAATTGAAGCTTTTATTGAAATGATTAAATAGTGAGTGGTTAAGGGGTTAATTCATGAAATATGCAGGCATAGACATAGGTTCGAGGTTTATAAAATATGTAATCACAGAAAACAGTAATATAATAGAATTTTATAAGGAATCTACGGGTCATAATCCCCTGAGTATCTGCAATGAAATGATAAAAAAAACAGAACCTGACCTGCTCACTGCTACAGGTTACGGTCGTTATTTACTGGAACTTAAAGATATAAAAAGTATTACAGAGATAAAAGCTGTTTCCATAGGCGCAAAAAAGTTATTTCCTTACTGCAGGACAGTAATAGATATTGGAGGACAGGATACAAAGGTAATAGGACTCGATGAGTCAGGACATGTATCAGATTTCGAAATGAATGACAGATGCGCAGCAGGAACGGGGAAATTCATTGAAATCATGTCTCAAACACTGGGTTATAAACTTGAAGATTTCGGAAATGAATCCACCTGTGCAATAAAGGAAAAGATAAAAATAAACAGCATGTGCACTGTTTTTGCAGAATCTGAAGTCATAAGTCTTATTGCAAAAGGAACAAAAAGACATGATATTGCATGGGCACTGCATAATTCCATAATAGACAAAATTATCCCCCTTGTTAACAGGGTTGGATTAAAAGAAGACATTGTCTTTGCAGGAGGATGTGCAAGGAATGCCTGCCTGAAAAATATTATTGAAGAAAGATTAAAAAAAAATATATGGCTCTATGAAAATCCAGAAATAATTGCAGCCTTCGGTGCTGCTCTTTACGGGCAGAACAATCATTAAAGAGTGAATAATGAACAGTGAATAGTGAGTGGGAAACTCCATTTCTACTCACTACTCACTATTTATAGTTTTTTGAATATTTTTTTACCTGTTACTGTACCTGCAGTCTATATCGTAACGCGTAACGCGTTACGCGAGGATAATAAACGTTCTAACAATTTGTAAGGGTTATTTCTTTACAGTCTCTAAACTATTTAACTCCCATTTTTTCAGTGTTAAATATGGAAGGATTCATTTTAAGAACCTGCTCCGGGATAACAGGTTTAAATTCCATATGGGCCAGAATATCCTTTTCTATATCGATGCCGGGAGCAACCTCCACGAGGTGGAGTCCGTCGTCTTCAAGCTTAAAAGTGCACCTTTCAGTTATATAGGTAACAGGAGTTCCCTTCTGACATGCATATTCCGCGCTGAAGGTTATCTGCTGAACTTTGTTTACGAATTTTTTGACTTTACCTTCCTGTAATATCTTGAGCTGTCCGTCTTTAGCTTCCACCTTCAAACCGTCTACGGTAAAGGTGGTACAGTATACGACCCTTTTGGCATTCTGAGTAATATTAATGAATCCTCCGCAGCCGGCGAGTTTCGGGCCGAATCTGCTTACATTTACATTGCCTTTAGGGTCAATCTCCGCTGCTCCGAGGAATGCAATATCCAGGCCACCTCCGTCATAGAAATCAAACTGATAGGGCTGATCGAGGACACATAAAGGGCTATAGGAAGCTCCGAAACTGAGTCCCGATGCGGGAAGTCCTCCTATGGGGCCTGATTCTACGGTAAGAACCATTCTGTCTCTTACTCCCTCTTCTTTTGCCACATTGGCAATACCTTCAGGCATACCGATACCGAGATTTACCACACACTGTCCCAGGGGAAGAAGTTCAAATAATCCTCTTCTTGCAATAAGTTTTCTTATATTCATATCCATGGGGCTGAAAAGGGAATCCTCGGGATATGCCACCTGTCCCGAATAATAAGGGCAGTACTGTTCTCCGAAGGTCTGCATATGAAGTTCAGGAGTTTTTATCATATCTACCACTACTATGTAATCTACGAATATACCGGGAATTTCAACGAAGAGATGATTTATTCCGCTGTGTCTGGCAAGTCTCATGACCTGGCATATGACTATGCCGCCTTTCTTTTTTGTAGCCATTGCCTGGGCAAGGCCGTCAAGGGTTGCCACTTCCTGTTCCATACTGATATTTCCGAATTCATCTGCAGTGGTGCCTCTTATAAGTGCCACATCTATATCAAAGTGTTTGTATTTCAGATATTCCTGTCCGTCAAGATCTATAAGAGTTACAATATCTTCTTTTGTGGCAGAATTGACTTTTCCTCCTTCGACACGTGGGTCGACAAAGGTTTTCAGTCCTACATGGGTAATGGTGCATGGTTTACCTGCAGCAATATCGCGGAACATATGAGATATTACGCCCTGCGGCAGATTATACGCTTCAAGTTCTCCGGCAGTGGCGAGTTTCCCCAGTTTAGGCGCAAGTCCCCAGTGACCTCCTATGGCGCGTTTTACCATACCGCTGTTTCCGAAATGATTTAACCCTTTTGTTTTACTGTCACCCTGGCCTGCCACAAACATAAGTTTTAAATCTTTCGGGTGACCTTCACCGAGGAAACGTTCCTCCAGAGCAGATGTAAGTGCTTCAGGATGACCGCTTCCCACAAAACCTCCCACAACAATAGAGTCTCCGTCTTTAATGAGCTTTACAGCATCCTGTGCTGTAATGAGTTTGGATTTCATTCTGTTTCTCCCTTCTTTTGTTCGTAACGCGTGACGCGTGACGCGTGACGCGGGGTAAGACAAATTATTATAGTGTGTTTTATAAATAATATCGTAATGCGTAATGCGTAATGCGTGATACGTAAGGGTATAAACCCGTCACGCGTTACGCGTTACGCGTCACGATTCCCATAAATCCCCGTCTTTATTTACCCCATTTAAACAATGATGAAAGTATACCTTTCCCGCCGCTTTTTTTATCTTCTTTATTCTGAGGTGAATTTTTTCCGAGCTTTTTCCCGGCAATTTTAAGTTCCTGAAGTTTTTTCGTTATATTCACTATATTTTCCTGTGTAAGATTGAACTGACATGAAAATATTTCTATTATACTGTCCAGAGTCTGCAAGGGAACAGTATCTCTCGTATGACCGAGCTTTTTCAGAGAATCTTCAAAAACTGTCTTTCCTATGGGGCCTACTATGGTAATAAGATATTTTTCCAGTTCATCTACAACATTTATATCTTCACCGTAAAGTGATATATATAAAGTTCTGGCATTTTCATCAATAGTTTTCAATTCCTGAAGTTTTTTGCTGATACTGGAAATATTCTCTTCAGTAAGATTAAACTGACAGCAGAACATTTCTATTGCCCCGTCAAGCTGCTCCAGAGGAACAGTATCTACTGTATATCCGAGTTTCTTCACTGAATCTTCAAGGACTGTTTTTCCTATGGGGCCTACCATAGAAACAAGATATTTCTCTATTTCCTGCATTACATCGACATCATCCCGATTATCCAGCATACCGGTAATACTCTTCCTGACTTCTTCATGGACAGTTTTAAGTTCTTCCAGTTTCTTAATTATACCTGACATATTCTCCTGAGAGAGATTGAACTGACAGGCAAACATTTCTATTACACCGTCAAGTTTTTCCACTGGCATGGTTTCCACGGTGTAACCCAGTTTCTTTATAGAATCTTCCATTACGGATTTTCCTATGGGTCCTACAAGTGATACAAGATATTTTTCCAGTTCTGCTGTAATATTTTTATTATCAGGTGACACAGCTACAACTTCCTCTCCTTTTTCTTTTTTCCCGTCATATGCATCTGTAATTTCAAAAGGGGTAAAGCCATAAAATTCTTTCGAGAAATCAATTTTATTTATATCCAGAATTTCTCTGATATCGTTTATATTATTGAGAGAACTTATAACAAGTCCCATTGCCGGCATAAAAGATGTTCCTTTAGTGGTGACAAGATTTTTATAACTATCTCTCATAGTCGTTTTGCTCAATCTGGGCAAAGAAAATTTATATGATTTTATCTTTAATTCACTGTTAATATAATCATGAAAACCTTCAAGCTGAATTGTTCCGCCGCAGAATACAATTGTTTCAAATTTATCCGGGCTGCAGTCGGACTTTTTCAGAGTTTTTAATAATTCATCAGTCCATTCTTTAAAAATAGGATATAATAATTCAGATATAAATTCGTCATGTTTTTTCTTCTTTATATCTTCTGCATCGTTAAAATTCAGTTGTCTGGCTACCATAAGAGCCTGAGTAAAGGTCTTTCCTCCGAAGGGATAGGTCGCGGAAAAAGACACTTTTCTATCCTCCACAAAAGTCAGAGACGTACCTTCAAACCCTGTATTTATTATGAGTATATTCTTCTTTTTATCTTTTATCATAAAATCGGCAAGAAAACTTTCTGCCAGGGGTTCTGCAATTATTTTAAAATTACTGCATCCTGACTGAAGAAGAGTTTCTCTGATATTCTCATAAGCTTTCTTTTTTACGGCTGTCACTCTTACCTTCATAAAATTCTCTCTGTAAGAAGAGTCTATGTTATAGGTTATAAACCAGTCTTCTAAGGGTAAAGGTAGGATTTGCCTGATTTCATCATTTAATATGAAATTAATTTTCTCAGGAGAGGTTAATGGAAAATCTAAAGCTCTTATCAATAAAGTTTTTATAAAAACACAGTAAGGAGAAAGAGAGACAATAACTTCTTTTTCATTCATATCTTTAAGAAGAGACTTTACTGCTTTACTCATGGAAGGAATATCAGTTATTACACCCTCGGAAATGCTATTTTCAGGAACATTTTTAGTTCCTATTAATCTCGGATATATATGTTTTTTACTGTCCAGATCAAGTTGTAAAATTTTTATTTCCCATGACCCTGTATCAAGGGCAACAATATTAGAAAGTCTCTCTTTCAAGTCAGAAAGTTCGGATGTATGCTCGATTTTAAATAATTCAGAGAAAACGGATGTATGTGATTCAGTTTTGTCTTTTAATCTCTGAGATTTTTCTATTTCCTCCCTTTTATCAGATATTTTAAGGAGATCTTCTTTAAATGCTGCTGCAGAAGAATATCTATCTTTAACCTCCTGGGCAACTGCTTTTGAAACAATTTCCTCAAGTCCTTCAGTCAGGTCATCCCGTGAATCCCCGAGAGGCGGAAAGAGAAAAGGATTTCCTTCTCTTTCCATAGGATTTTCTCCTGTAAGAAGTGTATGCAATACTGCTCCGAGAGCAAATATATCACTCTGGGGATAGGCATTGCCTGCATACTGTTCAGGTGCAGCATAACCGGCAGAACCTATTCTGGTTTTCGTATCTCTTTTTTCAAAAATATGAGCTATGCCGAAATCCAGAAGCATTATCTTTCCTTTTTTATTTTCCATAAGATTTGCAGGTTTTATATCTCTATGAATAATCATAGGATCGTAATTATGAAGATAATCCAGTATGTCACAGACCTGAATTACCCAGTCAATCACAAGTTCTTCAGAGAGAAGACAATCCTCTGTAAGGGTACTGTTAAGAATATCTTCAAGGGTTTCACCTTCTACATAATCCATGACAAGATAATATCTTCCTTCTTCCAGAAAATGATTCTGCACGACAGGAAGACTGTTATGCCTCAATCTGGCAAGTAAAACAGCTTCTTCTTTAAATTTATTAACGGCATAATCCTTCTCTTCAGAGGTCTTAAACTCATCAGTCATAGCTTTTATAACACAGTGAGTTCCGGCAAGATTTAAATCTTCTGCCAGATAAAGAGTCGCCATGCCTCCGCTGCCTATAACATCAAGTATCCTGTATCTATCATGATAAAGGGTTCTGCCTTTACCACATTTGCAAAATAAATCTCCGCTGTTTAATTCTTTATTACACTTATTACAAATATACACAATTTTAAACCCCATCCTATAATTTTAGTAAATATCTATTTTACTTGATCTTACTGCCGCGGCAGATACGTCAGTAACCGGAATCTTATTTCTCGTGACGCGTAACGCGTGACGGGAGTAAAAACATTATGTCTGCATATGATACATAATTTTTCGGGACACTATTTTCCAGGAAACTGTAATTAGAATTCACACGACATATATCTATATGAGTCCTTTTTTATTGAAAAACGGACCGTATTGCTGGTCTGAACCTTTTATATGATTAAGTAGCCATTCTTTCAGGAAAAACATAACTTCTATGGAAAGCCCCATTTTACCATCATTAAAATTCTGCTGAAATTCAAGGGTCTTTTTTACAAAATCATTATGTTCCTGTTTATGCACTTCATAATCAGGATAGGAAAATTTCTCCATATATTTTTCTTCATTGGAGAAATGTGTTCCCACATAATTTATCATACGTCCGAGTATGGTAGAGAGCATTTCTTTTCCTCTGCCTACCTGCATCGCTTCATGCAATTCATTTATCATAACGACAAGTTTTTTGTGTTCATCATCTAACTGTTTTACACTCACACTGTAACTGTCATCCCAGGTAATATATTCCTGTGTATTCTGTGATTGCTTTTCTTTTTCCTGACCTGATTTACTCTTAAAAAAACCTTTGAAGAAATCAAAAAGACCCATTAACATTCCTCCTATTTTTTTCTACAATTATAATGGTATTATGACTATTTGAGAAGACTCATTTTATTTATTTCTAAAAAAATAATGACAATCCTTTAAGTGATTGCCATTATTTTTTCAATGATTACGCTATTAAATAAGCAACAGAAGTCATTATTTTTTAGCAGTATCAATAAGAAACTGTGCAAAAATAGGTCCTACAGTTTGATATCCCAGTGTGTTGGGATGAGAATCGGCATCATAATGACTTCTCTCGTAGGAATAATTCAGCATATTATCACTGCCGGCAAGATAATTAAAGAGATCAAAACATACTACATTCGTGCGTCCTCCGATATAGTCGGAACTCTTAAGCCAGTTTGCAAAATTTCTTGCATTTGCTGCAGCAACAGAGTTTGTTTCAACACGATGAAGAGGAGGACTGCTCATTACAACAAATATCTTTTCCGGATGCTGGTCAAAGAAATTTCTCATTTCAAGATACCAGGTTTTATACTGATTCAACGTATCGTCATCGGGAATATTGGATGCAGTATAACAGGATTTAAAAGCTATTACGTCATATTCCAGCATCTGATTTCTGGCACTTACGGCATCGGCACTGGATGATGTAAACAGATAATGGAGTCCGCCGGGATCAGTATTGTCATCCGGTACGGGAAAACTTGTTCCGGTAAACTGTCCTGCAGGATTCCTGAGGCCGTCACTGTTATATCCATGATCCCAGAAACCATAGTTCGTACCATTGATATTATTATAACTGGTCACAACAGGTCTCATATTTCCTACGGTAATAACTCCGTCACCTACGGAATGATGGAGGAAGAAGAGTTTATTTTTAGTGCCGGATGTACCGGTAGGAGTAGCAGTAGGCCCTCCAGGAGTCGGAGTAATAGTAGGAGTAGCAGTAGGCCCTCCAGGAGTCGGAGTAGATGTAGGAATATGCGTACTGGTGGGAGTGGTTACAGGCACTGATACGCCGGAAGATCCGCCACAACCTGCTATTAAGCACACAATCAAAAGTGAGGAAATGAAAAAAGAAAACAAATTTTTGTTTGACACTTATAATACTCCTTTCATTAAAGAGTGAAGAGTGAATAGTGATCAATGTCCTATTCTTTTCACTCTAATTAAATTCTGAAACGTTATGAAATGCACTATGAGACTGGAAAAAAATAAACCTGGCAAATTATCAGAACGGTTATTATCCTCGCGTGACGCGTAACGCGTGACGCGTCACGATATAGACTGTAAATATGACGGAGTTATTTCTCGACAATCCCTATGTTAAGTTGAAAAATTAAAAGTCGTAAGGCATAACAGGTAATACGCGACTGATTATCACGCGTTACGCGTCACGCGTTACGACTTGAAATTCTATTTCATCCCTTCCACTACGACGATGGGGCAGAGCCCTCCTCCGGCAGATATATTTATAACCGCCGCTTCAGAGGTACGGCACATGCCGCCTGCATGGGCGCCGCCGAAGGCATAGAAATTCTGGTTTAATTTCTTTGGTTTCCATACAAGTTCAGGGTCAACTTCGGGAAGTTCCATTTCAGGTATCTGCACATAATGCTGGACAACATATTTTTGTTCTGTCGTGGCAGCAATCTCAATAGTTTTTTCCCATTCCGCCTGAGTGCTTACAGGACCGACACAGACCCCCTGGCCTCCGTAAAGATCCATCGGTTTTAATACCAGTTTTTCCCTGTTATTTCTTACATAGTCAAAGAGTTCTACAGAAGTTTTTCCGTCAAAACCAAGGGTTTTTCGATCCTTCATAAGACGGGTCCAGGGAATATGTTTGAAGACTATTTCCCGTTCTTCAGGAGTATAAATTTTAGCAATCTCCTCATCCTGAAGATGTTCCAGGAGACTCTTTATGGCTGCGAGGAGCGATCTTATGGAGTTTACGCAGCAGAAAGCATTTTCTTTATAGGCTCTTCTGAGAGGTTTTATGTCATCCCACACATCTGTCCAGTTTCTTATCCAGCCGCGACGGTAGAATATATCTATTTCCATGCCTCCGGGAGTAAAGGCTTTGCCGTTATGATATTCAATCTCGGGAGGTGTCGCAAATTCACATTTATACCCCTGACGCCTGAAATCATCGACTATGAGAAGGAATTCGGGGTAAGTTGCACCTTTATCCGACACTATGGCAATATTGGGCAGCTGCTTTTTCCCGCCCCATTCTCTGTAGGCACGGAGCAGATTATACAGAATCTGGGGGACAAAACGATCGGAACTCATATAGTATTTTTTCCTCAGTTCATCCATAACCACACTCTGTTCTATAATCTCTGTCTGAACATCTGAATACATGGGGCCGCCCGGTGAATCTGTATTAAATTCTATGAACTTTAATATATCTCCCTCCTGGAATGCATCATTTCTGGTAATCCATACAAGGCGCTGTG
Organism: Vulcanimicrobiota bacterium; assembly: GCA_040217695.1. Taxonomy (GTDB): domain Bacteria; phylum Vulcanimicrobiota; class SpSt-956; order SpSt-956; family JAKJGF01; genus CALARM01. Next base: position 4,153 of record JBEHWO010000026.1, on the reverse strand, counting down.
TTCCTGTTTCACATTCAACCAGTTCTGTTTCCTTATCCGTAAGATTGAACATTGGTTTGAACTTATTATCCAGAAAATAAAGATTCGATACCTTTTCCAGTACATTCATAATAATATTGGAGACACGGCCTATTTCATTCATTTCATTACGTGTTACAAAATAGGGCATTACAAATACAGGGAAAGGTTTTTTTACAATATCGTCACCTTTTCCAACATTGATTACACAGCCTCTTTCGTGGAAATCTCTGTTGGCCTGTGCAAGAATGTTTTTTGCAGGATTATCGGGAGTGTCCATCTTGTTCAGAATGTGCCGAAAATCACCGTTGATTTGTTTGATAAGTTGAGCATCTGTCATAAAGTCCTTATTCTCCTCTCTGATTAATGAATAGAATATTATAATTCTTAATATAAAATCTTTTCTCCTGCAATTTTTTCAAAAATGGGTAAAATCCATTAACACCTTTACAACTTTCCCTGCAATATTAGAATTTGCATCAAATTTAAAAATATTACCTTTACCGTCCAGAAAAATCCTGTTATCTTCATCACCTTTACATTTCTTCAGGAGGAAATAATTTTCCTCTCCCATGTTTACATGTATGACTGCAATATCTTCCGGTCTGACAAGATTCTGTTTTTTCACATAAACAATAGAACCATCGAAGATTTTATATATTTCCATAGAGTGACCTTCCGCAAAGAAAGCAAAATCTGCATCCCATGCCGGAGGTATATCTGTAAGGTCTGACGAACCTTTCAAGGGGTCACTTAATGGCCCGCACTTACCTGAAGGCAACAGGGGAATTAGTTTTTCCGAAATTTTTATGGAACTATTTCCGTCAGAAGAAATAAACTTCTTCTCAAGACTATCTAATTTTTTACCAATAGCATCTATTATTTTTAAAGAGGCTTTCTCAAGAACATGGTCTACTATTTCCTCCATCTTCTCATCTATCGGCTTGTCATCAATAAGTATCTCCGCTTCCTGCCAGTTTACCTGGTATCCTGCCAGAGTTAATAATTGATCATACGAACAATCCAGCGCTTTTGCTATTTTCCTCAGAGTACTCCTGTGAGGCTGTTTTATATAATCAGATTCTATATTGGAAATCTGTTTTTGAGATATATCTACAAACCTTCCCAGCCCTTCCTGGGAAAGGCCTATTTTTTCTCTCTGAAGCTTTACAAATTCTCCAAGAGTTCCCATTTTCACCACATCTCTTTTCTATTTTCAATATAATCAGTATAGCAAATTTTATAAAAAATTCCATAACTTTTCAATATTTTCTTATTGACTTTTCAAATATGGAATGGTAAGATATAATAAAGTTATGAATTTTTACTAAAAAAGTTATATAAAATCAACAACAGAATATACAGAAAGGAGGTAAACGTTATGACAAAAGTTATATTTATTTCAATCCTCATAGTTCTGATCATTACATTACAGACTGTCAGGGCCGAAGAAACCATTATATCAGGAGAAATAGAAATAATTTCAGATAAACCTCTTTCCTGTGTTCAATAGATGCTATAACATAAACATCTTCTATTTTTATAATTAATATTCTGTAATCACCTGTTCTGATTTTATAGATATTCTTTCCTGTAGATAATTTTTCTAAAATAAGTTCTCCTTTACGAAGTTTTATAATGGATTTTCTTACCTGTTTCTTCGTTAGTTTATCCAGGAGAAAATATTGTTTTTTCATATTTTTACTAATCTTAATCCTCATTCTTTATTTCCTCCAGGAAAGTATCTATATCAATACATTCTCCTTTAGAATATTCTTCTTTAGTCATATCAATAATATGTTTCTCTTCATCTGATAATTCATCATAGGATAAATTTTCAATCTCTATTTTCTCTTTCTGACGGATATACATTTTAATTAAATCCATAACAAAATCCTTAATAGATTTTCCTTCTTCTGCCGATAAAACTTTAATTTCCCTATGTTCTTTTTCTGACATTTTAATTGTTAATGTTTTTTCCATTTATATATCACTCTCCTTTATCACAATTCTAATATAAATACTGAAAAATGTAAATAAGTAATTTTAATAAATACGTGTTTAAGTAATTCCATAGACTGCCTGTTATTTTTTCTTTTAATTCATCTGTCGTTTTGACTGACAATGCCATGTCTTTTATCTGAATTGATAACAGGAGAATTATTGAAGAGGTAGAAACTGCTCTGCAAAATATAATAAAATATATGCAAATATATTGACAAAAACACTATAAAAAGCCTCTCCCTCCATAGCAGGGCAGCCTGGGAGGAGAGGCTTTTCAGTTAAAAATATCTTAACCTGAAATAAGTTTTAACATTCTGGAAGATTTTTTTACAGGGTAAAGTGCTTCTTTAAAATCTCTTTTATAAAACATTAAAGTCTTTGGATCTGCCCATGCTTTCAGAAGATATTTCCTCTTTTTACGGGGGCCGTCCAGTTCAACAAGTCCGACTCTCTGCCATTTACCAAGGGTTAATTTGCCGTCACATATATCCAGAAACAACTGGTTATCCAGAAGAAGACTCTGAATATGAGCCTTGCCGTTAAGAGGTTCGTTGACTCTGTCAATCACTTCAGGTCTTTTATCTATATCATTATGCTCATAATCTTCAATTTTTTGAGATACTATTTTATTGAGATGGACAATTATATCCCTGCATAATCTCGGTTCTGTGATTTCCTGTATAATTAACCCCATAGTAGTATGAAGGGTCTGTACAGTCAATGTTCCGTTTTTAATACCTCTTTCTTTTATAAAATTATTTATCCCATCTGTTATATCAATTATTTCTTCCTGTTTTTCTGTATCGACTTCTTTAATTCTTCTGAAAATTTTCATTTTCCATTCCTCCTGATAATAATTTTATATAGTTTTTCTGACAGTATGAGGCACAAACTTTCCACTGAACCAGGCACCTGTCATACCTCCCGTAATGGCACCGAGAGAAGAAATTGCTATAAACAAAACATATACGGAAAACTCAAAATTAATACACTGAATATAAATGGCAGGGCCAATCATCAATATATACAATATAGACAGAAATACACCGTGCAGTATATGGTTATGATGAACCTTTCTTCCCGCAAGATAACTGCCTGCTAACAGAGGGGTAAAACTGTAGATAAATTCCTGAATACAGGACATACCTGTACCGGAAAGAGGTGACAGAAGTATTAACACTGCACCCATAAAAAGTGAAAGAAATGCCATAGATACCGAAACTCTAAGGTTTAATCCGAGAAGTTCCCTCATGTGGATTTTATCTCCGTAAGATCCGTTTTTTATGGCAAGATCGAAGACCATACTGTAAATTCCGCCCCAGAATATACCGCATAATATGAGAGAAACAGGATTTAGCTGATTAATCTGAACATTTGCAGACATCAGTAAAACCATACATGTCGTCACAACAATCCCGCATATGGCCGGAGAAAGGGTTTTTAACATGGATAAACATGCATATTTTATTTCTTCCCTGTAGTTTAATTTCTCGGGAACACAGTCCTTTATACTGTTATTTAAAACAGTCTGAAATTCCTCGGAAGGAGAAATATTTTTCCAGTTATCAAGCATTAATTTTGTCCCTGCCAGACTGTCAAATTCATTTTTACAGTCTCCACAGACAGACAGATGTTCTTTAATAGTGTTATTCATTTCCGGAGTTACCTCTCCGTAGATAAAATGAACAAGCTCTGATTTTATATGTTTACAGGACATATAAGTCAACTCCTTTCCTGGAAGCTCTAATTACCCTTATCCAGAGCTTTCTTTAACTCAATCAATGCATAATGCATTCTTGACTTGACTGTTCCCAGAGGACAGCCAAGAATTTCACTTATTTCATTATAGGATAATCCCTGGTAATGTTTCAGTATTAAAACTGCCCTGTGATCCTGAGGAAGTGACATGACAGCTTTTTTCACTCTTCTTCCAAGCTCGTCTTTTTCCACCTTATCCTCTACATTTTCAGGGGACACTATATCTATATCTTCAATATCTACCTTTTTAACATTTTTATCTTTTCTATAGGTATCTATACAGAGATTGTTTGCAATCCGATAAAGCCAGGGAGAGAATTTCTGTTCCGAATTAAATTTCATGGCACTCTTATACACTCTTATAAATACTTCC
>JBEHWO010000025.1:0-32770 GCA_040217695.1 Vulcanimicrobiota bacterium | reverse complement strand
TTGCCCATGAGAGAATAAATTTTGAATTATTAAAAAGAAATATGACCGGAACCTGTCCTTCTCAGAGCCTCCTTCTTCCTCTTACTTTAGATTTTTCATCACAGGAAGCGGAATGGCTCAGGGAAAATATTTCTTTTTTATCATCTCTTGGTTTCGACCTTGAAGATTTCGGTGAAAATACGTTTCTTGTAAGAGGTATACCTTCCGGCCTTGACAGGGTAAGTGATGAAGAATTCTTAAAGGATCTTGTAGCTGAACTGGCTTTTTCTGAAAAAAGGATTTCCAGTGAAGTATTATTTAATAATATTATGGCTTCTATTGCCTGCAAAGCTTCCGTCAAAGCAGGAGATAAGCTTTCAGTGGAAGATATGGCAGGCCTTGTTCAGAGATTATTTAAAACTGAAAATCCTTCTTATTGTCCTCACGGGAGACCTGTTATATTAAGTTTTTCAGAAAGAGATTTAGGCAAACTGTTTAAAAGATATGTATGAAGAATCTTATCCACCGCTTATAGTAATACTGGGCCCTACTGCCTGTGGCAAGTCGGAACTTGCCATCAATCTTTCTCTCAAAATTGGTGGAGAAATAATCTCTGCAGATTCAAGGCAGATATATAAAGAGCTTCTTATAGGTACGGCAAAGCCGTCTGCAGAAGATCGTATTCTTGTACCCCACCATCTTGTAGATATTATCAGTCCAGGTGAAGAATTTACTCTGTATGATTTTCAGCATATGGCAATGGAGGCAATCCTTGATGTGTACAGGAGAGGAAAAAGACCTTTATTGGTTGGAGGTACAGGTCTTTATATAAAGGCAGTTACGGAAGGACTTGTATTACCCGTTACGTCTCCCGATTACGAGTATCGAAGTTATCTCAAAGAACTGGCTTCGGAGAAAGGCACCGAATATCTCCATGACATGTTATCCCGTGTAGACAGGGAAGCTTCCGAAAGGATTCATCATAATGATTTGAGGCGTATTGTACGTGCCCTTGAGGTATTTAAAACCGGTTCTGTTACCATGTCAGGTCTTCAGAAAAACCGGGAGCCTCTTCCTTTTAAATGTATGAAATTCGGTATAAACTGGTCCAGAGAAACCCTCTACAGGCTGATTGAAGAAAGAATTGACAGAATGTTTGCTTCAGGCCTGGTTGATGAAGTATTTAAGCTTATGTCAAAAGGCTATTCATTTGAAGGACCTCCTCTGGACGCAGTCGGGTATTCCGAAACAGCCGATTATCTTAAAGGGAAAAGCACCATGTCTGAAGCATTACGTCTTATAAAGAGAAATACGAGGCATTTTTCCAAAAGGCAGATGACCTGGTTTCGAAAGGATAAAGATATTGTCTGGTTCGAGCCTGAGAAAGGTATTTCAAAGGAAGATATGGTTGAAGAGATTGTTAGAAGCATCAATGGTCTTCTGTTATTATTTTGATTCAGAAAAATTGTCAGATTCTTTACTCGCCAGTCGGGGTTATAAAAAAATCAAAAAAATTTAAAAATTTACTTTACAATTTCCTGTGATTTTTATAAAACCCTTTCATAACAATATTTTCCTGACAAAATATGGTAAAAAAACTCATTTTTCATCATGTCTCAGCTTTTTTTAACGGATTTTATTATTTTTAATAAAAACCCTTTAATAGCGCTATTTTTTTTAAGTTTTTTTTTTTTTTTACAATGTACACTCTTTATAAAAATATTCATATATACTTCCCATTTCCCTGATTTGACTTGTATTTCCGATTGCCTTATAATAAAAATCATACTTCGTTGTGGCTAAAACAGTCATAACCGTTAGCAAGTATTTATGAAAAGCTTGCCTTCTGAATCAGGTGTCTCGCAGACGACATGACCGGAGGGTACTTTTGTTTTAGTAATTAATTAAAATCTGGAAATATATTTTAAATTCAGGAGGGAGTTTATTTAAAATGGTTAAAAAAATAAAATTATACTCATCATATTTTGTATTAATTTTATCTATTATCTCTGTCATAACCTTAACAAACTGCGGAGGCGGAGGAAACTCTGCAGTGGTGCCCGATACAAATATCACCGATAATCCGGTAAGTTATACAAATCCTACACCGACGCCTGTTTTAATTCAAAAACCGATTCAAGGCTATATTTATGCCAGTAACATAACAACAGAAGACGGGGAAACAGTTCCCTGTATAAACGTATTTGATGTCACTGCCTGCCAGGCAGATTCTTCAGGGAATGAGCCTTTTGTAACACAGATGGCAAATAGTCTGAAAGAGGACTACCCGGAAGACTGGGCAAAGGCAGATATACAGGAACTTTATACTCAGTTAAATAAGACTCTTTTAGAAAGTAAGCCCCTGCCTGAGTATAATGCCCAGGCACAGGTTTGCTCTGTATACAGTGACGCTTCTATACCTGTAGGCTCTGACGGGCATTTTGATAATACAGTGCTGACAGGATCTACAGACAGCAATGTAAAGCTGGAAGTGGCACTTGGAGAAGACAATTATGCTGAAGTGGAAACGCTTCCTTCGTCAGTTACTATAAATTCATCTGATGCCACAGGTGCAGCAGTGCTTAAATCCTGCCCAGAGAAGATATTCGCTTTCCCTGGTGAAATTGTGATCTTCAAAGTATATTCTGAACATGGAATTAACCTGAAATCAGCAGGTTTAAAGTTTACTCTGAACAATCCTTCTATTGGCTGTATCACGCAACCGGTGTATTTATGTTTGTTCGGTGCACATAAATATCAGGTGGCATATGGCTGTGTATATATTAAGCCTGGTCTGGATACCCCCGTTGATACCACGATAACTGCAAAGCTGAATTCCGGCCAGAGAGAATACTGAAGGTTATACTGGATTTGATGTTTGTTAAGTTTATGGAAACATATGGACAGAATCTCCTTTATTTTTTCGGTACTTTCGGTTTAATCAATTTCTTATTTTCTTTTATTACTGTTTTATTAACTGCTAAATATTACGGATGGACCTTATTTATACAGTCACCTCTTCTCGGATTAGTACTGTTTTTTATTTTTATGGGATGCCAATCTATATTCCTCGGTTTTATTACGGAAATATTTGTGAAAATCTATTATGAGACGCAAAATAAGCCTGTATACCTGATAGAAGAGAGTATTAACCAGAATGAAAATTCTTTCAATCCTTGAGTATTTTTCATCATCTCTCAATAGGATTAAGATCGGGAGAGTGTGAAGCTAGATAAACTGGTTTTATATGGCCCCACTTAAGTCTACCAGTTTTGTGCCAGGCTGCATTATTCAGTATAAATTTACGAGTTATTTATAGTCAGCTCAGTAAAATATCTCTGATAACAATAAAAAAATATCTTATTAGCAGGAAAATAAAGGACTTTAACGAATATATTTAAAAAACCAAGTAATATCAAGGAAGGAAGGAGATTGTGCCAGGAAGACCGTGTTATAACAACTTTTAATATGGTCTTTAGAGCCAGTATATATAAATGGCAAAGAATAATTGTCAGGATAATTTCCTGCAACAGATAAAGCGAGAAAGAATTGGTGTTGTTATATATCTTGTTAATGGTTTTCAACTGAAAGGTATGGTAAAGGGTTATGACAACTTTACTGTATTTTTAGAGAATGAAGGTAAAATACAGATGGTTTATAAACATGCAATTACCACTATTTCTCCGACAAAACCTGTTAAGATTTCTTTCCAGACCTGGCAGGAAAATCCAGATAAGAAAAATTTATCTGATAATAATGATGAGGAAGGGGAATAATATTTCCAGGAAATTATGATTTTTTAAAGGATAAAATACAGGGGGTTCACGGGAACCCCCTGTGTACGTAACCGGTGATGGAAAAAGATATATACAGATTATTAATAAAATTCAGACTATTTTTGGAAATTTTTTAGATTTTTATGATTAGACTTAACAGATTTCTTGCTCACTGCGGTATCTCCTCAAGGAGAGAAGCTGAAAATTTAATTGAAACCGGCAGAATAAAGGTAAATGACAGACCGGTTACAAAACAGGGTGTGAAGATTGACCCTGACAGAGATAGAATTTCTTTTGACGGAGTAGTAATTAATTCGGAAGAAAAGGTCTATCTTATAATAAATAAACCTAAAGGCTATGTTACCACTTCATTTGACCCGCAAAAAAGACCGACTGTTTTAGATCTGCTCCCTGACATGGAAGCAAGAGTTTATCCCGTAGGAAGGCTGGATTATAACACGGAAGGACTTTTAATATTAACCAATGACGGAGATTTTTCTTTCAGATTAATTCATCCGAAATATAAAATTGGTAAAGTTTATATTGTAAAACTTTACGGCGGTTTTTCTCCCAAAAAACTTGAAAAACTCAGAAACGGTGTTGAATTATCAGACGGACTTACTGCACCGGCCAGGGTAAAACTGGTAAAAGCAAAAGGTAAAGAAACAATATTTGAAATGGAGATATATGAAGGAAAAAAGAGACAGATCAGAAGAATGTGTACTTCTTTAGGTTATAGAGTCGTAGAATTACGGCGGGTTCAGATAGGAACTCTCAGACTGGGAAGTTTAAAGCCAGGTGCCTGGAGATATCTCGGCCCTAATGAAGTAAGAAAATTAAAGGAACTTGTAGGGCTTGAAGAGGTGAAAAATGAAATTAACAAAATTAAGAAATAGATTTGACGATTTGAAGATAGATGCCTTGCTGGTAACAACGGGCGTTAACAGAAGATACCTGAGCGGATACAGCGGAGACGGGGGATGGCTTTTAATTACCAGAAATGATGCCATGTTGTTTACTGACTTTACATATCTTGAGAGGGCACAGAATGAGGCAAAAGATTTTACGGTAATTAAATTTCCAGGTAGAGAGATCAAACCTCTGGATTGCCTGGCTACTGCCATAGGGCAACTGAATATAAGGTCTCTTGGGTTTGAAGCCGATACTGTCATATATTCTTTTTATGAGGATATGGCAAAAAAATTATCATCTATAAATCTTGTACCTACCAGGAAACTAGTGGAACATCTGAGAGAAATAAAAAATAAAGATGAAATAAACTATCTGAAAAAAGCTGCATCTATTGCCGATGAAGCTTTTAATAATACGATGAAATATCTCAAACCCGGTGTCAGAGAAAGTGAAATAAGAGCCCATCTTAATTATTTCATACAGACACTCGGAGGATTTAAGGAGAGCTTTGAAATAATAATTGCTTCCGGGCCAAGGGGAGCAATGCCTCATGCAAAAACATCCGATGAAGTTATAAAAGAAGGAGAACTGGTTATTATTGATTACGGAGCTACCTATAACGGTTATTGTTCCGATTGTACCAGAACGGTTATGATAGACGAAGCAGATGAAAGACAAAAGGTTGTCTATAATCTTGTGGAAAAAGCACAGAAAGCTGCAATGAATGCTGTTGCACCCGGCGTCGAATGTAAAGAAGTCGACAGGGTAGCAAGAGACATTTTTGCCGGCGAAGGATACAGAGAAGAATTCGGACACAGTGTTGGTCATGGCGTCGGATTAATGGTCCATGAAAGTCCGGGACTAAATTCTACAAATAATCAAAAACTGGAAGCAGGTATGGTTGTCACTGTGGAACCGGGTCTTTATTTCAGCGGCTGGGGTGGAGTCAGAATAGAAGATACAGTGCTGGTTACAGACCATGGATTTGAATTAATTACCGGTGCTCCTCATAAATTAAATAATTTTTTCTAAAAATCCAGATTTTTTCAGGTTTTTAGAAGGACTTTTTAAAAAAATGGTGAATATGCAAGGTAATTTAACACTTAACGGTTAAAACGTTGATAAATCTTGAGTTGTAACTTGAGATGAAAAGATATAAGTGAAAGGAGGTGTTAATTTTGACCAAAACAGAACTTGCCAAGAAAGTTACTGAAAAAACAAGCCTTAAGAAAAAGGATGTTACTGTAGCTGTAGATGCTGTATTTGAAATCATAAAAGAGGCTTTGGCAAAGGGAGAGAAAGTACAGTTGATTCCTTTTGGTAGTTTCACCGTGAAGGAAAGAAAAGCCAGAGAAGGAAGAAATCCAAGAACTGGAGATAAGATAGAAATACCTGCTCGCAAAGTTGCTACTTTCCAACCCGGTAAAGCATTAAGAGATGCAGTGGCTGGTTAATTGTGGTTTACATTGAGTTTGTTATGGAGAAGGATGTTATCCTTCTTCATTAATTTTTATAAGCGTTCAGTAATGAGCTACTGGCAATCAGTTAAGGATATTATTTTTTTATTTTTAAATAAATATTTTGTAGAAAAGCTGCTTGCTGTCTGCTGATAACTGAACGCTTGTTTAATTTTTATATTAAATTTATGTTGATTTTATTTATAGATTTTTCTATAATAAGAGAAGGAGGGAATAATTTCTTTGAAAAAGTTGAGAGAGGATATAAATTATGGATAAGGTAAAGCAAGAAACACTCAAAAGTGAAATACTGGATCTCTATGTTAATAAATCTCAAAGTTATAACCAGATTCTTGAGGATTTGATATTAAAGTATCCTGAAATCGATATGTATGAACTTTCTCAGATACTTAATACAACTATAGGAAGACCTAAAGCAACAAAACTTATTTTGAAGAGGGATGTAGATGTGGAAATACCTGTTGAATCTAATCCTTTCTTAATAAAATTTGAACCTCCGAAAGAATAGATTAACGTTTAACTGAAGATTTTTGTGTCATAAATCTTGTTTTATTAACGTTTTATTTTTTCAGAATTTTATTCAGGAGTAAGAGACTGTAAAGAAATAACCCTTGCAAATTGTCAGAACGGTTATTATCCTCGCGTCACGCGTTACGCGTCACGCATCACGATATAGACTGTAAATATGATGGAGTTATTTTTTACAGACCCTAATATAATATTTTTGTCTGTATTCTTATATAAATATTTACTCCATATTTTTTTGTGTACTTTTTAAAAAACATTTTATTTGTTTTTCCACAACGGTTTTCTTTTTTCCATAAAGGCATTAAGCCCTTCTCTTGCATCCTGAGTTTTTATTAAAGATTTTAAATAGATTTTTTCCACTTCTTTGATTGCATCATCGAAATTCATATCGGCAGTTTTTATCATAGCCTGTTTGGTCATCTTCAATATTATTCCACTGTTTGACGTAATACGTTTTATTATCCTGCTTACTTCTGCTTCCATTTTATCTTCTGCAACAGCTTTGCTTATAAGTCCTATCCTGGCTGCCTGTGTGGCTTTATGCTCTTTTCCTGTAAGTAACATTTCGTAAGCGCCATGTTTGCCTATTTTTTTTTGATATGTAATAACTGCTATGGGAGGTATTACACCTACTTTTAACTCGGGCTGAACAAATTTTGCCTCTTCCGTAGCAATTACTATATCACAGAATGTTGCCAGTTCGCATCCTCCTCCGAAAGCACCTTCTCCCTGAACTATGGACATGGTAGGAATTTTGAAGTTGTTCAGGAGATAAAATATTCTGTTAAATACAGATATGAGTTTTTCTATTTTATCTGGTGAATGATCCTTTATATCCAGGCCTGCAGAAAAAGCTTTACCTTTTGCATTTATTACCAGAACTTTTATATCTGCCATATCCTGTATTGATTTTAATGTTGTCCCTATTTCATTGAGCATTTCTATATTCATTACATTCAGAGGCGGCCTGTTCAGGGTGATTTTTGCCACGTCTTTCTCCACGATAAATTCTATGTGTTTTAAATCTTTACTCATATAATTCTCTCCTTATCTAAAATAGTTAAAACCTGTAATCTGAAAGATGTATAAAGAAGCATAAAGGCATGCTATGAGGACTGAATGCATGATGGTTGACGGCAGGATTCCTTTTGTTTCTATAGTCGCTCTCCCGAAGAACCATCCGAGAAATGTAAAAATTACTATTTTCATCAGGTAATGTAACAGTGTATACGACGGCCAGTGCAGAAGTCCGAATATTATAGCCTGCAGCAAGTTTGCTTTTCTTTCGTTCATTTCCTTAAGGAATACTCCCAGAAATATTCCTCTGTTTAATATTTCCTCTACCAGGCAATTTGTTACCGTACCGAGTAATACAGGCAGATAATTTATAAATTTTTCATTACTGTAAGAAGGCCATAAATTCTGCACGGTCAGCAATATGGGAAATATTATAATAACTGTCAATGAGAATCTTATTACAACCATATACCATGGAATTGGTTTTTTATAGCCAAGTACTGTCGTTCCTTCTTTCATATTTCCTGCTCTTAAAAAACTCTCACTCCGTTCGGTTTTATTATTATAGAAAAAGGATAACAGCATTATAATTCCGATAAATTGATAACTGGTCTGTATAAAAAAGGTTTTAAAGTTATCCCAGAATGTTTCTGTATAGACAGGTAACAGATAAAAGGTATTGAGAAATATTATTTCTACCAGTGAATATGCAATTGACCAGGTAAGCATAAGAGACAGGGAATGTTTTAAGGATTTCAGCGGCCCGAGAACAGATATTATGTTTAATATTAAAAATACAATCATAATATGCTGATATACTTTTAAGCCCATCCAGTATTTATCGGGATTTTCCGGTATATATTTAAAGAAACTTAACACTAGAAATATACATGCCAGTACCATTATAATAACCTGTCTTTTATGTTCTTTTACTGTCATATTTTTTCACTTTCTTTTTATTTCCATATATATTCATATATTGCCGGGAAAGAGATATTATGAAATTCGAGAGTGTCAGATGTTTTGTGTAAATTCCACATGAAATAAGACTTCCATAGAGGTTTACACAAAATTTATGACACAGTCGAAGATTCTTCAATAAATTTATTGAAGTCTCCGGCATTTTCTTCATGAGGTAATATTTTACAATTTTTAAATATCTTGAATTTTACTGCCGGATTTAATTTTTTTAATATGTTCATCCGGTCATAATAATCTGTTTCTTTTCCGAATAATACTGTTATTTCCTGATTTAAGTGTTTAAATTCCTCTGACACATTCATATTTAATAAACCACATATAAATGAAGGATAAAAAAGTTCACTTCCCTGTTGATGTCCTGCCATATGATAATAATTTACCATATCTCCCGTTACGGTTTTGCTGTAAACTTCTGTTTTCAGGAAATTTCTTATAAATAATTTCGATGTCATAAGATTATATATACTTCTTCCCAGTACCGGGCTGCTCAGTATTTGATAGGTCAGTAATTCTATTATTTCAGATTTTTTTCCTCTCTCCAGTGCAGGAGGATCTATAAGAAAGAGAGATTTTATTTTCCGGGGATAGAGTGTTCCGTTCCTTATGGCATATATGGAACTCAATCCGCTTGCTATGACTGAACATTCATCTTTTATTACACTGTCTATGAAATCAAAGATTAATTTCACATAGAGTTTTGCCCTGTATCCTCTTTTAACCTTTTCCGACCGTCCGAATCCCGGCAGGTCAGGAGCATATACTCTGAAATGTTCGGACAGTACGGAGAAATTATTTATCCATTCGAAAGAGGAAGCTCCCTGATGTATATTATGTAAAAGCAATATTTTTTCTCCTTCTCCTCTGACTTTATAAAAAATATTGCCGTATCTCCATTGATAAATTCTGTCCTCTCCTTCGAGAGTATTTTTTATTGCCCCGGTTCCGGCAAAGATATATGAGTTAATGGAAGCCATTATACCGAGAGCAACAGTGCTCATAAACAGCGGATTTTTCATCACCTTACCTCCCTGCCGTTTTCAGGCAGTAAAGATTTCTGGAACCTGTAATAATCAGTCCTGAAGCTATTGCAGGAGGTGCCATGATTTTTCCTCCCACATTTGTGGAGAAATGCTTGAATCCGGGTCTTTTCTTAAGAAACTTTTTCTTTTCCTTCATTACTATGGAATAAAGTTCACCTTCCATGGTTCCGGCGTATATTACACCATTGGCTATTACAGGAGCACCTGTAAAGGATATATTGAAGTTCTGTTTCCATGTTTCTTCACATGATAATCCGTTTAAGGCAAAGATAACACCTTCTGTCGATGTAATATATATAATATTGTCCAGAACTGCCATGCCTGACAGGTTCCCTGTTAACTGAATATCCCGGATTTTTTCGCCTGTTCTGCTGTTGAAAAAGTGAAGCCTGCTCATATTATCGGTAATTATAAGCTGTTCTTTATATATAACAGGCATATCGCCTTCTGTATTCAGATTATATTTCCATATTTCATCTCCTGTGGAAGCATTCAGTCCGTATATATAGTTATCTGTTGAGTTTATATAAATTATTCCCCTGTACAGGGCAGGAGGTGCTTTAATCTGTCCGTTTGTCGAGAAATCCCATACTTTATGGCCTTTAATTTCATCAAGAGCATATAATGTTCCGTCTTCCGAACCGAAATATACCAGTCCTTCTTCTATGAGAGGCGATGATTTAATTTCTCCGTGAGTCTTATATTTCCATAGCTGTTTACCTGTCATTCTGTCGAGAGAATAAAATTTATTATCGAGAGATCCGGTAAAAAGGGCATGGTCATTTACACATGGCGTGGAATTTACAGCCATATCCAGAGACCATAGTTCTTTTCCTGTGTGGAATTTTACTGCATAAAGTTTTTCTTCGGAAGATACATAAACAGCTTCACTGTATATGGAAGGACTGTTTAATACAGAGCCTTTTGTTTTAAATTCCCATGTTTCCTCAAGAGGCGGCATCAGTTCATATTCCGATGCAGAATGGCCGTCTCTTTTCACATTACCCTGAAAGAGAGGCCAGTACGATATGGCTTTAATATCCAGATCCAGCGGGGGAGAAGGATATATGTCATATTTTAAAGGCAGTGTTTTTCTGTGAATTATTTTATTTACAATCTTCTTTGTATCCGGTTCTGAGGGAAATTCTTTTCTCTGTTCTCCTGTGGCGCTTTCTATTATTGTTTCCAGAATCTGCCAGTCCCGTTCAACAGGATCGTGAGCAGTTGTCTGTATGAAATCATCTTTTATATCTACCAGTTTTTCCCTCAGTTTTCCTACAAATTTCATTGCCGTTTCATATTCTCTTTTTTTATTTAACAGTTCTTCCTCTTCTATTTTCAATTCTCTTTTTGCTTTTTTCAGTTCCAGTTCCAGATGTTCCAGTTCCTTCTTTTTTTCAGGACTTTCTTTTATACTTTCTATTGCCTCTTTCTGAATTTCAATGGCAGCCTGTTTTTCTTCTGCTTCCCAGAGGGCTCTTTTTATAGATATCCGTTCCTGCTCTACATTTCTCTGAAATTCTTCTTTTTCCATTTCCAGTCTTGCTTTTTCATCGGAAAGTTCCAGGAATTTTATTTCAAATTCTTTTTCCTGTTCTGCAAGGTTGTCCATCAGTTCTTTTTTCTCTTTTTCAAAGATTTTCCTCTCCTGTGTGAGTAAATGAAGCCTCCATTCAAGTGTCTTTTTCTCTTCTTTTAAGAACTTTTCAATTTCCCATTTTTCCGATTCCAGACTTTCCTTTTCCAGTTCCAGTGCTACCCCTTTTTTTTCAAGAAATCCTTTCTGTTCTTCCAGTTCTTTTTTCATTCTTTCCTGTAACCCGGTAAATTCCTGCCTGACCTTTTCGATATTGCCCCTTTCTCTGTTCAGTTCATACATTAATTTATCATATTTTTCTTTCAGTTTTTTTTCTTCATCATGGAATTGTTTTATATGCTTCCCTTTCAACTCTTCGAAATGTTCTTTTTCTCTTTCCAGTTCCAGCAGTTTTTTCTGTACTTCCCATGTCACCGAGTCATATTTTTCCTTCATTAACTCTTCTTTTTCTTTCAGTTCTTTTTCTCCTCTTGCTTTTTTCTCATTAAATTCTTCCATGGCTTTTTTTATAGAGTCTTCACATATATTATCTGTTTTTTTCTGTATTTCCAGGAGCTTCTCCAGTTCTTCCTTTTTCTCCAGGAGAGATTTCTTTTCATCTCTGAGTTTTTCTATGGCTTTTTGAAGCTTTTTCGTATCTTCGCCATGGCCTGTTCTGTTCTGTCCGGAAGAGGCAATTTTTTCCGTATATTCTCTGTTTTCTTTCTGAAGTTTCTCGTTATCTTCTTCAAGTTTTTTTATTCTCTGTAACATTTCCAGCATTTTTTCGTCAGGTTTTGCCATTGCCCTGGTTTCTCTGCCTGTAACCGATACTTCATTCTTCTCCTTTTCGAGCCTGTTTTTTTCTTCCCTGAGTTCTTCTATGGTCTTTTGCAGTTTTATAAATGTTTCCCTGTTTTCTTCCTCATCTTTCTGGCTTTCAAGGAAATTTTGAAATTCTTCTCTGTCATGGGCCAGTTCCATTTTTTCTTTTCTTATGTTTATTCTTTCTTTTCCCAGTTCTTTATAGGTTTTATCTTTATAGTTTTCCAGTTCTTTTCTTTCTTTTTCCAGTTCCTTCGTGAGAGACTGGAATTCTTTTTCTTTTTCCTGAAGTTCTTTTTTTATGGAAAGGAGTTTGTTTTTTTCCTCAAGGAGGGAGAGATCAAGTAATTCATCGACTGATTCTTTTTTTGTTTTTTCCTGGAGCATTTTTTTACCCGGTTTTTTTTCTGTTTTTATTTCTTCTGAAACAACATCTTCCAGATAGGAAAAATATTCTTCTCTTATATATAGCTCAATTTCTCTCTGACTATCGGTCGGAATTGAAAGGTTTTTCCCCATTTCTAAAAGTTGATCTCTGTATTTTTCTATTCTTTTTCCATGAGTTTCATAAAGTTCTTTTACATAATTATAAAAAATTCTTTCTCCTTCCAGCATGGAAAACTCCGAAGAACCCGGCAGGAAATCAAATTTATCGCCTGTTTCATCTTTATCTCTGAACAATGTTTTTGTCTCTCCTCTCAAAAGGAATTTATATGAAGATCGTGACGCGTGACGCGTGACGCGTCACGCGAGGATAATATGTAATTTATCTATATATTATATCAGGGATTTAAAAAATATCTATACAGTTTTTTATAAAAATTTGTTTCTTTTGTTTACAATAAGGGCTTCATAAATCTTTTCGATTCTTTTAAAAACCTCAGTCCACGTATAATATTTCAGCAAAGGCGTAATTTCTTCGTCATGTAATTTTTCCTCTGAAAGATATAGTTGTTCTTCCAGTGATTTTTTTAAATTTTCTACGAATAAAGGAAGCTCTTCTTCTACAGGCCTGTCAGGACCGTTAAGACGGGGGAGAGGGACAGTGCTTATAAAGGGCATAGATTTTTCACGTTTCATTTCTGTCAATGCAGGAAGTTCTGTTACAACGATTCTGCACCCTGATGAAAGGGCCTCAATAATAACAAGAGGAAAACCTTCATAGAAGGAAGGGAGAGCGAAGACGTGACATGACCTCATCAGATCTGCCAGTTTTTCCTGACTTATCTGGCCATGCCAGGTGACTTTGTTTTTCATTTCTTCAGATTTTTTCAGAATTTCATCTTTTTCGAGACCTGAACCGCTTCCTGCCATATGGAGATGCCAGTTGAAATGACTGATCCTGTTCAGTGCTTCAAGGAGCCAGTAAACACCTTTCGCTCTGCTGAGTTTTCCTGCATAAAGAATGTTGATCCTGTCTTTTTTCTCTTTAAAACCATTATAGAAGAGTTTTTCATTGTAACCTGTACCTGTAAGAAAGACAATTCCAGGGGACAGTCCGTATGTTTTTATGACCTGTTCTTTCTGGGCTTTTGAAAGTGCCATTACACCATTTACCTGTGAACAGCCTGATATAACCCTCTGTCTGTGTTGAGGACACAGAGCAATTTGCCTGATATCCGTTCCATGACAGTGGGCTACCAGAGGAATGTCCGGAAAGGTTCTTTTTATGAGGCCTGTCATGATCCACAGATGGTGGCTGTGTATTATATCAGGTTTAAACGTTTCTACAGATGTGATAAGTTTTTCCCTGAACGAGTTTTCATATTTAATAATATCTTCCTCAGAAAGATCTGAAAATCTTGTGCTTTTATATGGCATAACATCACTCATGCCTGCCACGTCAAAGGGGAGATTTTCACTGTTAAATTCAACAAAAATATGTTTTCCTGTGAGATAATCGGGTAAACAGTAATTTTCTCCTCTGGAAATACCTGCAAGAAGAAAATTTTCATAGCCCCTCTTATGGGATTCTGAAATAATTTCCCTTATTGTTATACCGCTGCCGGTAGCTTCCGGCTTCTGACTTAACGTATGAAGGATTCTCATATTATCAAATTCTCTCTGCGAATATATCAGAATAATTCTCTAAAAACATTTAATAACCCTTTATTTTTATCATAAAAATCGCATTCATCTCCATCTATATCTGAAGGCTTAGAGGGAGATGAATGTGGAGTCCTCGAAATATTGACCAGAGCAAACTTTTCCCGTATAATAGCATTACCAGAGCAGGGCTGTAGTCTGCGTGTAAAGCCACGGCCCCACCCGCTATAGCGTAGATTAGTGGAGGGAGCAGTCACAATATACGGAAATTTTGAGCGAGGAGAGGTTTTATGGCTCTTATTTTAGCAGAAATAAAAGAAAATATAGGTTGTATTACTCTGAATAATCCCAGAAAAAGAAATGCCTTCAGCGAGGAACTTCTCGGAGATATGCTTGATGCCATAGCTGATTTTGAGCAAAAGAAGATCGCCGTAATAGTGCTGAGAGCAGAAAAGAATGCAAAAGTCTGGTCTGCAGGTCATGATGTGACAGAACTTCCGAAATCAAGACGGGACCCTTTACCATATTACAGCCCTCTGGAAAAAGCCCTGAGGGTCGTTCAGCATTATCCCGGAGCCGTAATTGCCATGGTTCAGGGAGGTGTATGGGGAGGAGCCTGTGATCTTGTAATAACATGTGACATGATAATAGGCGATCCTACCTGCACCTTTGCCATTACGCCAGTTAAACTGGGACTTCCTTATAATCCTACCGGTATTCTTCATTTCATTACAAGACTGGGTATCAATATAGCAAAAGAGATGTTCTTTACAGCCGATCCTGTCTCCGCCGAAAAGGCTGAAAAATGGGGCATTTTAAACCATCTTGTTCCCACAGAAGAACTGGAGAATTTCACCTTTAATATTGCCGGAACAATTGCCTCCCGTTCACCTCTGGCAATCGGAGTCATAAAGGAACAGTTTCGTATTCTCTGCGATGCCCATCCCATAACACCTGAAACCTTTGAGCGTATGCAGGGATTAAGGCGAAAAGTTTATGACAGCCACGATTATACGGAAGGTATCAATGCTTTTCTTGAGAAGAGAAATCCTGTGTTCAGGGGCGAGTAGTGATATGAATTTTAATTGTTGAAAAAAAATACAGTGGTGAAACAGAATGTTCTACCACTGTATTTTTTTATAGATACTAAATTCTGCTGCCCATTGTTAAAGCCATTATGGCCATAATGGTATGCATGCGATTTTCAGCTTCGTCAAATACTATGGACTGAGGACCGTCTATGACTTCATTGGAAACTTCCATTCCTCTGTCAGCAGGGAGACAGTGCATGTAGTATGCTTTTTTGGAGGCGTACGACATCATCTTTTTGTCACAGACCCATTTTTTGCATTTATCTACTTCTTTCTGGGCTTTCTTGTGATCATGCTCTATTCCTTCTTCCGGGAAAGCAAGCATGGATACAGGGCACCAGGCTTTAGGATAAACTATGTCTGCTCCTTCAAAGCCTTCTCTCATATCATTGGTCATATTGAATTTCGTGCCATTTTCTTCTGCCCATTTTTTACACTGTTCTATGACTTTCGGATCTAGTTCAAATCCTTTCGGATATGCAAAGGTTACATCCATTCCCATTTTTACGGGAGCAAGTATAAGAGACTGAGGTACTGCTCTCGGTTTATGAGGTGATGCTGAATATGCATAGGACATGGTGAACTTTACGCCTTTAAACTGGCCGAATTTTTCTTTTATTGTTACAAGATCTGCAAGGGCCTGAGTGGGATGATATTTGTCACATTCCATATTGATTACAGGAATATCTGAATATTTTGCAAATTCTTTTATGACTCTGTTGGATTTTCCGTATACCCATTTTACAGGATCCCCGTAGGCTCTTATGGATATGCCATGGCCCATTCTGGACAATACATTGGCTACGTCTGATACTCTTTCGGTGGAGTATGCTTCTTCTTCGCCTTCGAGAGCGGGGGTGTATATTTTGCCAGGTTCCAGGTTGTTTGCATGGCCTCCGAGATGGGTCATACCTGTTTCAAAAGAGTTTCTTGTTCTGAGTGACTGATTGTAGAAAATCATAAAAAGGGTTTTATTGTTAAGGATATGGCTCATATCCTCTCCCATAAGAAATCTCTTTTTAAGTTCAAGGGATACCTCTATTAGAGTCTCCCACTCTTCTTTTGTGTAGTCGAGTTCTGCATCGATGTAGTCTCGGCCTCTGAAACTGAATGTCTTCACGCTAAAGTCCTCCTAATTTTTAGATTGTTTAACTTTTCGCCGTCAGAAATTTTTTTGTAATTTATACCTGATGGCTTATTTTTTTATTAACACTTCGAAAGATTCTAATTCAAAAAAAAATTAAAGTCAATATTTTCACCGGTAAAATTTTTCAATGAATGTAATATATTTTTATTGGCTTCATGTAACTCGTTACCCGTCAAGGATCACGATAACATTTGAAATACGTCAAACAAAAAAGCAAAAATATCGGACTGTTCATTAATAACTTTTGATGTAGGTTTCCCCTGACCGTGGCCTGCTTTTGTCTCTATTCTTATAAAGGCTCTGGCTTTACCGTCAGATTTTTCTAGGAGGGTGGCCATGAATTTTTTTGCATGACTCGGTACGACCCTGTCATCCGTATCTGCCGTTACAATAAGTATGGGGGGATATTCCACTCCTTCTTTTATATTATGAAGAGGTGAATAGGCATAGATATATTTAAAATCTCCAGGATTTTCTTCAGGATTTCCATATTCTACAATCCATTTATGTCCTACCGTGAATTTATGATATCTGAGCATATCTGTAAGGGGAACACTGCATATAACGGCACCGAATAAGTCCGGCCTCTGAGTCATACAGGCAGAAACAAGGAGGCCTCCGTTACTTCCTCCTGATATGCCGAGTTTTTTAGAATTTGTATATTTATTTTCTATGAGATATTCTGCTCCGGAGATAAAATCATCAAAAACATTCTGTTTTTTCTCTAACATGCCTGCCCTGTGCCATTCTTCTCCGTATTCTCCTCCGCCCCGGAGATTTACTATGGCAGATATGCCACCATGTTCCATCCATACAAGTCTTGTTACATTGAAGCCCGGTGTAAGACTGATGTTGAACCCTCCGTAACCTCCCATGAGAACAGGGTTGTTTCCGTCCAGGACAAGATTTTTTTTATGAATCAGAAACATGGGAATCTTTGTTCCGTCTTTTGATGTGAAAAAAACCTGTCTGGTTGTATATTTCGACGGATCAAAATTGACTTTTGACGTAAGAAATTCCCTGCTCTGTCCTGTTTTAAAATCATAGTGATATATACAGGTAGGATGGAGAAATGACTGGAAAGGAAAGAACATTTCCGTATCGTCTCTTCTTCCGGGAATACCGGAAAAATCAATCATTACAGTGCCTATATCTGGTAATTCTATGTCTCTATCGAAAGAACCGTCATTATTAAAGATTTTCAGCTTATTACTGGCATCCTGAAGGTAACAGATTACAAACTGGTTATTAATCATTGTGACAGATTCTATTGTATCTTTACTTTCAGGTATTATTTCCTTCCAGTTTTCTCTTCCCGGATGATTTATGTCAATAGCAATGATACATCCTTTAGGTGCATTTAAATTACTGTGGAAATAGAACATATTCCCGATATTATCAAGGGGATGATATTTTGCATCGGGAGTGTCTATGAGTTTTATAAATGGCCCTTTACTGTCAAGTTCCCTGTAATAAAGGCGGTTTTTCTCTGTACATCCATGAGAGATATAGAGCAGAAGATATTTATTATCATCTGTAACAGCAGGGGAAAAACTCCATTCTTTCTCATCAGGTCTTTCATAAATGAGAAGATCTTCTTCCTGAGAAGTGCCGAGTTTATGCCAGTAAACACGATTATAGAAAAATTCATCTCCCTCATGGACTGTTCCGGGTTGCGGATTTCTGCTGTAGAAAAAGCCGCTTTTGTCAGGCATCCACGCCGCACCGCTGAAACGTGCCCATTTCAGTGTTTCAGGGTAATCTTCACATGTTTCTACATCTCTTATTTTTATTTCCTGCCAGTCGCTTCCGCTTCTGGATATACTGTAGGCAAGGAGAGAGCCGTCTTCTGTATAACACTGAAAACCGAGTGATACTGTGCCGTCTTTGCTCAATTTATTGGGATCCAGGAGAACAGAGGGGATACCTTCACATCCTTCCTGTTTGTAAAGGACAGATTGATTCTGAAGTCCCTCATTTTTTGTATAGAAAAGGTATTTTCCTTTTTTCTTCGGCACAGAATATTTAGTGTAATTCCATAGTTCTTTAATTCTTTCTTGTATTTTTTTACGGACAGGTATTTTATCTAAATATTCAAAGGTTATTTTATTCTGAGCATTTACCCATTCCACTGTTTCAGGTAAGAGGGGGTCTTCCATCCATCTGTAAGGATCTGCTACTTTTATGCCATGATAATCATCTATAATATTATCTTTTCTTAGCTGTTTCATTAAATATATATGTCTCCTTTAATTCATAAATTGAATTTGAATTATATCAGAAATATATGTTAAATTCAAATTTTTACTATTTATACTTAGGATTGCAAGAAAAATAACTCCGGCAGATTGTTAGAACAATTAGTATCCTCGCGTCACGCGTTACGCGTTACGCGTCACGATTTAATATATTTGAGACAGTTATTTAATTCTCGTTCCTTACTATGATAGTGTTTTTTTACGACTTACTTGCTCTCAGAAGAGTAAATTTCATTACTTCCATTTCTTTGATCCTCCCATATAACATAGGATTTCCCTGAAGGATTTCCACCTATGGCAGGTTCTTCTACACTGGTTGTTCCGGGAGCATCATCTACCCGTGCATTTGCCATCCAGACACCTCCGGCAGGTTTGTAGGATGAATAAATATCCATATTTCCGTTTCTGTTATCAGCCCATACTGCACAGGCATTTCCAGTAGAATCCACTACTATATCAGGTAATCCCACTATTGCAGCAGCGGAGTCATCTACTCTAACATTTGTTCCCCACGGTAGTCCTGAAGGTTTGTAGGAAAAATAAATATTGGGACCGCTATTTCTATGATCCTGCCATATGGCACAGACATTACCTGATGAGTCTGCTGCTATTCTCGGATATACAGCATTACTTCCTGACGGGCCATCACTTATTTTTATAGATGTCTGCCACGGCGAACCGACCAGTGTATAAGAGCCATATATTTCATCATAGCCATTCCTTCTATCTGCCCATATGGCATAAAGACCTCCCGAACTATTATCTACTGATATGTCAGGAGAGCTTACCAGTGCGGTGGTAGTTTTCTCCCATGTTATTTTCTGATTTACCCAGCTGCCTCCTGATATATAAGCAAAATAAATATCAGGCCCCGTAGGTGGTAACATAGTATTGTTTCTTCCATCTACCCATACTATATATGGAGAACCGGTCGGAGAAACTGCTATAGCAGGATTTCTGACAGAAGCCGGTGCTGTATTGTCATCCACCTGTGCATTAGTTTCCCAGTTTCCTCCGGCAGGTCTTTTGGAATAGTATATATGAGGGTTTGTCGCGCCGTTTCTTTCATCTACCCAGGCAGCACAGGCATTTCCGGCAGCATCTACTGCTATATCGGGGTTCTTTGCAATCTGTCCGGTTGTGTCATCATCGACTCTTACATTTACCCCCCATGGACTGCCTGCAGGTTTATAGGAAAAATAAATATCCATATTGCCATTCCTGTTATCAGCCCATATGGCATATGCATTACCGGACGGATCTACGGCCATACGGGGAAAAGCTCCTATCGGCACACCGGGAACATCACTTACTTTTATGTTTGTATTCCAGTAAGCAGAGCCCGGAGTAGGTGTGGCGGTAACGGCAGGTGTCGGAGTAGGCGTCGGAGGATAAAGAGATTTTATATCAACTACAGTGGTTCCGTTGACTACATTTACTTCAGACCTTGCAAAAGGATTGTTCGGATCAGCCGTGTAGTCACTTTCACTTCTCCAGCACTCTATAAGACCTGAACCCTGGGGGATATTATTGAAGGTATAATTGCCGCTACTGTCAGATGTTGTTATTGCATTGGGGTTTGCTTTACTTTCTTTCATTGCAGGATAAAGGTAGCTGTAAAAAAGTATGTAGCCATTGACTACAGGAGTAGTACCGTCATATTCTGCGAGTTTACCCTGAATGTTTCCTACAGGCATGATGGGAGTACCTGTCGGAGTGGGAGTTAGAGGGTCAGGGGCAGGAGTTATATCTTCAAGATTTATATCAAGTGTTACTTCCCCTCCGGCAGGTACTGTTACTGTGACATAACCTTTCTTGCCTGTAGATGAGGATGTGACTGTTACCGTAACCTCTGTGGCAGGTATGCCGGGGAGTATATAATTACCGTTATTGTCTGTCATGGCATATTGATTTGTACCATTTACTTTTATCTGACCATCAGTAACAGGATTACCGTTATATTTGACCTGTCCTTTAATAGTTCCGACTTTTTCCACTACAGTTACCGATACTTCCGCTCTTTTCGTACCAGACGTTGCTACAACAAGGCCTGTTCCTGCTTTTTTAGCGGTAAAAATACCATGTTCATCTATTGTACCTATGTCATTTACGACTGACCAGTGTGTTTCAGGTATTACCGGAATAGATCCCTGCGTTTCTCCATAGGCAGTAAATTCCAGTATTCCTCCTATACCTACAGGCATAAGAATATTTTCCGGTATAATCTTCAGGGTATTAAACGTCGAAACACCTGCATTGGGGTCAGTCACAACTATTTTCTCTTCAAGAGACAAAAACTCCGTATATGTTATTTTTATATTCTGTATGCCTGCAGGCACATCTGTTAATTTAAAAAAACCATTATCTGCTGTGCTGGTTGTTATAGTTGTTCCTTCCAGATAAACCGTTGCTCCTGCGGCAGGTTTATATCCTTCAGGGGGAAGATTTTCTGTAAGTACGACCATTCCGTATTTTATTGCATTTTCTTTTGCTGCAATGGCTGCAGGGATAAAAACAAATCCTGCATGAGAGCCTACAATAGCCTGGATTATAGCTGTAAATAAAATGCCACATCCTGATAAGAGTATGAGACATATCATGGTTGTGATAAATAAAAGATGCTTTTTCATTTAACCTCTCTCCTTTAAATAAAATTTCAGATTACTATGTTTAGAATTGAATTATATTATAATTTATTCTTTATAATTACCGTGCCGGTCGAAGATAAATTTTATTCTTAAGAAAGAGTTCAACCTTGAAAAACAAAATCCTTTTAATGGTCTCTAAAATATCTGACCTTTTCCCATGCCATGTCCACCCGTTCAGGTGTGTGAAATTTTATCTGTCCTTCTTTATGGATTTCTTTTAATTCCTCAATAGAAACCTCTGCAAGACTGTAATTTACATTATAATAATCGAATTTATATTCCTTTATACCTGTATGACGGACTGCCATATCAAAGAGCTCTGTACCCTCAAAAGGATTTACTATAAACATAGATGTAAAATCCAGGTCTGATTTTACCGCATAATCAATGGTCATATAAAGTTCTTCTCTTGTTTCCGTGGGAAATCCGAACATGAAAAACCCCTGTGTGACTATACCTGCTTCTTTAGAAGTTATTGTGATTATTTCTTTAAGTTTTTCAAGATTCATATTCTTTTTTATAAATTTTTGAAGTCTCTGAGAGCCTGTTTCTATGGCATAGGTTATAAAAAATGTGCCTGCTTCTTTGAGTTTGAATATGAGCTCTCTGTCCATCAGATCACCTCTCAGACCGTTCGGAAAGGCAAGTTTTATATCATAACCGCTTTCTATTATCAGATCACATATGTTAGAAGCTCTTTCTTTATCAATATTAAAGATATCATCCCATATAAAAAACTGCTTTACTCCGTAATCATTGTATAAAAGTTTCATTTCTTCCCATACATGTTCTGCTGACCTTGCACGGAAATGTTTCCCGAATATATTATGACAGTATATACAGTTATAGGGGCATCCTCTGGAGGTGAATATGGTCATGGCTTTCGGCCTTACCTGAACTGCATCGGGGTATTTTTTATCTTTATCCAGATATTCGTAATATCTCCGGTTATATCCGGGATCGTCTGTCATGTCATAGGCAGGGAAGGGTATTTTATCCAGATCTTCAATAAAATCCCTGGAAGGAGTTTTTACTATATGGCCTTTCTTTCTGTAAATAATTCCTTTTATATCATCTGTTTTTTCTTTTCTTTCCAGCCTGTTTACAAGTTCTACAAAGGTTAATTCTCCTTCATGGAGTACAGAGAAATCTATAAAATGATTTTCCAGTAATTCTTCTCTCTTTGCATTTGCATGGGGCCCTCCCGCTACAATTATGCATTTCTCATTTATTCTTTTTATGAGCCTCCCCATCAGTGCCAGCAGGTCTGCATCCCTCGAGTAGGATTTTATACCGACCAGATCTGGCCTTACTTTTCTCATATATTTCCTGAGATCGCCTGCCACATCGACCGATAATTTTGTGTCAAATATCTCTATATATCTGTTTCTATTATCTTCACGGAGGCATGATGCCAGATACATGGGCCCCACAGGATGGGCAAGTTCTATGGAAGTTCTGCTTCTTTCCGGCACCACTGCTTCTATTAATAATATGTTAAAAGGTTTCATTTCACTTTTCACTACTCACTTTTCACTACTCACGATTCACCACTCACCATATATAACATAACAACAATTATAAGTCAATGAATAAAACTACCCTGTAAGAATCATAAAAGCCGGCATAAACCGGCCTTTATGAATAAAATACCATAAACATTATAAAATCACCGAGTCATTGAAGAACTCTTATTATTGAAGTTTTACATTGAAGCTTGTCTTTAATGAAGATGTAACCTAATTGTTACTGTTAAGATTACGGACAAAAGGAGAGGATTTAACCCTTACATATTGCCTGGAACATATTTCCATTATTTCATCGTCTTTAACGAAGTGAGTATTGGCTTCTTCCATTTCTTTTTTTCTTCGTAACCACTTTTTGAAATCCTTGAGAGACTTTTTGTTTTTTTCCTGTAAATCCATGTTTCTCATCACCTCTAATGCTTATTATAAATGTACTATTTCATTTATTATAAATTTTTTATTTATATTATACTATTAGGAAGATTACATTTTAAAAAAAAAATAATTTTTATTGTAAAAATCAAACAGGGGATAATGTAAAGGCATAGGAAATTTTATTTTTTATTCAGATAAAAATTAAATAAAGGAAATTTATCTAAATAATTCATCCCCTGTTTGAAAATTTTTATATTTAATGTCTGTCAGGCAGTTCTATGAAGGATGGTTTTCTGGATTTATCTGTTTCTTCCTTTTCTTTCATAATTTTCTGTGTTATATCCGTGAGTTTTTCTATAAATTCATCCCATTTGCCATCTTTTGACATAGCTGTATCTTTATATTTGTTATAAAGTTTTTCATTCATATATTTATTGTTCTTTGGAGCATAAATTGCCAGTCCCTGTGAAGGAGCATAATCTTCGTCATCTTTTATATGTTCTTCTGCAATGACAGCTTCGGAAATAACCTTCTTTATGTCCTGTGCAGCTTCTTTTAGTTTCGGGTCTGTAATATCTTTTGATGTGAGTATATTATCTGCCAGATGTCCCAGATCTCTATAGTCTCTGTAAGGAGCAGACGATGATCTCTGGCTGTAAGAAGTAGTATCATGGAGTATATCTTTTATAACCTTTCTGTCAGCATTTGCGAGAGCCTCTGCCAGATTATCTATACATGCTTTTACACTGTCCATTTTACTGAGATCAATGGCGGAGAAGGTAGTAGTAGATTTTGCAGATGTCTTATCACATTCTTCTATTATACCTTTTGATATATTTTCTGCCGTAGCTTTTCCTTCTTCTGCAAGTTTATTCATGGTATTCAACATGGGAACATAGGGCATACCGATGCCTCCCACTGTTTCTTCAGAGGCTATCATGGTATGTGCTCTGTCTTTAAGTTCATATGCTACTTCAGGCTGTGCCATAAGGCAGCAGTCAAAAATGACCACTTCAGGTTTTACTCCTGTCTGTTTTTCGGCTTCTTCCAGAGCCTGTCCTATTTCCGGAAGGGTCATCATTTTTTCTCTGTCTTCAAAACCTCCGAGAAAACCTGCTCCGTGGTCGCTCATGAGTATTACATATTTCTTTGCAGGATAGTTTTTCATACCCCATACAAGGAAATCTGTAAGGGTCGCCGGTTCTCCCATGTTGACAAATCCCATATCTTCTACTACTTTAGAATTTATTTTTGTTTCGTCATCACTTTTTGTGACAAAATATCTTCTTGCACCTATCCATTCCGGTTCATTATTGGGAACGAATTCTTTGTCTTTTGCTTTTAAGAGGCTTCCTCCCGTATATGGTTTATCTACAAATAAAACCTGATTGTTATCCATTTTTTCATATATGAATTTTTTTATGGCATTCATCATGTGTTTTGACAGTCTGTTTACTTCATTCTGCTGACTGTTTCCGGCAGACATTGTAACAGAACCTTTTTCTTCCTTATCAGGTTTTAACATGGTCTGTGCAAGTTCATATGCTACGGTGGTAACCATGTTTACCATGTCCTTATCTTCGAGAACCTGTGTGGTAAGGCCTGTGATTAATTCCGTCATTCCCTGCATGAGGGGAGGGCTTGAAGAAAGTATGGATTCTGCCATATGGCCGGCCATTGCTCCTTCTCTGAACATTTCCTGGAATTGAGCCACCCCTTCTGCATCGCCTGTTTCTTCTGTGAGGAGTTTTCCGAAGGCTTCGTTATTGATAACCTGTTTTAATGCCTCACCGAAGAAATATTTAGTGAGAGGTGGAACCTGGAAACGGGAGAGCTGGGCTACAATATTTACATTTTCTGTAGAACCTACCTTCTCCATATCCTTCAGATTCTGCATAATCATAGGTTCAAGATTGTTTGAACCATCCAGATAGGTTAAAAAGGTAATTTCTTTTTCAGGTATTGAGCTTCCCAGTGTAACCTGGTCTTTTGTAGTTGAAACTTCTTCGCTCCCGCCGGCCTGTTTCTTTACCTGTACGGGAACATTTATTTTGTCGTTTATTCCGCTGATGTTCATTATATAAATCCTCCTTGATGTACTTAGAGACTGTAAGAAAATAACCATTGCAAATTGTTAGAACGGTTATCATCCTCGCATCACGCGTTACGCGTTACGCGTCACGATATAGACGTAAATATGATTGGGTTATTTCTTGACAACCCCTTAGATGTACTTATAAGATTACTATTATAAATTATAACTATGAAAAGGGTAAATTAAAAGTCTTTTTTATTAAATTTTTGTTAACATTTAACAAAATAGTGAAGGATGAACAGCAGATGGAGGAATATATAGAGGAATATATAAAAGATTTATAGAATTTATAATATTATGAAGTATCTATTAAGTATTATTTTTATTTTATTACTGTCCATAAGATCTTATGCCGGTACAGGAGATTTGTCTCCGAGACAGGACAATGCTCCCGATAAACCTGCCGTCGTAGATTCTTCCGGCAGAAGAGTAGAAAATTCTTCCGACATAGAAAGTTTTTCGGAGAAAAAATCAGAAATTTTAGAGAAAAAATCTCCGGAGAAAATTTCAGAGAAGATTTCTGAAAAAAATACGGAAATTTTAGAAGAAAAATCTCCCGATAAAATATCTGACGTAACGGAAGAACGAAAATCTTCTGAGAAAATATCCGGAGTAGATAGAAGGCTAAATATTTCAGATAATGAAGAGATTAAAAATCAGGATTTAAATAATACTTATAATGAAGAGATTAAAAATCAGGATTTCAGTAATTACAATACTTATAATGTAACACCTGATATTCCCGGTTACTGGGATACAAGAGGAGACAGTTTTTTTTCCGACAGAAGATATGCTGAGGCTATAGAATGTTATGCCGAAGCTCTGAAGATTAATCCTTCCTCTAAAGAACTGGATGATAAAATAGAAGAAGCTAAAATACTGTTTGATAATCTGGGCGTTTACTTTAAAAATTCAGAAGGTACAACTCTTCTGCACAGCAGGGTAAATAATTTTTCCGATGTAAAAGCTCTTGTATATAACGGTGCAGATATAAATGCCACCAATATTTACGGAGATACTCCTCTGCATTTACTTACAGGTTTTAAAGACTATAATCCTGACAGGCTGGAAACGGTAAGATTTCTCATAGAACATGGTGCATCTGTTAATGCTCAGGACAGGGAAGGAAATACTCCCCTTCATAAAGCGGCAGAAAACGGTTTTTACAGTGTAGTGGAATTTTTGATAAAGAAGGGAGCAAGAATTGATGCCAGGAATTTTTATGGTTATACCCCCCTGGATCTGGCAATAATATGGGACAGGGAAGATACTGCAAAACTTCTTATGAAATATGGTGCCAGATGAAAGGATATTTATGGCTATGAAATATTATATGATAACAGAGCTTATTTTATTTATGTTATTATCGGTTATGGTACCTGTAAAAGCAGAATCCGCAGCGGAATATTATAACACGGGCAATAAATATTATAACAGCGGAGATTACTTTCAGGCTATAGAATGTTATAAAAAAGCTGTTTCTATAGATCCTTCCTTTGCAGATGCCTATTATAATATGGGCAATGCTTATTATATGTTAAAAGATCTGGCCAGGTCAGACGATTCATATAAAAATGCCATTAAGGCCGATAATAATCATATACCGTCATGTTATAATCTGGGTCTTAATTATCAGGAAGAAGGACTTTTTGAAGAATCTTTAAAGCTTTTCAATCAGGTATTAACTATAGATCCTTCCAGAAATGAGATTCATTATGATAAAGGTGTCAGTTATTACAGTATAAATAATTATGAAAAAGCTCTTGAAGAATTTCATAAATATCTCGAACTCAATCATTCAGGTGATAAATATGCAGAGAAAGCCGCAGAATATATACAGGAGATGGAAGCTTTAAATAATAATGATAAGATAAAGATCAGGGCACAGAGTCTATGGTCTATTGAGCCTTCCGGTAAGCCGGTAATGGCAGAAGATTTTTTACATAAAGGTTCGGAACAATTAGTTCTGGAGCATTACAGACTCAGTTCAATTTATTATTACAGTATAATGAACAGAGAAAACGGAAAATGGATTGAAATTGCCAGAACAGGCAACCTTGAAAAATATGACTGTTCTCCGTCTGCCGTAATAGGAGATTTAAACGGCGACGGTATCAGGGAATTACTCGTTGCCCAGAGAAGATTTCTTTACTGTTATACCATGGAAAAAGGTAAGTTTAAAGAAAAAATTTACCGGTTAGGCAATAATGATATAAGATCCATTTCTGCAGGCGATCTGGATAAAGACGGAAAAGACGAACTTGTTGCCCTTGTTCAGACCGTGAATTTATCAAACAGTATCTATAATTACGGAGGAAGACTTTCTCCTGCCCTATGGAAATTTTCACTCAATCACCCGGAAAAAATCTGGCAGGGAGAAAGTTATTATAATTTCTGGCCTGACATGGCGGACAGGATAAGTTTTACGGGAGATATTACAGGTCAGGGGAAAAATAAAGCAGTCATACTACTTGGAGCCGGAAAAGATAAAAATACTGCAGATTATGATATTCTCACATGGAACGGAGAGAGACTTATTGTAGAATATGAACTACGTTCCTCTTCAGGCATGTACGGAGATTTTATTCCCGTAACCTGTGACGGTAAATCTTATTTACTGGGCAATTACAGATCCTCAACAGAAGCCCCAGGAACCCTCGCATTTTCAATGCTAAAAAACAATAAATTTCATGTCATAAGTGAATTATTTCCCGTTAAAGAATATTACCGTCCCTTATGGTTTAATCCGGGAGACGGTTATGGTATTTTATACGGAAATACTTTTTATAAGGTGTTGCCTGAATGAAAATCCACCTCATATAATACATAAGAATACCTGTTCAGACAAAAGATAAGGAAGTTAATCATGAACAAAACAGCTATAAAGAATTTCTCCGTAGAAGCAAGAAAAAATCTCCTCTATCAGGTAGCTAAAAAAGCAGAATATTACGGCATAACATCAGAAAAAATGGAACCTGTGAAGGGTGAAGCCGAAGATGGCATTGTCATAGGAGACAGGGTTCATATTAAAAAGATAAAGAAACAGAGGGAAGACCTTGTAACAAGAGTTAAAGAGAAAGGTTATGAACAGCTTATGGAAGAAGCGGCCTATACCTGGTTTAACCGTTTTATTGCTCTTCGCTTTATGGAAGTAAATGATTATCTTCCCGCAGGTGTAAGAGTCCTTTCTTCCATTACTCCCGATAAAACAGAACCTGATATAATAACCTCTGCTCTCTCTATAGACCTTCCTCTGGATAAAGAGATTATTTACGGATTTCAGGATTGTAATGATTCAGAAAGTTTATATAAATATCTTCTTGTTGCCCAGTGTAATGAACTATATAAAATACTTCCTTTCCTTTTTGAAGAGATTTTAGATTATACGGAATTGCTTCTGCCTGATAACCTTTTGTTTTCAGATTCTGTCATAAGAAAACTTGTAGCGGAAATACCTGAAGAGGATTTCAGAGAAGTTGAAATAATAGGCTGGCTTTATCAGTTTTATATTTCCGAGAAGAAGGATGAAGTTTTTGCCGATTTAAAGAAGAATATAAAGATATCTAAAGAAAATATACCTGCTGCGACACAGTTATTTACTCCTGCCTGGATTGTGAAATATATGGTTGAGAATTCCGCCGGAAGGCTGTGGCTGGAGGCACATCCTGACAGTGAATTGCAGGATAAGTGGAAATATTATATTGAGCCGGCAGAACAGGATCTTCAGGTTCGGAAGCAGCTGGATGAAATAATAGATAAAAATTTGAAGCCTGAATCTATAAAAATATTAGATCCCTGTATGGGTTCGGGCCATATACTTGTTTATGCCTTTGAGGTTATGTATGAGATTTATCGGAGTGCCGGGTATTCCGAGAAGGAGATACCGGGATTGATTCTGACGAAGAATTTATACGGTCTGGATATTGATGACAGAGCATCACAGTTAGCCTGTTTTGCAGTTATGATGAAGGCAAGGAGTTATAACAGAAGGGTTTTTCGTGAGGAGATTTCCCTGAATTTATGTGCAATTCAGGATTTCGGCGCAGGGGCGGTTCGCGAAACGCCCCTGCAGGGTTATCCGTTATTGACGAAATTATGTGAACAGTTTGTTGACGGCAAGGAATTCGGTTCGCTGATTGGGGTCACGGATTTTGACAGGGGAGAGGCAGAAAAGGAATTTGAGAGATTTGAAAAGGAATGTGATGTTTTTTCACACCATCTGGTTGAGAAGGTCAGGGAGATTGTGAAACAGGCCGGGATTTTGGCAGGGAAATATGATGTGGTTGTGACCAATCCGCCTTATATGGGTACCAAAGGGATGACTGAAAAACTTGGTAATTTTGTTAAGAATGTATTTCCTGATACTAAAAATGATTTATTTGCTTGTTTTATTGAGAGAGGATTCAAATTGGTAAAATCAGGAAAATTTAATACAATGGTTACTATGCAATCCTGGATGTTTCTCTCTTCTTTAGAGCAAATGAGATTAAAGATTTTAAATAAAGTAATAATAGTAACCATGGTTCATATGGCAAATATGGTTCTCGGAATTGCCTTTGGTACTGCTGCTACTGTATTCAGAAATATAACTTTACCTTTATATAAGGGGTCTTATTCATATACGGAATTAACTGATATTAATGAAAATGGTGAGCCTTTTGAATTTCCTGTGAGAAATGACAGGCTGAGTGTTGCTTCTACGGTAGATTTTGAAAAGATCCCTGGCTCTCCTGTGGCTTATTGGGTGACTGATAAAGTGAGGGATATATTTCAACATTCCGAATCTCTTCGAAAAATTGCAGAACCACGACAGGGTCTGGCAACAAGTGATAATAGCAGATTTTTAAGATTATGGTATGAAGTTATAAATAAAAAAATAGGTTATGGATATTTAAATAGAGAAGAAGCTGGTAAAAGCGGTTTGAAGTGGTTTCCTTATAATAAAGGTGGAGAATTTAGAAAATGGTATGGAAACAATGAATATACTATAAACTGGGAGGGTAATGGTAGAGAAGTTTTAGAATATGCTGGCCAATTATATGGTTCTCCAACCAGAACTATTAAAAATATACCTTATTATTTTAAAGAAAGCATTACCTGGTCATTTATTAGTTCAAGTAATTTTGGTGTAAGATATTGTCCACAGGGTTTTATCTTTGATGTTGGAGGTTCTTCTGTTTTTCTTGATAAAAATAAAATTTGCTACATCACAGCTTTTTTATGTTCTAAATTAGTTTTTGAATTTCTCAAAATGTTAAACCCGACTTTAAATTTTCAGGCCGGCAACATAGCCTCCCTTCCCATCATCTTCCCCTCAGACGAATCTATAAAAACCATTATAGACACCCTTACACAAGAAAATATTCACATCTCCCGCAGAGACTGGGACTCCTTCGAGACAAGCTGGGATTTCCAGCTTCATCCCTTCCTCCAGCACAGGACAGACGGCAGAATACAAAATGCCTTCAACTCCTGGAAAAATTTCACGGAATCTCAATTCAATCAACTCAAATCCAACGAAGAAGAACTGAACCGCCTCTTCATAGAAATCTACGATTTATCAGATGAACTCACTCCCGAAGTGGAAGACAAAGACATAACAATCAGAAAAGCGGATCTTGAAAGAGACGTAAAATCCTTCCTCTCCTATGCAGTGGGCTGTATGATGGGCCGCTATTCCATTGACTCTCCCGGACTCATCTACGCAGGAGACACCTTCGACCATACAAAATACAAAACCTATCCGGCAGACGATGACGGTATAATTCCCGTCCTATCTGCAGACTGGTTTGATGATGACATAGTGGCAGGGTTTATAGATTTCTTAAGAGTTACCTTCGGAGAAGATAATCTCTATGAAAATATTGACTTTATAGCCTCTGCCCTGGGAAAAACAGATAATGAAACCTCAAGAGAGAGAATAAGAAAATATTTCCTCAATGATTTCTATAAAGACCATGTAAGAATATATCAGAAAAGACCAGTCTACTGGCTCTTTACATCGGGAAAGAATAAAGCCTTCAATGCATTGATCTATCTTCACAGATATGACAGAAGCACCATAGCAAAAATGAGAATAGATTATCTCCATGAACTGCAGGGAAAACTGGAGGTTTCGGAAAGACATGTCAGAGAAAATTCGGCTCAGATGAAAGATGCCAGGGAAAAGAAACAGACAGAGAAAAAACTCTCTGGAATAGCGGCTCATAAAGATGAACTCAGGAAATATGACGAACTGGTGAGGCATATGGCAGATATGCAGGTGGAAATTGACCTGGATGATGGTGTAGTGGTGAATTATGAGAAATTCAAAGGGCTTGTGGGGAAGATATAATCTATGTTACTGAGGTGAGCATAAATAATAAATATATGCTCTCGTTACGCGTTACGCGTAACGCGTGACGGGAGGAAGACCTTTATTAAATGCTTATGCTCAGGTCAGTAATTACATTCATTAACTTTATTTCTGAAGTCTTCATCCGTTTTAACTCTTTCAATAAATGCTTTTGCACTTTCTAATGACATAATATATTCTCCAATCTATTAATATTGTAGACCATATATCCATCTTTTGTGGCTATTAACGATATGTCCTTTGTTGAATTCAAACAGATTCTTAACAGGCCGTTTGAATTTAACTGTCATTTCGTTATTTTTTTCTCCTGATATAAGTGTAAAATCTTTATTTTCAATGTTTACTCCGGGAGCCGGTTTTATTTTGCCGGAAATGAAATCGTCTCTGTGATAACTGAAGCGGCTTTCTCTTTCATTTAAAGTTATAAAAAATGTTTTATCATCTATTTTTTTTACATCACCTGCGGAAGTGACTGAAAAATCCGTGAGAAAAACTGTCGTAACAGGGTAGACACTTATATTTGAACTGTGAATGATATGTACGGCTTTTTCCAGATTATAGGCAAATACAGGTTTTTCTCCGATACCGAAAAAACTGTTGTCCATTACCGCAGCAGGCACGTTGAATATATAACATTCCCCTGCTTTATATGAATAAATATCTTCTTCTATGGTTTTTACCAGATTGCCAGATTGATACCACAGGGTTGCTTCCCTTCTTACAAGATATATATTTGTTACGATTATTATGATTGTTATAACAGCGAAAAATGTTTTTATATAAAAATTTTCCAGTCTGAGCAATATAATGGAAAGAGCCATAGATAATCCTATGGAAGGTATGTACATATACCATCTGGCCATTAGTCCCAGAACAGGCACAAGTGTTATTAATATCCATAATAAACAGTAGAGTATATCCTTCTGAAATATATATTTTCTGAGATTTTTAAAGGACATAAATATGATTAGAAACAGAAATATAACCAGATCATACCGTGAAGCAGGGAAGGTCATAAAGTAAAAGGCTTCTTTCAGATGTTTAAGAATGCGAAAGAAAGTGAAATTTGTATTTCCTGTGCCTCCTGTCATGGAGCCAAGGAATATGAGGCGAAATA
>JBEHWO010000024.1:0-33088 GCA_040217695.1 Vulcanimicrobiota bacterium | reverse complement strand
GGAAACAAAGAGAGAAAAATCTACCTGACTCCAGGTGGATGAGGAATTTTCTACAGAACGAATGAGGGAATTGGATATTGTAATAAGTCTCCCTTCTGTATCACGGATTTTAGTGGATCTCAGATTGAATTCTTCAACTGTTCCTGTAAAATTGCCTGTTCTTATATGATCTCCCAGGGCAAACTGATCTTCTATAATAATAAACATGCCGGAGAAAAAGTCTTTACATAGATCCTGAAAGATGAGACTCAGTCCAACACCGATAATTCCTGCGCCTGTAAGACCTGCGGACATGTTTACTTTCAGTACTTTAAGAAAAACTATAGCTGCGAGAATTATCATACCTGCTTTAACAAAAACTGAAGCAACCATCCACATCATTTTAAGGCGGTGTCTGGTAAGAAGATCCTTTCCCAGTTCCTGTCCCTTTGTAGAACCTGATTACTTACTTGGAAATATATTGAAAACACCTCTGGCGGAACTGGTAACATCTGATAAACAGAAAAAATTCGGGCAAAATAAATGGGATAGTCTGCCGCAGTTCTGCCGAAAATGTGATATTCTCTTTGCCTGTAACGGAGAATGTCCGAAGAATCGCTTTGTAAAAACGCCTGACGGAGAAGAGGGGCTGAATTATCTCTGTAAAGGTTTTAAAGCTTTTTTTAAACACTCTGACAGGACTATGAAGCTAATGGCCGGATTGCTCAGAAGAGGGAGAATGGCAGAAGAGGTTATGAAAATTTTGAAAACAGAAGGGGATGTATAGTAACACAGAATGGATTGTTCAGTCAGGTATCCCGTAATTACCAGAGGTATTTCTATTTGTTTTTTCGTCTTTTCATAATTTCATTATTCTGTTATAATTTATAAATAGATTTTTTTACTTATTGAGTTGAGCATGATAGTACCGTAAAAATCTTAATAGTTATTAGCTGTAGTAATATTCAGCGTTTATATTCCATGAAATGTATATTAAACATTTATGCTCACCTCTAAAAATTTCAAATTAGGAGGTTTTATTATGTTACCAAAAACGTCTCTCGTAATTCTATTGCTCTTACTGGTCACTATCCTCCCTGTAAGTGCCGGGCCGGCGGAAGATCTTATAAAAAAAGGGAATACCATGTTAGAGCAGGGCAATTACGATGAAGCTGTAAAGTGCTATGATAAAGCAACAGAAACAGATCCGAAAAATCCTCAAATCTGGCTTGAGAAAGGAAATTTTTATTATAATGTCACAGAATTTCTGAAAGCTATTGACTCTTACAATAAAGCTATCGAATTAAAACCTGATTTTACCGATGCTTTAATAAACAAATCTCTTGCTCTCGCTGCAGGGTATCAGCTGGAACAGTGGCAGGAAGACAGGTATATGGAAGGCAGAGAGTGTCTTTTACAGATCCTCAAATTCCACCCTGACCTGGCAGATGTGAATGTCAATCAAAAATATATGAATGATATGACAATGTTACATATGGCATCTTATTATGGTAATAAAAAAATGGCAGAAATGTTAATTGCCAGAGGGGCAGATGTAAATGCAAAGGATTATAAAAACTTTACGCCTCTCTTTATGTCATTATTTTTTGAAACCTTTGCACAGGGCTATATTAAACCGCTGGATCAAATGAAAAAAGATTCAAAAGAAGTAACTATTCTCCTTATAGATAAAGGAGCAGATGTAAATACAAAATATTTGAACGGGAAAACTCCGTTACATGCCGCAGCATTTTTAAATGACCTTCCTCTTGCAGAATTACTTGTCTTAAAGGGAGCAAATATTAATGCCCCGGGATATGACGGATTTACTCCCCTCTTTTCTGCTGCAAATAACGGAAGTAAAGAAGTGCTTGAATTTCTCCTTTCAAAAGGAGCAAAATTGAAGGTGAAAAATATCGACGGAGAAACACCTTTACATGTAGCCAGAACAAAAGAAATAGTAGAATTACTTCTATCAAAAGGTGCAGATATAAACGGTAAAGATAATTCAGGAAAGACACCGATTTTGAGCTCGAAAACTATTGAAATGGCAGAGTTTTTCCTGTCAAAAGGCGCAGATGTAAACAGTAAAGATAACATGGGAAATTCCTTGTTACACATTGTAGTTTCCCTTGATTATAAAAAGGCGGCAGCTTTATTTCTTTTAAAAGGGTCTGATATTAAAGCAAAGAATGACGCAGGGAAAACCCCTTTACATATAGCATCAGAAAAGGGCTATAAAGATATGGCCGAATTTTTGCTCTCCAGAGGTGCGGATATTAATGCTAAAGATAATGACGGTGCCACCCCTTTAGAACAGGCTATAGCCACAGGAAATACTGAAACAGCAAAATGTTTAATAGCAAAAAATGCAGATATAAAGATTAAAACCAGAGACGGATATACAGCTTTACATATAGCATCCTATCATAATAATAAAGAAATAGCAGACATACTCATAGCAAAAGGCTCTGATGTAAATGCTAAAGATAATGACGGGTTTACCCCTTTAGCCTTTGCTTCTGTTAATGGAAGTAAAGAAACGGGAGAACTGCTCGTAAGTAAAGGGGCAGAAATGAATTTATGCTGGGCGGTAATGAAAGGTAATAAAGAATTAACCCTGTCATTGATTTCAAAAGGAGCTGACCTTAAAAGAGGCCCTATGAACTTTACACCATTACATATTGCAGTTATGAGGGGTAACAGAGATATGGCTGAATTTCTTATAGCACAGGGAGCTCCTCTGGAAGGGAAAACAAAGGAAGGCAATAGTCCTTTAGTATATGCTGCAGCTGCAGGGAACAGAAAAATTGGTGAATTACTTATCGCTAAAGGAGCAGATGTTAATTCTACTAATAAAAACGGCTTTACACCTCTTCATGTGTCGGTATATTTCTCTCATAAGGGTATGACAGATTTACTCCTGAGTAAAGGCGCTAAAATAAATGAAAAAAATACTGATGTTCTGCCGGTATTAGCTAAAATAAAGGCAGCAGGTAACGAAGATCTGGCAGACTTCCTTTCTTCAAGAATGGGAAATGGCAAAACATCAGACGGTTTTACACCTTTCTTCGTATCTTCTATGGTAATTCTCTACGGTAATGTAGCTGTCATGCAAAAGACAGATGCCGATGACCCGGAAGAAATAGTGAAATTACTCCTGGGAAAAGGAGCAGATATTAATAAAGGCTTTTATGGGATAACACCTCTGCACCTTGCCGTACTTGACGGCAATCAGATATTTGCAGAATATCTGATTTCACAGGGAGCTGATGTAAATGCAAGGGATAATAACGGTTCTACTCCCCTTCATATAGCTGCTTCCAATAATGATATGTATATGGCTGAACTTCTTCTGGCTAAAGGAGCAAAGCTCCATGTTAAAGACAACCTTGGTCTTACTCCTGCAGATAATGCCATTATGAGAGAAGCAAAGGATCTACTCTCACAGAAGGAAAAATAATAATTACATTAAGGAGGTTTTAAAGTATGAAAAAAATAATGATTGCTTTAATAATCATTACAATGTGTCTGTCTGCCTTTCCTGCCTGTGCATCCATACAGGTTATGCAATTTGACAATTCACTTATAGTGCCGCAGGATCAGATAGGAATAACAATAAATAATGATGCAGCGGGAAATTATACTCTGGCAAATTATCAGAATACTCTTTTTATAGATTCCAATTTCTTTAAATATTATTTCGGTGTAACAGAAGATCAGATAAAGGAGAATGTATCTTATGGAGGACTGGTTGGCACGGGAAAGAACGAGATTTTATGCGTACCGTTTTTACCAGTACTTACAGCCATGGGCCTTCAGTATACAAGTAATAATGTGGCAGGCAAAACTCTCGTAGCCATAACTGTACCTGTAGATAATTCCGCTCAGTCACAGCAGCAGGGTTCAGGTCAGCCTGCAAATGTAACTTATAATACCTATAATACAACACCACCGTCTACGGTCAATGTAGATGTAGATGATGATCCTGATTATTACCCTGTAGGACTCGGGCTTGCAACAGGAATAGCTATCGGGGCAGCACTGGATTATGATTATTATTCCGCCCATATTGTCCGCACTTTCGATGTGGATCGCTGTTATGTCACACCTTATACAAGATGGAACCGCAACACATTCTACAATGGTTCCGTCTATCATGCAGGTACAACAGGATGGACCAGTAATTCTGTAGTTCACAGGGGGACCACCTGGGGTTCAAACGGATGGGTAAACCACTCGGGAGCAACAGCATGGGGTGATAACGGTGTTGTTCATGCAGGTTCTACGTGGGGGCCAGGCGGTAATATAAACCATGCAGGTGCCACCTGGAGAGGTGCCGATGGTGATATAAACCATGCAGGCAGAACCTGGGGAAGCGGCGGAGGCGGAGGCTTTCACAGAGGTAGATGGTAAAAAATTATAATTGATTGACATTGCCGGCTATAAACCGGCCATGTCAATCACCTGCAGAAGGGTTTCCCGGTACTTCAATATGTAACCCGGATAAAAGATTTACTTGTGAGATATCATATAATAAAATTTTTGATGCTATTCTTCATATTTTTCTTCTCATCAGGTTTTACCCCGGCAATGACTCCCGTGAGCTACTGTTTCACCCGAAGGAGAAAAAAATATCACACCTTCCGTAACTCCGGCCATTGCAGGAGATACACATCCTGTTCCATATATATGTAGAAGAAAAACCTTCATTCCCTGTTACTTTTCACGGTCATATAATTTATTATATTTCTACAGATGAAGGCCCGAGCAGAGCAGAACTCAGATCCAGGGACATATCACACAGACTGGGAAAACTCTACGAGAGAGTAATTCTAAAAAGTATTATCCTAAATATGAACTATCCGACTACCCGGTGCTATTCCGAAAAAATCTAAACTGCTGCGTGTATATCATATTTACAGTCTATATCGTAACGCGTCACGCGTTACGCATGATGTGAGGATAATAACCGTTCTAATATAATTTGCCAGGGTTATTTTTTACAGTCTCTTATAACAAAATAACCTGTTTTACAAATGTTCTCACATTCTTATTAACTATTCTCTGTTTTTTCCATCAGCACAGTTTATTTTTGAAAGGCAAAATCAACCTTTTCTTTCTCAAAAGCGGCTTTTATCCTCAGAAGTAACTCTCTTTTTATATTCCACTGCTGAAGGGGGGCAGTTTTTACAAGCATACGAAGTTTTATCCCGAGAGCCGAGATTTCATCCACTCCCAGCATTACCGGATTATCCAGTATTTTCTCAGGCCATTCCTCTTTTAATATTCTGCCTGTTTCAAGCATAAGTTCCATTGCTTTTTTCAGATCTGCGTCATAGGAAACAAAAAAGCTGAAATCGGTCTGGCTCCAGGCGGATGAGGAATTTTCCACTTCAGTTTTCATTGCTATAATAAATTTATTTTTCTTACAGGAGTTGTATATCAAGATGTTTTTATTTGCAAAAAATTATTTTAAAATTACTGTTATATCAGTAATAATTTTATTCTGTATATGTCCTGCCTTTGCTTATATAGACTTCAATTCAAAACCGGATACAGGAGATATGTATGAATTTAAAGATATTGAATTCAATGACCGTAATAATGCCACTGATAATGAAATATACGGTGTTTCCGGTTTAACAGATCACGGGTCTCCTCTTATAGAATTAAAGATGAACAATGATATTAATCTTACAGAAAAGATTTCGGATAAATCCATAAATGATTGTTCCGTTAAATGTATCAATGATTTTTCCGATAGCAAACGTTCTGTTTCCGAAAGAAAAGATTTTAATATAAACCTGAGTTTCAAAGACATTCAGGAACTGGAAATATACAGATCCAGTTTTTTAAAGACAGATCTTACGGATTTATTATATAAAAGGGATAAATATACTCTGGCCGCTGAAAATTCCGGAAATGTGGACAATTCGGAAGAAAAACCGTCAGAAACACAGGATGAAGAAGATACTGACGACAACAATATTGAAGAAGATAAAGAGTCAATTACAGGAGAGAATCCTGCTCTCCCCATAACCAGATATGAAATGAGATTTAAGTATCAAAATCAGGATAATGGCACAGAGGGATTTTCTGTTACACTCCGTGGAGATAAAGTATTTCGTACTGAGAATAAATGGGTTCTTGCCATAAGAGCAGATCTTCCTCTTATGATTAACAATGTCTCTACTGATGTTACACAGCCTGTGGGAGACTACAATTTTGGTTCCAGTGATTTACTTGTACAATTCGCCTTTATTCCTCCCCGTAAAAGAACTCATTTTTTCTACGGTTTTGGCATTCAGGCCATGTTTCCCATTGCAAGCGATACTCAATTCGGCAGGGGAAAATTTATCGTCGCGCCGGCATTTTACTTTTTTTAAAGTACCATCTTTTTTCCACATTCGAAAATAATGGTATACTATTGTCCAGTCTGGAAAATTATGAGGTAACATTCTCCAGAAACATCCACTCCTGACTACATAAAAAATTCCATTTAATAGCTCTCTTTTACTGTGCTCCCGGGGACGACCTCGTTTGTCGGCACGAATCGTATCTGGAAAATATATTTTTATTTCTTCCCATTCTTTATCTGTTAAATCACTTGAATAATTCTTTCTTCCCATTTTAAAATTCCTCATTTTTCTTCCTGACTTTATCTTATTTAAGAATTATTTACTAATTATTCAATTTATACTCTTTATTTTAAAATTATTTTCCGACACGCTCTGAGAAAATAAAGGGCTATTATCCTGTCGAATATATATCAATAAAACTGGTGGAAGATTTATGTAAAGAATTTGATGGTATACCCGGTGTACCTGTACCTTATCTGGAAAAAATACCTGTTGGCTGGTATGAAACAGAACTTTTGATAGAAGTACAGGGAGAGATAAATAAATTT
This sequence comes from Vulcanimicrobiota bacterium, assembly GCA_040217695.1. Taxonomy (GTDB): domain Bacteria; phylum Vulcanimicrobiota; class SpSt-956; order SpSt-956; family JAKJGF01; genus CALARM01. The sequence continues at coordinate 26,199 of JBEHWO010000024.1, read as the reverse complement.
ACGGAATTTATCATTGTTTATGAAAATACAAAAGAAAAATTTCAAGGATTCATTAAAGAAATACCTGCCAGATTGGATTCTGAATGGGAAAAAGAAAAACTGGATGAAAAATGGATGAAAAAATATGCCTCTGAATGGATTAATGCCTATTTTGATAAAGAAAAAGATGATCCATGTAATACGCTTGACTTCGATTTGATTAGAATTGCAAGGCATATAGCACAGTCAGGAACTTCTCCTGTTTTTTATACATTTGAACAAAGAGACAGACATGATTTAACTAAAATAGCATTTGAATTAATTTATGATAATGAATTTATAATTCAGGAAAAACTGCAGAGTGCCTACAATGATGCAGCATCTCTCTGGAAAATGTTTTATAAGAGTTTTAATAGATTTAAAACTGCCTTTGATGCTGAGAAAAACAGAGTATATAATATTATTAAATTTATTGAGCTTAAGATAACAGAAGAAATATTAGGAAAATTAAAAGATGAGAAAATTAATAGGGATCATTTAAAAAATCTAGTAAATAAAAAAATTACAATGCAAGATCTGAATGAGGAATTAAAGAAACGAGGGATTCTCGATAAAAAACAGATAATTTTGTATTATATTTTTAAATTTACTAATGTCCCATCATTGTTACTGACACTACCTGCACCTGAGACAACCTCTGGTGACGGTGTACCGGCTGATGTAAGAGAAGCGGTATTTAGAAGAGATGGCTATACCTGCCTCTGTTGTGGAAAAATAAAAAAGAAAGGTAAGAAAGTGACTCTTGAAGTCGATCATATTATACCACGTAAATTCGGTGGAAAATCTACTGTTGAAAACCTGCAAACCCTTTGCAGTCTCTGTAACAGAAAAAAAGGCATTAATGAAGTTAACTTCAGAATATTTGCCAGCCCTCGATTAACTCCTCCGGATGACATTGATACCTTTAAACTTTCTGAAGCTGAAGATGGTGAGGTTGATTTAAGAAGGATAGTCAATATGTTTTATCACTGCCATGCAGTATCAGATGTCAGAATAGGTCTGGATAAAAGGAGCAAAAATCACTATAAGGTCTGGGAAATAGTGCTTTATGAAAATAATAATCCTCTCTGGTTACTCAAAAAGAAAGCCACACTTCTGGATTTTATACACAATATTTTAAATTGTCCTTTTGTTGAAGATATAAAAATTATATCGCCAGGGTTTATATCTGCAGATGAATGGAATACGAAAGGGCTGGATTTCTTCAATCAGGGAAAATATGAAGAAGCTATTAAATACTATGATAAAGCTCTTGATATTGAACCGGAACATGTTAAGACCTGGCATAATAAAGGAGTCCTGCTGAAGAAACTCGGAAAAAACACAGAGGCTATTGAATGTTATGATAAAGTTTTAGAGATTGATCCTGAAGCTCTTAATACATGGTATAACAGAGGAATTATCTTAAAAGAGTTGGGACAAAATGAAGAAGCTATGAAGTGTTATGATAAGGCTTTAGAGAGCAATCCCGGATATTTTTATGCATGGAATAACAAAGGAAGTATTCTATATAATCAGGGAAAAAATGAAGAAGCTATTGAATGTTATGATAAAGCTATAATAAATAATCCTTCCTATGTTCATGCCTGGTATAACAAAGGTGTTGCTCTAGAGCGTCAGGGTAAACAGGAAGAATCTCTTAAATGTTATGATAAGGCTTTAGAGATTGATCCAGAATATGAATTAGCAAGAAAAGCCAGAGATAAAACTATGATGATGTTGAATAAGAAATAGAAAATTACTGATAAATTAGTCAGGACTTACGAAAAAAATAAAAGGAAACTGTCATTGCACGCGACGCAATCCCGTCATTACAGCAAAAACTATTTGAATTGCTTGTTACTTTGCTCCTCGCAATGACGAAATGCTTGGCTTCTGATTAGAGTTTTACATTGCTTTTATTTATAATTTATACATACAGGTGATTTTATCTGATTTTGTTCTGATGAGATTAATATATGTTTAATTAATTATCTATTTGACTAAAAAAAAATTTCCACCGGCAGAATTTGTCGGTATGAACATGATAAATTAGTAAGAGATGTAATTATAAATAATATTCTTTTCTGGGAGCAATAGTAAGTGCTTTAATCATGCAGGGTAAAACAAAGGATCAGGGAAAAATTTTTATTTATGCCCTTTCAGGTTTTTTTCTGGGTATTTTCGGAATTCTTTTAGCTCTTGCAGCCCGGGCAACACCGGAAAAACCTGTGGTTAATCAGGAAAATTGTGGAGTAAAAAAATGCCCTTTCTGTGCGGAAGAAATCAAATCGGAAGCCATTAAATGCAAACACTGTGGAAGCATGATTGCTGGATAAAAAATAAAACAATTAAATTAAGTCTTTTCTGAATTCTCATTAATTCTTTTTCTGAAAACCAGACTTAAATCTATTTCCAGACCTTCAAAACCTTCAACTTTTATCTTATTGGATTTTGTATATAATTCAGGCGTTCCATAACTATCATTATTTCTTAATTTATAAATATAAATTTCTTTCTCATCAGGATCTACAATCCAGTATTGCTTTACCCTGTTTCTTTCATAAAGCATTTTTTTCTTTAAACAATCTTTAGATGCGGTAGAAGGAGAAAGAATTTCTATCACTATATCGGGAGCACCGAGACAACTTCTATAATCTTCTATCTTATCCTGATCGCAGACAACAATAATATCAGGTTGAACAACATCAAATATCTCTTTATCATTCTTCTTCTTACCTTTAGGAAACCGAACATCTACAGGTGTAGCAAATACTTCACAGGTTTTATCAATTAAATAATTAGCTATCTGTCTGAATAATTCTCCCGATATTCTCTGATGATCCAGTATAGGAGCAGGACTCATATTATAAGGAACACCATTAATAAGCTCCCATCTTTCATCATCAGACCAGGTAAGATAATCAGCATAACTATATTTTTTCTCTACATCTAATTTTCTTGCCACACTTTCCATCGATAATTCCTCCTCAATGTACCTTTCATATTCATAATAACATATAGAAAGGATGAAATTCAATGTACGGATTGCTATATATTTTTTAGATTAATTCTACAAAACTGTATTCACGTTGATAGACAGAAAATAGTGAGTAGTGGATCGAAAGAATTTATTTCTACTCACTATTTACTAATTTACGTTTAAAGGAACTTTCTATATAAAGATACAATTCCCTGTCAGTTTAAGAGATAGTCCTGTGCTATCCTTAAAGAGTTAATTTCGTCTTCCGTATAAAATTTCTTCAATGCAAGAAGTCTTGCATACCCGTCATGAAATCCTTCATCTTTAAGTCTTTGAATTTCTTCTTTTACATCTTCCCTGCTCTCTGCAATATTTTTTATTTTATTTCCAACAGTTCTTTCATATCTGCCTATATTTCTCACTGTTTTCCTGACCAGATTTTTTTCATATTCTTCTTTACTCATAAAAACGGGTATATCGGAAACCGGGGAAGAAAGATTAACATCAACACTCTGACCTTCCCATAATTCGAGAAAATCCTTTTTATATTCTTCCATATTTCTTCTATCTGATAAAGGATCTATAAAAACCATAACACTTGTTTCCTGATTTTCTCTCAGTCCTGAATGAGTAAGGTTTGTACTACCCGTAAATAAAACCTTATCGCTTACAATCATTTTGGAATGAAGTTTCCTGTCATGATTTTCACCTGTCCCGTCAAGCCGGGCAAATCTTACAGGGATTCCTGCTTCTTTTAAATTAAGACAGGTGTTGATATTATTGGCCGGCATCTCAGAAGGCTCAAGCAGTATTTTTATGTCGAAATGTTTACCGAGCTTTTCCATAGATTTTTTCTTTTCTATAATAAGTTCGCTTATGTCTTTACTCATGCAGAAAGAAGGGATGTAGAGAAATTCTTCTGCACTGTTTATGGCATAGATTACAAGGGCCTGCAGTTCTTCATGAGTTGTTCCTGTTACCAGTGTCTGTGTGCCGGATATGTTTCCCTCAGGAAGTGTTATATCTTTTAAATAGCCCAAATTTTTTTCCAGGTTCATATGATTAAAGGATTCTTCGAGTTTTTTATACAGACATGTTCTTCCTTTGTCTGTGAGGCCTGCATAAAAATCGTCTTTTTCATTCATAAGATTTGCCATAAAAGGAGTATCTGAAATATATGGAGAATTATTTGCCTCTTTAAATTCCCCGTAATCTTCAGGATTAAGGCCTGATTTTTTATATTCTTCAAATATTCTTATGACTCTGTCAAGACCGTTTGGGGCGTTTTCTATATATTTCTGACTTTCTGCCGGGAGGAGCAGTATGAGGAAATCGCAGAATTGAGAAGGAGTAAGTAAGAACCTGTATTTTATCGGTTCCCCTGTTTGTCCGTCTGTTATATACCCATGTTTGAGCAGTTCTATATCTTTGCCGAATATATCTCTTATTGTTTTTCCTGCAGAATTTGTTATATCTTCCTGAAATCTGGACGTAAGCTCTGTTGTTTCAGGACCTTCTATGACCATAGCGTAATCTGCATTTTCACCTGACCCTTTATCACAGTTCATACCTCCAATGAGAACTTTCTCTCCGACGCGGAGAAATTTTCTGTGCATTAAATTTTTTAGAGATTCCTTTTTTGCCACAGTAAAGGCAAAATTGGTATCTTCTGTTTCCTCACGGAGAGATATAAGGTTTGTAAGACAGTCAAGATATTCGGATACATCTTTGTTACAGTAGCAGTTTCCTGTCTTCAGACCTGTTCCCGGATCTATTATGACTCTTATTTTATGGCCGTTTTTTGCTGCTTTTTTTAATTTATTATATATATCTTTATGTCCCAGAAGATAATATTCTACATCTATTTCCATAGAAGGACTTCCTTCTTTTATGTCAAGCATTCTGTTCATTTCTCTCCATATTTCCTCTCCTTCAAGGGTATTTATAGAGTTCCCTTTAATTTTTATGGGGCTCCTGTCATCTGATAATTCTTTATATATGTTCCCGATTTTATCTATTTCTTCAGGTGAAATATCAAAATTTACCTTTTTATAATAATTGCTTACTTCTTTCGGCAGAGGGGAAATGTAAGGTTCTATTGTTTTCAGTCTGAGCTTCCTTATATCAGAAGTGACGTCTTTTATTTTATCTTTAAGGCTGTTGATTTTTTCATGAATTTTCTGCAGCTCATCACCACATATATTATATTCATGAATTGATCTGTGAATATCTTCAAGTGATGAAAGATTATTTTCAAGACACCTGAGTTCTACTTCTTTGTGAATTATCAATTGATCTGCAGGTATCCTTGAAAAATTTTCTTCCTGTAAAAGGTTAATGCCCGGTTTTTTTCTGCCGTCAGAAATCAATCCTGAGAGAATTACCCTGTCGTCTGTGAAAAATTTATTTTCCTCTCTTTTCATTCCTGAAACATGTTGTGCCATGAAGCTGTTGTTACAAATTGTTTTTATCATTTAACTTACCTCCTTAAAAATATGTACTTCTTATATGCAGAATATAACAGGCAGGAGTAAAACACTGTAGTAAAAGTATGGTAACAGAGCAATAATTTTTTTACATATACATAAAAAAATCTTTCTGATATAATAAATTGATTCTTCGTATGATGTGTCACAGTTGGCGAAAAACTGTTTTATAAATCGGGAGGTTAAAAAAATGACTGGAAAAAATATAAAATGCAATAATTGCGGTGCTTCTCTGGATATACCGGAAGGTTTCAACAGTGTTTACTGTGCCTACTGTAACAGCCAGAACTTTGTTACAGATGTCATGGAGATTCCCGGTGTGACAGTCCTCTGTCTTTCATGTAACACAAAGAATAAAGAGGAAATGCTTTTCTGTAGCAGATGCGGTTCTAAATTACAGAGTAAATGCCTTTACTGTGGAGAAAATCACCCTGTAAATAAAAAATTCTGTCCTAAAACAGGCACTGAAATTATCCATGAAGTCCATAGAAATTATCTTGTAAATATAAGAATGATTTTTATTCCCGGCGGAATTTTTAATATGGGGAGCAGCAAAAAAGATAATGAATTACCTGTTCATGCCGTTACAGTGAATAATTTCTTTATGAGCAATTACACCGTAACAAATGCGGATTACTGTGAATTTTTAAACTCTATGGGAAACCAGCCGGAAATGAAATCTCTGTGGATTAAATTAGAAAAAAACGAATATTCCGGCATTGTGAAAGATGAAATTTTTACCGTAAAACCAGGTTATGAGAAAAGACCTGTCGTATATGTTACATGGTTCGGTGCGGTGGCCTACTGTAACTGGCTTTCCGGCAAAGAAGGTTTTAACAGATGTTATGGTGATATAAATCACAGAGGGAATGCAGATTTAACGAAAAACGGATACAGAATTCCCACTGAAGCAGAATGGGAATATGCCTGCAGGGCAGGAACGACTACCGATTATTACTGGGGAGATACGGTAAATGACAGTTTCTGCTGGTATGGAGGTAATTCGGCCAATAATCATCATGATGTGGGGACAGCAGGAGGAAACGGAAGACCCAATAATTTCGGTCTTTCTGATATGAGCGGAAATGTATGGCAGTGGTGCAGTGACTGGTACGGCGGTTATCAGGCAGTTAACGTTCTTAATCCTGTCGGAACCTCTTCGGGAGTCCGTAAGGTTGTAAGAGGAGGAAGCTGGAAACAGGATGGAGCCTTATGCCGCTCTTCTGTGAGGAGCGACTGGCCCCCCAATATGGGAAGTAATATCGTAGGTTTTCGTATTGCAAGAAGCCAGACCGGTAAGCAGTGAACAGTGAGCAGTAATCAGTGTCCGGTTACCGGTGATGTAAATGGTTCATCGGGTAAACCTCGCGTCACGCGTCACGCGTTACGACCCGGACATAAAAATTATTTCCATAGAGGAATTTTTGTTTTCTCGAAATGACATGCCACAAAATGGGGCTTATCTTTTTCCAGTGATAACCGTTCAGGATTTTTTTCCGTACAAATTTCTTCCGAGTAAGGACATCGGGGATTAAAAGGACACCCGGGAGGAGGATCCGTAGGATCAGGCATATCAAGACTTTTTAAGGGAAGTTCTTTTTTTATCTTTGCTTTCTTAGGATCTGGAGGAGGGAGTGCCGAAAGAAGTGCCTGAAGATAGGGATGTCTCGGATTATCGATAACTTCTCCCACATCTCCTTCTTCTACGATATGACCCAAGTACATGACAATAATTTTTCCGCCCTTCCCGAAATAACGGGCAGTGGCAAGATCATGGGTAATATAAAGGAATGCTATGCCATGGTCTTCATTTAATTTTCTCATTAAATCCAGTATGGCAATACGAAGTGATGAATCTACACCTGATACAGGCTCATCTGTGATAATTAATTTCGGTTTCAATATGGTGGCCCGTGCAATGGAAACTCTCTGACGCTGCCCTCCGCTTAACTGAAAAGGATATTTATTTGCGAAATAATCTGCCGGCGTAAGGCCCACACCGTTAAGAAGAGCTATTACTTTTTTATGTGCTTCCGAAGAATTTTTCGCAATTCTGTGAAAAAGGAAGGGATCGCTTAATATCTGATTTATAGTTTTTACAGGATTTAAACTTGCGTAGGAATCCTGATGCACTACCTGAACCATGAGACGATATTCTTTTGACCATTTAAATTTAGGCCCCCATATATCTGTTTCGTTAAATAATACTTTACCTGCCGAAGGTTTTTGCACGCCGAGACAGATTTTCCCTATGGTGCTTTTACCGCATCCGCTCTCCCCTACTACTGTCACTATTTCTCGTTCATGTATGGACATATTTACATCGACTGATGCACGGAGGGTTTTACCGTTATCTGTGTCAAAATTCATAAAAATATTTTTCAGATCCACTACAGGTGTCATTATATGTTACCCCCTTTATGGCAGGCCACAAAATGCCCTCCTCCCAGGTCTGAAAATTCCGGCTCTTTCTCCTTACAGATCTGTTCCGCATAATCACATCTGGGATGAAAAACACATCCCGGAGGTTTATTTATAAGATCAGGGGTCTGTCCTTTTACCGGTTTACGTTTTATCGTATCCCCTTCGATAGAAGGAATGGAGTTGAGGAGTCCCGTTGTATAAGGATGAAGGGGCCTGTCAAAAAGAACATCTGCGTCACAGAGTTCAAAAATTTTTCCTGCATACATAACCCCTATGGTATCTGCAAGCTTTGCCACTGCACTCATATCATGGGTTATAAAGATCATGGTCTGGCCGGTTTTTTCATGAATTTCTTTTAAAATATCAAAAATATAGGACTGGGTGATTACATCAAGAGCAGTGGTCGGCTCGTCCAGTATGATAAACTCGGGTTTTAAAATCATGGACATGGCGATGATTACCCTCTGTCTCATACCGCCGCTCAGTTCATGAGGAAAAGCATTTAATACTCTTTTCGGTTCGAGCCTTACCATGCTGAGTAATTCCTGCAGTCTTTCACGATATTCTTCACTGCCGGGATTTTCACCGTGATCTGTTACCGTATCGAATATCTGTGATTTTATGCGTACAGTGGGATTCATGGCATTCTGGGCGGCCTGAAAAACCATGGAAGCTTTTCGCCATCTGAAATTTCTCACCTCATGAGGTGACATCTTTAAAACATCTTTTCCATCAAATAAAATTTCACTTTCAGGAGAGATTTTTCCGTTAGGTGCAAGTATTCTGAGTACCGCCCCTGTAATTGTGCTTTTTCCGCTTCCAGATTCTCCTATAAGGGCGGTAATGTTTCCTTTTTTTACATCAAAGGTTACCCCATCGACAGATTTTACAAGGCCTTCACGGACCTGGTAATCTACCATTACATTTTTAAATTTTATACAGGAATTACTATTTATTTCAGATGTTTTTTGAATGTCAGTCATTATCTTTTACCCGGGAAATCAGGTTAAATAATTTAAAGGTATCAGGAATTTTCATTTTTAATGTCGTAAAATAAAGCTTTAGATAAAAATTATGTAGAAGCAGTTTATCTAAATAATTTAATTTACCTGACAAAATATTCTATAAGAAAAATGAAAAAACCTCTAATAAACATTTTGTGAAATAAATTTAAATTAACTATATAATTAAAATCTATATATTTTTAATCTATATAATTAAAATCTATATCATTGAAAATGATACATTGTTTTATATGTAAGATTGCTTTTTTATGCAGAAATTTTGAAAATATTCAATAGATTTTTATTGTATAGATTTTTTGTTGTATACAATTAAATTACCCTGTTCTTAATCTGGAGCCAAAGAGTTCATCCATTAACAACCATTACCGGTTCGGTCACAACGAAAGATGAGAATGCATTCCTCCAGTCACGGGTAACGCGTTACCCGTGACGATTCTCATATAAAATTACCTTGTTCTTAATCTGGGATCAAAGAGTTCATCCACGCCTGATGCGAAATTTATAAGGCTGTATTGAAAAATTACTATGGCACACATAGGGGAGATTAAATAGGAATAGGCCTTCGGGATATATATTGCTCCTGTCTGAAAGGCAGCCATGTTGAGCATCATACCCCAGTTCTGAACTCTTAGAGGGACAAGACCTAAAAGCATAATGCCAACGCTTGCCGTAATGGCTCCTTTCGCGATATTTATAAAATTTATCGTTATATATGGCATCATATTCGGCATAAGTTCTTTAAACATGATATGAGTGGTACTCATACCCATGATACGGGCAACTTCAATAAATTCTTTCTTTTTAAGCGTAAGAATCTGTGACCTGATTGACCTTGCAAGGGCCGGCCATGACCAGAGAGCAAGAATCAGACCGAAAACAATCGGGTTTTTTATCCTGAAAAGGGCCGCGAAAATTGCCATGACAGGAAAACTGGGCACAGTAAGAAGGACATCTATCAGTCTCATCATAAAGGCATCGTATTTTCCTCCAAGCAGTCCTGCTGAAAGTCCTGTAGATACTGCAATAAATATACCGAAAAATCCTGTTGAAAATGCTATAAGCATAATATCCCTTGAACCATGAATTAACTGTATGAGAATATCCCTTCCCGCATAATCTGTGCCGAGAAAATGTGACATAGAAGGAGATTGAAAGCGATTCATGTAGTCAGGCGTCATGTCCAGAGGAATAAGAACCGGCCCTAACAGTGCCGTAAGAAAAAATATACAGAGCATAATAAATCCGAAGAAAGCTCTTCTGTTATGCTTTATGATTTTAAAAGAACTCCACAGATTTTTTAACATGTATATAATTCCTTTCTATAGAATATTTATCTATAAACTTACTTACCTGAGCATAAGCATTTAATAAGTGTCTTCCTCCTGTCACGCGTTACGCGTTACGCGTCACGAGAAAAGATATGTATTATTTATGCTCACCACAGTAAAATATATACAATTGGATTTATCTTATAGATATATGTATATTTTACAGTTAAAAGTATCAGGTTTCAGCTAAAAAAATCAAAACTCTGAACATGTGAAAATTAATTTGAATACTATATAATTAAAAACTATACAATAGAAATATATACAATGGTATTCTATATATTTTAATTCAATATAATAGAAATTTATAGAATATAAAATTATTCAAGTTTAATTCTCGGATCTAATTTTGTATAAACTACATCTGCCACGAGATTTGCCAGAATAACTGCCACAGTGGTTACAAGAAATAATCCCTGTATAAGGCTGTAATCTCTTGTATTTATAGCCTGTCCGAAGAAATACCCCAGTCCCGGATAGCCGAATATTGTTTCTACCAGCATGGATCCTCCCAGCATAGTGGCAAGTGTTATGGCAAGACCTGTAATCTGTGGTATTATGGCATTTTTCCCCAGATACTGTGTTAAAATTCTTATTTCTGTGAGACCTTTGGCTTTTGCAACATTGATGTAATCTTCTCCCAGCACACCTGTGGCACTTGCTTTCATGGCAAGAGCCCATCCTCCTATTGCCTGAACGGAAAAAGCCATAACAGGTAATATGGCATGGTAGAGGACATCTAAAATAAAGGGAAGGTTAAATCCGGGATCTACGTTGGGGCCATATGGGCCGCGCATGGGAAACCATCTCAGATTTACTCCCAGTACTACAAGTAATATGAGACCTATGAGAAAATCGGGAACAGCCTGGGTAACAGTTGCATACAGAGTAACAAGAGGTTCCAGAATGGTTTTTCTCTTCCATGCTATGACAGCTCCCAGAAAAGAACCGGCAATGAAACTGAACGTTACAGACAGAGATGTTATAAGAAGAGTCCAGGGAAGGGATTTCCATATGATAACAGATACGGGAATTCGGTAGGTAAGGGAATAACCGAGATTACCATGAAATATCAGGTTCCCTATATATTTAACATACTGGATATATACAGGCACAGTGGGATCATAATTCATCATTGTTTTTGCAATTTCCCTTGCTTCATTATAACCTATACCCTGCTGCATCTGAATCTGAAGGGCCCAGGTATGAATAATATCTCCCGGCATCTGGCGGACAAGAAAAAAAGTGAAAGTCATTGCCACAAGAATCGTAAGAAGAGATATGAAAATTTTTCTGCTTAAAATTTTTATCTGATATCTCATAATATTTCATTATTCAATACCAAATCGTAAAATTCCTACCTGTTAGAATTTTATAGATATGGAATTTTTTATAGATTTTCTATATAATTAATATCTATAGATTTTAATTATATATATCTACCATCTATACAATGGTTTTTATACTGTATTTCATAACTTATTAGAATTTCAGTGAATCGTGAGTAGACAATCTTCTATTCACGATTCACGACTCACAACTCACGACTCACGATCATTAAATTATTTTGTTAAAATTACTTTAATTATGGATTGTTATGAGGCTAACTATATATAAAATATAAATTTTGGATTATTGGAAAAAGATATACAGAAAATTGATTTTTGATTATAATAAAAGAAATAAAAAATTGAAGGAAGGTGTATTTAAAATGTCATTACAGAAGAAAGGTGTCGTATTAATTGACGGAGTCCATAAAGCAGATAATACCATAGACGGTATAAAAAAGTTGATAAAGGAATTTGATTTTACTCCTGTCAGACTTGTGTGGCTCGGTGGAACGGAAAAAATAAAAAATCCTGAAAGTTTTAATGACGAATTTTTAAAAGAGTTCGGAGTGGGAGTAATAATGGAAGGAGATCCTGCAAACGGTATTTCAGATCCTGTGGCAGGTCTCAGAAAAGCCCTTGCTGAACGAGATATTGATCTTGTTATTCAACTTTCAGGTTCTCCCCAGGTAAACAGGCAGATTATGAATAAATATGCTTCAATTGCCGTTTCCTACGGAGCGAAATATATTGCAGGAGGGACAGTATTCGGAGAAAAAACGGGAACTCTCAGAGCAGCAAAACCATCTATGGGCCTTTATGCGACAGATAAAAGGGTCGGGAAAACTGCTTTCGGCATTTATGTGAGCAAACTTATGAGCGGTCTCGGTTCCTATGATACACCGTGGGAAGCCATAGTTATGACCCATTCCCGCGGCGGTCCTCCAGAACCTCCTTTTGTGAATATACACAACAAACATTGCGGGAAATCCATTGATGAAATAACACTTGATGAGATTTATAACAGCCGTTTTCGTCCCGAATATCTCGAAGTATTGCTCAGGTTTAAACTTCACGGCGCCTCCGATGTATATGAAGACGGTCTTATACTGTCTCAGTATATGGATAATTACGAAGAAAAAACAGGCCGCTCTGCTCCGGCTATATCTGTCATAGGATGCCGCAGGGCGGGAGCAGGTTATTTTCATGAATTTGTCGTTTCCAATGTGGAACTCGGTCTTAAACTATCAGAAAAATGTCCCGGTAATTATATACTTCATGAAGGAAGCGGAGGAGAACATCCGCCTACGTTGGTAGATGCCACAATAACCCTTGTCCAGTCAGATGTAAATCTTACACTTCTTGAGGATTTCCCCGGTCTCGACGGAACGGAATGTGTTATTCTTGCCCACTGTCAGCCTGAAACTGCCTCTTTTGAACAGATTGACATGGTTGAAGAAGCTTTAAAAAAGCGGAATCCTTCTCTTACTGTGATTAGAACCTATTTTGAACCGGAAGTAATGGGAGATTATGAAGACATGAAAAAGGAACTTTCCGGTAAACAGGTCATGTATCTGGGAACGGCTCCGCAAAAGGTAAAAGATAAAATTCTTTCATCTCTTGAAAAAAATTACGGTTGTAATGTTATTTCATCATCTTTTGAGCTTTCAAGAGATGATCTTATGAGAAGAGATATCGATAATGCTATGAAAGCAGATGAAAAACCTGATATGTTTCTTGTAGAAATTAAAGCACGGGGTGTGGAAGGTGTCAGGTATATAAGGGAAAACTACGGAGTCCAATGTAAATATTTAAATAATATACCTGTCGAGGTTGACAGATATGCTCACAGGGTAGAGAACAACAGGAATCTTGACAGGTTAATCCTTGAAGCTCTTAACAGAGGAGCGGAAAGATTCAATAAGAGGGAACACAGGAATTTTCCTCTGATGAAATTTTAACCTATGGTCAATTTTAAAAAAATAGCCATATTAATTTTAATTTTTATATCTCTTGTGGGAATAATGTATCTTATCAAAAGTCTTATTCCGTCTCCTCAAAAAACCGTTTCTGCCGTAGTGAAGGCACTAGAGAAAAGGGATATAGATAAAATGAAGAAATATTTCACAGGAGATGCCCTTCTGTTATTGGAGAAGACCTTTAAAGAAAAAGGTGGAAATATCGGATTATGGGCAGGGAGAGATTATTTTAAAGATATTATCTGGCATATGCAGAATGAGCAAACGATTGAGGGCAATAAAAATTCGTGTCTCTTATTTGCCACAGGCGGGAAAGGAGACAGATGGGAGTTTGGGAGAGAGATTGTCTTTGTAAGGGAAGGCTGGACATGGAAGATTTCTGAAGTTAATGAAATAAAAGAGTAGATTTTTTATATTATAGCATGATGGAACAAAAGTTCATCTGCTTATCTGTTTCACACATCTGAAGCCTGTATAGGCATCCCAGTAATCTACCTTTGCACTGTGTCTGCCTGCGCACCTGAAATAATAATAGGCAGCATTTCCTCCGCATCCTCCTTTAAGGACTTTATATAGACCTTCTTTCGGACCTTTGGGATTTCTGGAAGGAGAAGTGCTGTAATATTTCGGGTTATACCAGTCACTGCACCATTCCCATACATTTCCGCTCATATCATAAAGCCCGTACGGAGATTTCCCTGTCTCTAAAGTTCCTGCAGGATTTATTTCCTGTCCCATAGAAATACAGTTGTTCTGTATCCATTCCATGCCCCAGGGATATATATTGCCCTCTGTTCCTCTTGCTGCTTTTTCCCATTCTGCTTCTGTAGGAAGACGTTTGCCTGCCCATGAGGCATAGGCAAATGCCTCATACCAGCTTACTCCTATGACAGGGTATGTGGGGTTTTTTATTCCGCTGTGATTCTGTCCGGAAAGCCACCATTTTGGTTCTTCGTAGACGTTTTTTTCCTTCCAGTTCCATCCCTCTTCTGTCCAGTAGATATGGTTCTCATAACCTCCTGCTTCAATAAAATCCTGAAACTGCCTGTTAGTAACTTCATGTCTATCTATATAATAATCATCAAGATAAACTTTATGTTGCGGTGTTTCGCAGGTGAAATATTTTATCGATTTTCCGGCATCTTTTGAAATTTTTGCCATTTCTTTTTCTGACGATCCCATGAGGAAATCACCTGCCTCTATGAGTATCATTTCTCCATGATCATTTATAACAGGCGGGATTTTTGTCATTGTTCCGGAAAGAATATTATAGCCTGAAAATAACATAAGAGTGAGAATAAAGAAAAATATTTTAGTCACGATTAATCCTTTCTAACAGGCATGACCGGTTCGGTCACCACGAAGAATGAGAATTTGTTCCTCCCGTCACGCGTTACGCGTCACTCGTCACGATTCTCATATAAAGTACTGACAGCGGAAAATATAACACCAGATAATTTGTGATTTTGTCTCCTCCCGTCACGCGTTACGCGTCACGGCTATAAACATTAGAATCACGAGACGTGAAACCTGAGTCTCACGTCTCGTGATTAATAAAGTCATTGCTGACAACTATGTATCACGCGTCACGCGTTACGCGTCACGCGTTACGATTATTGTCCCTGCCCTTTTAATATTTCCTCTGCAAGGCCTACGTACTTGTCACCTTTTTCCTTGATTACCTTACCGGCTTTAATCTTCTGACCCTGTGTTTTAAGATCTTTAATGGTCTTTTCTCTGAGCTGTTTGGCCTGTGAACCTTTGACTTCACCGGCAGCCTGTTTGTCTCTGCCTTTGTGTACCAGTTCATCGCCTTCCATGAATTCATTGAGTCCTTCTTTCTGACCCTTTATGGCTTCATCTTCCAGTGTATTGGCAGATACCATGTCAGCCAGTGCTCCTTCTTTATCCTTGAGAGCTTTATCCTGAATTTCTTCAAATGCTTTCGCTGCTTCGAGGGCTGCTCCCTGAAGTTTAACTGCTTCGCCTTCCAGGTCATGGCCGGTAGTTATATCTTTAAGAGCTTCCTGTTTTGCGGAGAAGTCTGCATCTTCTATTACGTCACCGAGTTTCATCTTCTCGAGTGCTTCACTTTCTGCCTTGACTGCTGCTCCTTCAAGAGCTTCACCGAATGCAACTCCGAAGAGACCCTGTTCTTTGAGATCAAGACCTTCGCCTTTAAGACCAAAACCTTTTGTCTTTTCTTCCGTAGCCTGGGCTTTTTTGCCTGTAGCTTCTTCAAGTTTTTTCTTTGAAAGTTCTGCAAGTGCAGCTGCTTCTCCCTCTGTTTTTGTTGCACATTCTTTCAGATGTGCCGCCTGGGATTCAAGTTTTGCCGCATCTGTTTTAAGCCCTTTTGCTTTGCCTTTAAGGCCTTTTGCTTCTGATGCATCGGCATTTGCCTGACCAAAGGCTACTTCTGCCTGTGTTTTTCTTTCTATACCTACTTTTGTTGCCAGTTCTACTTCCTGTTTGGCATGTTCTACAAGGGGTTTATAGGCAGGATCACTTACCGTTGATTCCATCTTCGCACCGAATTCTCCGTCTATTGCGGCTTTTTTAGCAAGTATGGCAGAGAGGAGATCGAAATTCTGACCTTCTTTTGCATGAACCAGTGCTTCTGCTTCTTTCAATGCAGCTTTACCCTCTGCTTCGGAAGCCATACCTTTAAGTTTTCCTGCAGTTGCTTCCTGTGCCAGAGCTTTTTCTTTCTTTTTTGCTGCCTTGTGAGTCAGATGGGCAGAATCTGTTGCTGCTTTATTTCCTTCTTTTTCAAGACTGTGAGCAAGTTTGAAATCTAACTGTGATTTACCGAGTAAATCAATTCCCTGTGCTGTTTTATCCAGACCTGCTTCCAGATCCGCAAAACCCAGACCCTGGAGGTCATCTCCTGCTCTTTCTACTTCCAAGGAATCTTTTATTGTTTTTGCTCCGTCTTTTATCATTTTTGCGCCTGCTTCTCTATCAGCTATAGCTGTATCGAATTTTGAAATACCACTTTTTTCAAGGTTGTCACCGGCTTTTTCTGCCTGTAATCCGTCTCCCAGAACATCAAGAGCCATAGATTCGAATAGTTTTCCCGTCTCTCCTTCAAAGAGAGCTTCTTCGAATTTTCCCTGCCCTCCGACTTTGGCTTCATGAGCTGTTTTTTCTTTGGTAAGATTTTCTCCCAGTTTTGCCGTTCCGCTCTGTTCAAGTTCATGCCCGGCTTTTTCTATTGATTCTCCTGCTGCTTTCATGGCCTCGGCGTCGGCTTTCATCTGTTTGCTCTGTTTTAGTTGATCTACGTCGCCCTTTATCTGTGACATTGCTTCTTCCTGCATTTGCTGGCCTTTAACCTGAGAAGCCATACCTTCTTCTTTAAGGTGGCTTCCTATCTGTACTACATCTGTCTGTTCAAGGACAGGACATTTTTCTGATTTCTTTGTTTTTTTCTGTGGTGCAATATTTGTGGCTCTTATATTTTCTGATATCTTCATAAAAGGTTTCCTCCTCTATATATTATACCTGACCAATTAAGATATTATCATGTCAATATATAAAAGTAAATAATTATTTGTTAACATTTTGTTAAAATTGATAAAGAAAAACCTTTTGACTTGGAATTATAAATATTGTACAATATAATTCTGTAAATTATAAACTTCGTAATGTGTAATGGGTAATATGTCATGAGTGATAATGGATGAGTAACATGCAAAAATACAACATGTCATATGTTTTAGAGGAAATTTTTGTAAGGATGAAATTATGAACAACAGTTTGGAAAAATCAATAATTTTATTAATTTTTTTTGTCTTTTTATACTCCTGTAAGGGCTCTGCAGAGAATTCTCAACATCACAGTAAACCTGCAGGTGTGAATATTGATTTGAAACTCAACAGTCCCGCCTTCAAAGAAGATGAAGAGATACCCGGAAAATTCACAGGTGAAGGTGAGGATATATCGCCTGCACTTAAATGGAATAAGCCCCCTGAAGGAACAAAGAGTTTCGTTGTAATATGTGACGATCCTGATGCTCCTGCCGGAGTCTGGGATCACTGGATTTTGTTTAATATAAAACCGAATGTGACGGAATTAAAAGAAGGGGCAGTCCCTAATGGTTCTATATGCGGAAAAAATAGCTGGGGCAGAACATGTTATAATGGCCCCATGCCTCCGAAAGGCCAGAAACATCGTTATTTTTTCAGGATTTATGCCCTTGATATTCTGTTAAATTTCGATAAAATTCCTGATAAAAAAGCTATTTTAAACTCTATGGAAGGACATATTCTGGCCTTCGGCCAGTTAAGGGGAATTTATAGGAGATAAATTCTCTATAATATTTCTTAAGGAGAGATTATATGAGCCAGAGTAAACTTAAAGATTATCAGAAACAGCTATTCGAATATGATTATACCCTGAAAAAAATAGACAATATATTGATTTCTACCAGACTGCCCCAGGAAGAAAGAGAGCATTATCAGATGAGCCGGGAAGCATGCCTGAAGGCAAAAAATAAAACTTCTCAGGAAATGGCTGAATATGCAAAGCAAAACAGGCTGTCTTTGCTTATAGCACCTCTTTCAAAAGATGAAAAAGAAGAATTAATTCAGTCCATTGAAAGAGGAGGAGATTCCGGCGAAACTATCAAATTTGATGATATCAGAGAAGAAAAATTTTATGTAGAAGAAGAAATTTTTATGCCTGAAGTTACTACCGGTTATAAGACGAAGAAGTTAAACGAATATGTAATGAACGGAACTGCAGAGATTGATGATAATCCAGATGTTGAAGATTTGGAGAATAGAGTTGTAGAGAATGATAATCTAGAGATTGATGATCTGGATAATATGGATATAGAGAATGATAATCTAGAGGTTGATGACCTAGATAATACGGATGTAGAGAATGATAATCTAGAGATTGACAATCTGTATAATACGGATATAGATAATGAAAGTTTAGAGGAAAATGATTTTGACTTCTGCAATGAGAAAGATTTTTCAGATGACCTGGAAAATGAAAGTGATACCATGGACTTCAGCTCTGAAGTAATTGATTTTATCAGGTCTTTAAAAAGAGAACTGGCCCTGTTTTACGGAAGATAATTAAAGAATTTTATATGAATGATCTGTGGCTTATGTTACTGATTTGCGTTCCCGACAGGATTATAGTGTAAGCCATAAACTTTTATAGATAATCCTCGTGCCATTCGTTTTACAGACATCAGAGAACACTTGATGTTCTATGGTCGGCCATAATTTGTGACAGATTTTTATTGAAAAATTTTTGAAAGGAATTTTTATATATTTACGTGAGATGAGACATAAAAAGAATTTATATAACAGTTTTTTATACTTAATTACAGGTATATTTTTTTATTGTTTTTTAATGCAGCCATGTGTTGCTCAGACTTCCGCAGATAAATGGGCTGTCATTATAGCCATAAATAAATATAAAGATAAAAATTTACTTCCTCTTAAATATCCGGAAAGTGATGCATCGGAATTTAAAAAAATACTCATGCAGTATGCCGCTATACCCGAAGATCATATAAAAACCATTACAGGGAAAAATGCTACCAGGGCAAATATCAAAAATCTCATATATGAGTATCTTCCTTCAAAAGCATCTCCTGAAGATGAAGTTTTTATTTTTTTCAGCGGCTACGGTACCTTTATTAAAGATGATAACAGTGATGAAAAAAATGGCCTCGATGAGTGTATAATTCCCTATGATGGTAAGATATCAAATCCCAACGGAAATTATATAAGAGATGATGATCTGTTAAACTGGCTTAAAGCTGTAAAATCCAGAAATATAGTTTTAATACTTGACGCGGAAAAATCTTCCGGTATGAATGAGCTGGCTTCCAGAGACGGTATTTTATTGATAACTTCTTCAAGTTACGGTGAGTTAATGAGAGAGGAAAAAGATCTCAAAGGAGGTACTTTTATGCATTTTTTTATAGAATCTGTAAAGAAGTGTGAGACTCCAGGATGTTCCGAAATTTCTCTTCTCGATGTCTTTGAAAATACAAAGAAAAAGGTTATGACTTATACGAAGTCCCGTAAATACAAACAGACCCCTGTGATAAAAGGCAAAATTTCAAAGAAGATTGTTTTTACTCCCCTGTCAGGCCTGTCCGGGGAAGAGAATATCTCCGGTAATCTGCTTTTTTCTTCTGATTGTAATGGTAATCAGGATATTTATATTCTGAACGGTAACGGAAAAACAAATCTGACAGAAAAGAATGGAATCAATTCAGGTCCTGTCTGGTCTCATGACGGAAAAAAAATAGCTTTTATTTCTAACAGAACAGGGAATTTCGATGTTTTTGTTATGGACTGTGACGGAAAAAACCAGATAAATCTTTCAGATAGTCCTGAAAATAATTACTACCCTTCATGGTCACCCGATAGTTCCAGAATCGCCTATATAGCCCGTGCAGGTGTGGCGGAATATATTTTTATAATAAATGCCGACGGTACAGGAAAAAATCAGATTACGAGCGGTAAAGACTGGAAAGACAATAAACCTCTCTGGTCTCCAGAGGGCAGTAAAATAGCTTTTATGTCTACCAGAAGAGGTAATAATGATATTTATACAATAAATCCCGACACTATGGAACTGGTCAACTTAACAGGCAGTAATCTGAATATTTCAGATTTCCTCTGGTCTCCGGACGGGAAATATATAGCCTTTATTGCGAAAAATGATAAGCAGTCTGATTTATATATAATGAACAGCAATGGTACTATGGTCAGAAATATTACAGATGATAAGGGCACGGAATATGATTTTTCATGGTCTCATGACGGCAGAAAAATAGTTTTTACTACGACTGAATATACGGAAAATACGGCCAATATATGTGTAATAGATATTGAGACCGGACAGAAAACCTCTATCACTTCTGATGGTATATGGAAAACCCATCTGTCCTGGTCTGATGATTCTACAAAAATACTTTTCTGTTCAGGAACGAAGGATCCCAGAGACATTTATGAAATAAAATCAGATGGCACAGGACTCTTAAAACTGGTAGGAGGGAAGGGAAATAATCAGGAACCTTCCTGGAAGCCAGTTAATGAAGAAAAATGAATATTTTTAGAAATCATCAAATGCCTGCACATATGGCATGTTCACAGAAACTTTCCGGGAAATTACTGAACAATAGGTCCGGTAACATCAGAAACACTGTTTTAATGTCTTTATTTATAGCCCTTACATGTGTTTTTACCATGTCCGTAAGGATACCTACTTTTACGGGAGGCTACATTAATCCCGGAGATATTGTAGTTATATTTGCAGGATTCCTTTTCGGAGGCAAGGGAGGATTCATAGCAGGTGCTCTTGGCTCTGTTATGGCAGATTTTCTCGGAGGTTATTTTATATTTATCCCCATCACTTTTATTGCCAAAGGAGGGGAAGGTTTTCTTGCAGGCTATATAGGAAAAGATTTAAATAAAGACTGTAAATTTATCTGGATGATAACAGGGGGAATTTTAGCTTCCCTCTGGATGGTAGCCATTTATTTTATCGGAGAAACTCTTTATCCTGCTATGGGTCTTGCGAAAGCTTTTTCCGCACTTATACCAAATTTGTTTCAGGCTTCTGTCGGGCTTGCAGGTTCTATCATGTTACATAATATTGCAGGAAGATTTTTGAGAAAAAAACTATGAAAGCCACATTGATAAAAATCCTGGGGAAAATATTTATAAAATCCGATTATAACGGAGAATTTATTTCGGCTCTCAAGCATATCATACCTCCCAAAAACAGGCGCTGGAACAGCGCTTTCCCCATAGGTTTTTACTATAGACTCATGACCTCTATTCCTGTAGAGAAACTTTCCAATGAGGCTTATATTCTGAACAATATAAAAACTCTCTGTGACAGCGGTCTGTTAAAAAAAACATGGGAAGTGGATGAAAGTTATTTTGAAACGGTAAGGGATCTGTGTCTGAAACATTTCCTCGAAGTCTATCTTCAGGAAGACGAGAATATCACAAGGATTATTGCGTCTGAAACATTGCCCTATGACATGGTGAATAATTCTCAGGAAAAACTCATCGAAGATGCGGAACAATACAGACCGGGAGAGATTGTTCGTTTCCGATGGGCTTATGATACTGTGAGTTCTCCTGACAGCAGAAAAGAGGAACTGAATTTTCAGTTTTACTTTTTAGAAGAAGACAGATGGGTTTTTGCCACGAATTTTTCCCGGGGCCCCAGAGAAGAGATAGCTCCCAATATATCTTCCACCACAGCCAGATTTGAAGTGAAATATCTGGATAAGATGTATATGTACACCTGGGAAGGTTCTTTTTACTGCCCGAGAAACAGTATCTTTAAATTCAAAGGCTCTTTTTATCTTGTCCTTGATGAAAATGAAGTGGAAAACCTTGGCGATGATATTGAAGGATGGGCAAAAGCCAGGCAGATTACAGAATACCAGAAGATACTTCTCAGGATTGACGAGATAAACAGAGACAGATTTAACCTGGAAGGTCTCGTCAGAGCAAAACCTTTCGAAATAGTCGATATAGAGTCTACCGCAAAACCTTTCGCCCCCGATAAATCTTTTGAGATTATTGAATAGAATTTTTATGCTTCATTTATTGATTTCAATAAATCCTGTCCCATTTTATGGTCAGGTTCAATTTCAAGTCCTTTCCGGCATAATTCCATAGCTTTCTCTTTATTGCCACAGGTAAAATAATAAAGGGCAAGGCCCAGGTAGGACAGGGCTACTTCCGGCTCAAGCTCTGTGGCTTTAGTAAAAGCCTTCAGGGCTTCATCAAAGAGATTGAGGCTGAGATATACAAAACCTGTATGCTGGTATAAGTAGGGATATTTATCTTCTCCGCCCAGGGCAATACATTTCTCCAGTTTTTCTTTTGCTTCCGAGAATTTATTCATAGATCTGTATACAAATCCCAGATCATAGAGAACATTTATGTCTTCAGGGGCAAGTTTTTCCGCTTCCAGAAAAGTTAATAGCCCTTCTTCAAATCTGAACTGATTTATATATTCTCCTCCGAGAGTGACAAGGGCTTTTACTTTTTCTTCATTATTTTTTGCATTTACCACTTCATATTTATATCTCATTTCCAGATATTCAGGTAGATGTTTTATCTTTTTGTATCTCGTTTCTGCCGTAACTTCAATTGTTTTATCCTGATATATACAGGAAGGGTGGAGAGGCTGTTCGCTGTCAAAATGAAACATGCCATAGGTACGGCAGAAAAAAGGCCTTCCTTTATAGACGGTGCATCCTTTATTCCAGTAAGGACAGTAGTCTCTGTCTTTGTTTTCTATAAACCTTTTAAATATTTCTATACCGGGACTGATATTATGTTCCTTTATAAAATAATCGAGATAATCAAGGTCCAGCAGGGAAAGTGGAGGGTAGGCGAATTTTTTTGTACAGCATAATTCACATGTACCACATTCTGCAGCATTATCAGTCATATATTCCATGTCAAAATCATCATATATTTCTCTCAGTCTCGTGAAAAATTCATTCATAAATAGCCTTCTTTCTGTTATGTGTCGTGACATGTGACGGGTGACTCGAGAAGTTATAATATTTTTTATTACTGACCTGAGCATAAACATGTAATAAAGGTTTTCCTCCCGTCACGCGTTACGCGTTACGCGTGACGAAAGTAGATGTATTATTTATTCTCATCACAGTATTAGACCTTATTGTATAGAATCCTTCATAATATTTCTTGCTACAGTGATGATATTTATTGTAAAATATTTCCTGAAAGGAGAAGATTATGGCAAATTTATCTAACATATTTTCGACTTATTTGAAATCAGATACAAAGACAGTTAAAAAAGAAGCCCGGAAACTGGAAGAAGAGGGAAGATATATAGAATCTATAGACAGATATATAGAAGCATTGAATGTATATCCCGATGATAAAATTATCTATGTAAATCTCGGATTGTTATATGAAAAACTGGATAAAATCCATGAAGCCGTGGAAATGTATAAATCGGTTCTTTTACTTTATCCAAATTATATTACACCTCTGGAACAGATAAAGAGGGCAGCAGACAGTGACATAGAAATCTCAGTAGATTTTCTTGAAGAACTTCTCATGAAAATTACATCTGGCAAACAGAAAAAACTGCTTCTTTCTTTACTCGGAGCTATTTATGAGAAACAGGGAAATTATTCTGTTGCCATAGAAAAACGGGAAGCTTTTCTGGAGTTTAATCCGAGAGACATAGAGTGTCTTCATAAACTGGCAGAACTTTACCGGATATGTGATTATCATATGGAAAAACAGAAAAAGGTCCTTGAAAAATTATTTAAACTCGATAAAAAAGATAAAAAAGTCCCGCTGGAACTGTTCGGTATCTATAAAAGAACAGAAATAAAACCTTCAAAAGAACTGTTTGACAGACTCACTGTTATTTATGAAGAAGAAAACAACTGGCCTGCTCTTGTACAGGTACTTGAAACACTTCTTACCGATTATTATTTAACAAGGCAGGAGAAACTGAATATTTTAAAACACCTGGGCTGTATTTATATGGATCATCTTCAGGAAAAAGAAAATGCCATAAAAAAGTTTGAAGAATTATTGAAAATAGATAAAAATAACCCGGAATATCATGACAGAATAGTTTATCTTTATTATGCAACTGAAAATTATGACAGCACTGTTGAAAAAATTTCCGCCCTCATAGACAGAAACCCCCTGGACGGAAGTTCCTACTTTTTTATGTCACAGGCCTTCAGGAAATATAACAGCCCTGTCCAGTCTTACTATTCCATACTTATAGCTCTTATGCTGCATCCTGACAGTAAGGAATATGGTGATGCTTTAAGGGAATTGATTGAAAACTGTAAAGATATAGAAAATATTACAGGTGTCATAAAATCAGAAGATATATTTAATGAATCTGTCGTAGAACAGAAAGAAAAAGAATTTAACAGACTTTTTAGCTGGTTGAGACCTGTTATGGAGCAGTTTTATACCTATGAAATAGATAAAGAAATCCTTTTAAATTCCAGTGAAATCACACCGGAACATATGAAGGATGAGCGGAAGAATTATTATGACATAATAGTTCACTGCTCTGAATTACTTCTTATGGCTCTGCCCAGGATTTATATTTATAAAGGAGATAATAATTTTAATGTCATCATAAGTAAAGACGATAAGGGAAATCCTTTTTTGATTTTAAATGACAGTTTCAGAGAAGGTATATCTGAAAATGAGCAATATTTCATACTTGGTCAGGAGATTTCCTATATAAAAAGAAATAATGTTATATACAGACAGATTGCCAGAGATTTACCTTCTTTTCTTGCAGATTATATTATTGATGCTATTGTAAGCAGAGTACCTGTGCCAATTCCTTCAAAACTTAAAAAGATTTCCTTTACAAAAGTGCCTGTTGAAAAATTAATAGAAATGGCCAAGAAAGCTACGTTGTCCAATTATTTTCTCCAGTGGGGCAGAAAAATAACGTCAGACCCGCAGAAAAAAAATATAATAGAACATATGATTACAGGTATAGATGAAACTTCTGACAGGTGCGGACTTCTCTGCTGCGGAAATATAAAGGATGCCACAATGGCTCTGGTAAAAAATTATCTCAATAAAAGAAATCTTAATGAGGTAAATATAAAAGAACTCCTGGAGAAAGATAAAAAACTTAAAGAGAGATTGATAAAACTCTGGAAGTTTGCCCTGGGAAAGGATTTTATGAAATTGTTTACAATCGGTCAAGGAGATTGAAGGGAATTTATATTTGCTGAAACGTGGAAAATTTCCCGGATAAATAAAATAGAATCAGGCCCGGCCTGATTCTATTTTACAATGAAAAATTCTTTTATGGCTTCACTGCAGATGGTTCAGGAGGTTTTGGATCTGTTGTATGTGTAGTTCCTCCCTGCGGGGTTGCTGTCGCTTCTGCATCGCCTTTTTTCTCAAAGTATCTCATGCCATGATAGCCAAGGGCTGCCAGATCACCTGCATAGCCCACTGCATTTAATACAGTAGCCAGAGTACCCCCTGAAACCCATCCGAGCACTATACCGCTCATACCTACAAGATCTGTTGCAAGATGCACTGAATCAAGTATTTTATCGGAAACATCGGAATTTTTATTTTTAAAGGTTTTATATACTTTTATGCTGTCCATAACTGTTCCGGCGATTCTTACGGCAGGATGTAAGATATTATCAACCATGGGAGCAATATTGGGCGGCGCACTGAAAACCTGCTGTTCTTTTGCGACTGCCACTGCAAGTTTAAAGGCAGAAGATTTATCTTCTTTAATTACATTTGAAAATTCCACAACCGGTGCTTTTATGGTTTTAGAAAGAACTGTACCTACAGCTGCTCCTCCATCTTTTATCTTCTGGCCTATTGTGGGAGCCTGATTTTCAGCAGATAGTATCTCTTTTCCTCCCGACGAAATTACATATTTATCCCCAGGTTTAAGTTTACCTGACATATTGGTAATCAAGTTTTTCAATGCCTCTGATTCCAGTAATTCTTTTACTGTAATTTCTCCGTTAATATGCACACTGTCTGTCGGTTCGGCAGGCGGTTTTTCGGAGGTATCTTTTTGTTTTAACGGACCTTTATCATAATTATTATTTACATTC
>JBEHWO010000023.1:0-33108 GCA_040217695.1 Vulcanimicrobiota bacterium | reverse complement strand
AGTGAATAGTGAGTAATGTCCTGTTCTTTTCACTTTTCACTTTTCACTTTTCACTAAATCAAAAACTGCCTGACTTTAAAATCCCGTAATTTATATATGCCTTCATTCAGTTCAGGCGCATCGGGTCTGTGCTGTGTGAGGACGAAAAATGACATGGCATCAGGAAAGGCTTTATGTAAAATATTGCTGTTCAGAGGTTCATTTTCAAAAACAGCCACTACCTCACCCAGTCTTTTTAAATAATCCACTACATCACCTTTGAAGATTTCATCTTCCACTGTTACATCATCTTTTACTAGCATCATTGTGCCTACTATACCTACGGGGAACCCGTAAAGTCTCAAACAATCCGTAGTTCCGACAAGCATACGGCCTACATCTCTTCCCGTAAGATATATAATAGTGGCTCCTGCTTTATGGGCCCTGGTAACATAGGCTTTTGCGCCGTTTAAGGGAAGATCGAATTTCTGATATTCATCTGAAAAGAATCTCTTTGCCCATTCTTTTTCAATAAATTTTATCTCTTTTTCACTCTTAACTCCCATTCTCCTGAGAGTATTTTCAGGAACATATTCCACTACAGAATGATCATGAAATCTTTCCATTACTGCCGAAAGTTCCGGCAGTTCTATATCAAACTGTTCGGAAATCTCACGGAGTATAAAAAGAGTTCTTGTACGGTTATCAAATAATGTACCGTCGAGATCAAAAATAGCAAGGGAAGAAAGCTGTTTTGCCGTTTTCTCTTCTATTTTTTTTATGACTTCTTCAAGTTTCTGGTTCTGAACCTTCTGATTTTCTTCTGACCAGTACATAAATTGTGAAGGTTGAAGGCATTGGCCTTCAACCTTCACTCTTCACCTCCTAAAATAATTCTCCCAGATTTTTTGTATAGAAATTACTCCGAAATATTGGTTCTCTTGAATTATCAGGATATACAAAATCCATATCCATAGCTATGGGATGTTCTGCCCATATGGTATCGGGGAAATGTTTCTGAGGCCCATAACCCCAGTGCATACCCATGGTTTTTTCATCACCTACATGAGTTCCGTTAGGACGTCCTTCATCATTTACACCCAGGCCGAGCTTAGTTATAAGAGCCATTTCCGGGTGGGCAGGCTCAAGGATATGTTTTCTTTCATTTTCTGCAGCAGATCCTTCTCCTGTTATTTCAACTATACGGTTTTCTTTAATTTTATATATAACAAGTTCATCATTAATTATGGCAGGTATTTCTCCTTCTGTCTGGCTTTTACCTCTTCTGTCTCCTTCTATGCCCGGATAGGGAGGAATATTGGCACATCCTGAAGGAAGATTTATAAATTCACCGGGTCTCTGGGCGGAACCATTTTCCAGATACTGGTAACGCTGACCTCTCAGGTCAAAATTACATTTCCATGTCTGACCTTCATAACGGAAAATCATTTCTGCAGCTTTTGCTTTGCCCATTTTAGCAGTAAGTATTTCAAAACGAAGCGGTATGAGCGAATAATCTGCTTTAAAACCTTCAAAATCTATTGTTACATTCGGAGCAGAGGCAAAGCGGAATTTTTGTTTTGTGAGTCTTCTGAGAAGTTCACCTGTAATAGAAGGGCCTGTAATTGCTATAATAATATCTTTTTCTCCCCATGAGTCCATAATCTTTGTCAGTTCTGCAGGTTTTCCGTCAATATAAGCATCTGCATCAAATTTGCCCGGCGCAGGATTACGAAGATCGATTGTCAGTACAGGCGAAAGATCAAAATCCAGTTCTTTTGCGAGGTCTGCCATAACTTTATGCCATATAAGAGTCATTTCAGCACGGTGTCTGTGTCCCTCTGTAATCTTTGTTTCCTCTTTCGGGAAATCATTTATAAAGATGACTTTTTCTCCTGTCTGTGGCGCAAAGGCATCCATGTAGAGTTTTTTTAGGTCATACTCCAGTTTCATACATATAGCTCCTTTCAGCATGTAAAAATGTTGTGTAAAAATAAATATATCATATATAGGAACAGATAGCAATTAACTACATATAAGCTCTCGTGACGCGTGACGGGAGTACATGCTTATGGTCAGGTCAATAAAGTGATCTGCTGTCATGATAAAATCTTTTTCATATCTTCTTTTGTAATACGGTTATTCTCAAGGAGTGCTTTCGATAGTTTATTCAGGTCTTTCCGGTTTTCTTCCAGGATTTTCAATGCTCTTTCAAGCTGTTCTCCGATGATTTTTTCTATAGCTCCTTTTATCTCTATAGAAAGATTACCATAATAATCTTTACCCATGGACAAAGAACCAAAATCTTTACTCATGCCAAACTCTAAAACCATCATTCTGGCAATAGATGAGGCTTTTTTCAGATCTTCCGATGCCCCTGTCGAGAGACCTTCTTCTTCACCATAATACAGTATTTCAGATGCTCTTCCTCCCATGGCTTCGCAGATTCTCTGCTCCAGTTCCGGTTTCGTATAGATTACCATGTCTTCATCTGCTTCTCTTTCCATATATCCTCCTGCATAGCCTCTTCCTATAATGGTAACCTGCAGTGGTGAATTCCCTCCCAGCCATGCTATCAGGGCATGGCCTGCTTCATGACGGGCAATTCTTTTTAACGCAGCCGGAGAAGGCATGGTTTTTATTTCTCCCATGCGGATTTTTTCAAAGGATTCTTTCAATGATTCATCTGTAATAAAACTTCCCTTTTCTGCTGCCATAACGGCACCTTCCTGAATGATACGTTCCAGATCTGCTAGAGTCATGCCTGCCGATTGTTTTGCCATGTTTTCTATTAATTCTCCTGAAATGTTGCTGTTTTTACGGTTTTTGAGGGATTTTTCTATATAAAGTAACCTGGCAGATCTATCTGGTTTTTCCATCGTTATTTCTCTGTCAAATCTTCTTCTCAGAGCAGGGTCCAGATTTTCTATCAGATTTGTTGTAGCCAGTAAAATTACAGGCCTGTCGGAAACATTTTTAAAACCGTCCATTTCCGTAAGCAGTGCATTTAATGCAGATTCTTCGGATCTTGCCGATCCTCCGGGACTGCCGGCACGTTTTATGCCTATAGAGTCTATTTCATCTATAAATACAATGGAAGGAGCATAACGTCTGGCACGGTCAAAAAGATTTCTTATATTCTGAGGGCCGCTGCCCTGCCATATTGTTACGAAACCTGTGGCAGAAGATTCGATAAAAGCACAGTCTGACTCACCTGCCAGAGCTTTTGCAACCATAGTCTTTCCCGTTCCCGGAGGACCTGTCAGGAGAATTCCTTTCGGAGGTCTTATTCCAAGAGAGCTATATTTTCTGGGATTTTTAAGCCATTTTACTATAAACTGCAGTGCTTCTTTTGCAGATGTGGCACCGATTATATCTTCAAATTTTATGTCCGGTCTTTCCACATCATTTATTAATTCCGATGCATCGGAAGCTTCCATGACACGGACAAGGCGAAAATCCCTCAGTTTTACGGAAAGTTTTTTCTTCTTTTTGTCCATATATGGCACAGTATCAAAGGTAAGAACCTTTTTTTCTCTAACGAGTTCTGATGCTTTTTTCTCCCGGTAAAGACGGATATTTACAGATCTGAGATTTGTTATAAATTGATTTTTCTTTACCTCCCTGTCAGGACAGGCACTGTCTATAATGTCTGTTTCTATTACCCCTCTTGCACCGCCGGAACGGAGACAGGAGAAAAATAATTCCTCATCTACCGATTTTCTCAGTATTTTTCCCGGATCATATCCGGGTGTTATGATTCTGGTTTCTCCTTCCCTGTATTTTTTTTCTTTTTTATGTATAATAGACAGAAGATAGACGGGAACTTGAGGAAACTTGCTGTGAATCTTTCTCAGAATATGTCTTCCATGTTCCAGTGATCTTGCAGAAAGAGGGGTAAAATCCTGTCCCTGTATCAGTGTATTTATATGGCCTGTTTCTTCCTGATTATCGCTGTTTACCCACAGATCAAGCAGCACCATGTTAATATCCTGTGAAGACAGTACATCTACTGCTTCTTCTTCCGTAAAAACATTGAACCACTCCAGTTCATCTGTCCTGTACATATCGCTTATGTCCCTGTTTGCCACAAAAAGGATCTTTAATTTTTCAGATGGTTCATAAAGGGACTTTATCCCGGGCTTCATAAGGAACTGATTCTTTTCCGGTTCAAATCTGATAGTTTCTATTTCATTCAGTACGTCTTCCAGTTTATGTTTTTCATAGAGACTGCAAAACTTGAAAAGTTCCGTTTTAATAAATTTTTCCGTTTCTGCTTTGAGTCCTCTTGCATCAACGGGATGTCCTTCCCTGAGAACAAGTGATAGAGGCAGAAGTTCATCATGAGAAAATTTCTTATTATATTCTTTTGAAAGAAGTTCTTCCGTGCTGATAATAGCTTCTTCACTGACCTTTTTTAGTTCATTTACACCCAGATAATTGAACATAACAGGATAGCCCCGGGAGAATCGGGAACAGAGGGCGGAAGGAAATACACTGTTTCCTGTGACGGGATTTTTTTCCTGGCTTAAAGCACTCAGAACGGTTTTTCTGTGATATGATGAATTTGCCACACTGATACCGGTACGGTTTTGATTTTCATAGAGTGATTTACCTGCATTTGTCGTAAATACTATAACAGTACCGGTAAAACTGACTTCTTCTCCAGTATAATGATCTTCAAGTATCCCTCTGTCTAAAATTCCGTAAAACAGATGAATTGTATTCAAATGCGCTTTTTCTATCTCATCAAAGAGAAGAAAGGCATCGGGATTGTTTTTTACGAAACCTGTAAGAAGTCCCGGTTTTGCTCCTGCATAGGTTCTTGGAAATCCTGTAAGTTGATTGTGTTGCTGATGGTCGGAATAAAGAGTCATATCAAAGGTTTTAAAAGGACGGGAAAGATGGCCTGCACATAGTGATGCCATATATGTTTTTCCCACACCGGGAGGTCCGGCGTAAATAAAGACTGCTAAAGGACTTTTTCTGTCTTTATCACCTGAAATAAGAAAGGCATTGTAAAGCCCTTCTATACAATCCTGTACAGCATGGGACTGGCCGAATATATTAGATAAAAGTTCAGATCTTAAATTCTGTAATTTTCTCACCAGAAACGGAAGGGATGTTACCTGCTGGACATTATCCACTTCATGTTTTTCTCCATCATCTTCTTTAAACCTCTCTACAAAAAGTCTGTCAGAAATAACCGGTTTATTTTTCTTTGTTTCCCCGGATCTGCCGGAAATAATGGGGTCATTTTTCTTTATTTCCACTCCTGCTTCTTTCAATACACCGGTTATCATCGGAGAAGGCTCTGTTATCAAACATTCCAGTAAATGGATGGATGTATAAAGTTCCATATTTTTGCTTTTTGCGAGTTCTTCCAGTTTCTCAAAATCTTTTCTTGACTCTCTGGACCTGTGAAGAGTTCTTTTTTCTCCGTAAGGATAACCGCCGTAGCCGAGTTTTCTTCTCAGATTTCTTCTTATGGAAGTGCTCAGTTCAGGAACAGATATACCATATGACAGAAGGTTTTCCAGAAGGGATTTTTGTTCTTCCGAAAGAAGCTGTATAAGTTCCGGATACTGGGCTATTATTTCAAACTGGCTTTCTTTCATCTCTGCAAATTTCAGAAGGCCTGTGAAAAAATGTTCCCTTTCTATATGCTCAAAATCTGCTATCAAAGCTTCTTTTGACGCAACAGACCATATTATCTGGATACCTATGCTTGATTTTATCATGGTTAAACTATTCTTTCACCACCCGAAATCCGGTATATAAAAGGCCGGTATTTCTGAAAAACTCTTTTTCGTCACTTATGTTTATTGCGCTGAGTCCTTTTACTGAACCATCGGAACATAGTTCCGAAACATTTCCGTTTATATCGTAAAGTTTATCACATGATTCGCCGAATGTTCCTGCAGGTAATATAAGGCCACCTGCTCCTTCCAGTTTTTTTATTGCTTCTTCTAATTCCAGAGATTCGTCAGGTGTGAGGGCATATCCTGCCCAGTAATCAAGGGTATTTTCTTCTCCGCCGCAGCTTTCAATCCATTTCTCCATTTCGTCTGCTTTCGGCAGTCTGTATTTATCACCGGTTTTCTGTGAAAGCCACTGACAGTATTTCTGCGCATCGGCCAGTGTAATACCTGACACAGGGTAATTTTCTGTTCCATGTTTAAAACCTTTTTCAGACCACCCTGTGAGATTTTTTAGAGAAATATTATTGTCACTTTCTTTTAAAAACTCTTCGAATTGAGCTCTTGTAATTTCAAATCTTCCTGCATACAAACCATCAACTTCCACTGTTTCAGGTATTAATATGTCATCTTTCTTTATACCGAGATTGCCTGACTCATCATAAAGGAAATCTGATTTTTTAAGCTTTATGTCAACAGGGGAGCCTTCTTTAAAGGATCTGTTTTTCTTATCTTCCTTTTCTTTGTATAGATAGGTATTAAACCATGCAAGTTCTTCTTCCATTTTTCTCTTTTTATGTGACAGTTGTTTGAGGGAATGTGGTTCGTCAGGGAGCAGAAGAAATTTTACAGGAACTTTACCCAGTTGCTGAAGTGCTCTGTAATGTTCATAGCCCTGCTGTGTGGGAACGGAAGTATCATGTTCTCCGAATATTATAAGAGTGGGAGTAACAACTTTATTCATTTTAAACAGCGGTGATTTGGAAAGATAGTGGTCCAGATGTTCCCAGTATGGGCCTTTCAGGTAGAGATTATTGAAAGATACTCCGAAAGCACAGTTGCCGTAATCACTTATCCAGTTTACATCTCCTGCGCCGCAGGATGCAACTTTAAATCTATCAGACTCCACAGTAAGAGCAATTGACAGAAGGGAACCGTTGCTCCAGCCCATGGTGCCGAGTTTCGCCTGGTCCACCATGCCTTTCCCTGTGAGATAGTCGATACCGGTCAATATATCAGGTACTTCAAGTTCATAATAATGTCCTATAATTGACTCCATAAAAGGAAGGCCGTAATTTGCGCTCCCTGAATAGTTTACGGCAAGGACAAAACTATCCTTTGCAGCAAGTATATGAGGATAATAGGCCCAGCTTGTATCGAAAATATCTCCGTCATACCAGGAAGGTCCGCCGTGAATTTGAACCATGAGAGGATATTTCTGTCCTTCTTTATAATTTTTCGGATAATAGAGAATGCCTTCTATCTCTCTTCCTCCGTCTGATTTCCATTTGATTATTTCTCTTTTAGCAAGAAACAGATCTTTGAAATTTTTATTAAATTCCCCTATGGAAGTAACATGAGTGAATTTATTTCCTTCTATGTCTGCATAATACATTTGAGGAGGAGTGCTCGCCGTAGAATATACAAAGGCTATGGATTTTCCTTTATGGCCAAAATCAAATGTTTCCAGATTGGCAGATTTTTCATCTTCTATCTGTGTCACTGTCCATTGTGTACCTGTTTTATTCAAAATCACCAGCGGATTTATCACACCTTTTGCAATGGTTGTTGCTACAGAAGTGCCTCCGCAATCAAGCATTTTCCCTTCTGAAAGACCTGCACCCCACGGAGAATTTAAAGGTATTTCTTTAACAGTATCTGTTTTTATATCATATTCATAAAGAAGGGGCATGCCGGGCCCCTGTTTTTCTTCATAACTGGATTTATCTTCCAGCATATAAAGAGTTCCGTCTTCGGCCCAGGCAAAATCATGGGGAGCAAAATGAGGATCTTTAAAGATCTGTTTTATACTTTTATCTGTTAAATTCAATAGAAAATATTTTTTAAAATATCTGGCATCAAGGCCGTAAAGGGGGCTGTCTATATGGATTGTAACCGCCCATTTCCCGTCCGGCGATACTACAAAATCCTCTATTTGATCACTGTTTTGAGTGAGTCTTTTGATTTTCTTGTCTTCCAGAGAAAAGGAAAATAGTCTGTAAGGAACAAAGGTTTCTTTATCATCTATGATTTCTCCGTCATCCTGTCTGTCTTCGAGTCTCTCTTCATAATAATAGGTCTTTTCCCTGGATAGAAATATAATCGTTTTACTGTCTTTCCATTTGAAGCCGTCAATATCTTTGTCCCATTCGAATAATCTTTCCGCTTCACCTCCTGAAGGTGAAATAGTAAATATTTGAGCTTTATCATCGATTCTATCTGACAGGAAAGCTATTGATTTGCCATCATGAGACCATTCCGGTGAATGAGATTTATTTTTACCTCTCGTTAACTGCAAAGGTTCCTTTCCGTCTGTTACAGATGCCATCCAGATATTTGAGACATATCTGTTACCTTCTTCATCGGGACTGTTACATACCCAGAGGAGTCTTCTGCTGTCAGGAGAGAGCCTGAGTTGAAAAGGTCTTTCCAGGTTAATTACATCGTCTACCGTCATGGGGGGAAGATCTGTTTTTTGTTTTTCCTCCGCCATAACAGGAAATAAAAACATTATAAACATTAAGAATATATAAAAAATCTTTTTTTTCAATGTACTGCTCCTTTCCAAATTAAAAGGGCACGGATTACCGTGCCCTTTTTAGACAACATCGGTTAAAAACTTTCTTCTTTTAAAATATTGAGTATATGTTTTGCCCCTTCATCTCCCGGCTCAAGCTTGAGAACCTTCTGAAAACAGGATGTAGCTTCTCCCCATTCGCCTTTTCTGTAATAGGCAATACCAAGATTATAATGGGCTTCAATGTGTTCCGGGTCATATTCTGTAGCCCTTTTAAAAGAATTTATCGTATCACTCAGAAAACTGTTATTATCACACATGGAAATACCAATGCCATAATGACTTTCTGCCTCTTTGGGATTATATTCGACTTCTTTCTTCTTACCTTTTCCCGTACCTCTGGATTGCTTTGAAGGCTTTTTCGAAGGCTGCCCCTGACCTGTAAAAAAATCTTTTAATTTCTCGATAAAGCCTTTCTGATGTGTCCCTTTTTTTGCCTGTTTCTTTTTCCTTCTCTCTCTTCTGTATTGAAGATGAAAGGTCATATCATAGGCTTTCTTTTTCTCTTCATCACTCAGTACGTTATAGGCTTCTACAAGTTCTTTCATCTTTTCATCTGCCCAGATACGAAGATCAGGGTTAAGATCCGGGTGATACTCTTTTGATTTAGACCTGTAGGCTTTTTTTATGTCTGACTCAGTGGAAATAGGAGGAACTCCCATAACTCTGTAAGGATCTCTTTCTGCCACGTTACCCCCTCCTTGTATAATATAAATGATTATTTGATAACTGTTATATGTAATCGTAACGCGTAACGCGTAACGCGTGACGCGATAAAAGAACCTTTTTACAATTATTTATTTCGAAGGTTCGTCAAAGATAAGAAAACTTCCTGCTTAAATTTTTGGATAAATTGTCTTTAAATAAAATTTTATTTATATGGTGAGTAGTGAACCGTGAGTCGTGAGTTGTGAAGAGAACTTTTCACTCACTATTCACGACTCACGATATTTTTCTAAATTACTCTGAGAAAATGATAAACCTTTTTCCCTTTTCTGAATTTTATCTTTCCATCCTGCACATATTTATCATTTAACAACATGGTCTGATCTGTTACAACATTATCATTGACATGAATACCTGACTGACCTATAAGTCTTCTGCCTTCACCTTTTGAGGATATTAATCCGCATAAAAGCAGAGCATCCAGAACCTGTATACCTTCCTTTATTTTATCACCTGATATGTCTGTAACGGGTATGGAACTGCTTTCTCCTCCTCCTTCAAACAGAGCTTCCGCCGCCGACCTGGCTTTCTCAGCTTCTTCTTTGCCATGAACCAGTTCTGTTATGGCATAAGCCAGTTCTTTTTTGGCTATATTAATATCTTTCCCTGTAAGACCGGATAATTCTTCAATCTTTTCCGCAGAGAAGAATGTAAGTGTTTTTAAGAGTTTTCCTACTTCTACATCTTCCACGTTGCGCCAGTACTGATAAAATTCGTAAGGACTGGTCCTGTCAGGAGAAAGCCATACAGAACCTTTTTCTGTTTTACCCATTTTCTTCCCGTCTGAAGTAAGGAGAAGCGGTATGGTTAATCCGTATACTTCTTTCCTCTCCAGTCTCCTGACAAGATCTGCTCCTGCCAGTATGTTTGACCACTGGTCATCTCCTCCCATTTGCAGGGTGCAATCATATCTCCTGTTTAACATAAGAAAATCATAGGATTGTAATAACATATAGTTAAATTCTATGAAGGTAAGACCCTGTTCCATACGGCTTTTATAACATTCTGCTGCAAGCATTCTGTTTACGGTAAAATGAGTTCCTATCTCTCTGAGGAAATCAATATAGTTCATACCTCTTATCCATTCCGCATTGTCTACCATGATTCCGTTTGAAGGATCGTCAAGATTTACAAATCTCTCTATCTGTTTTCTGATAGCTTCTTTGTTGCTGTTAATTATTTCTTCTGTCATCATCTGCCGTAATTCAGTTTTGCCGGAAGGATCGCCGATCATGGCAGTTCCTCCTCCTACAAGGGCTATAATACGATGACCGTACTGCTGAAATCTCTTTAAACCGAGTAATGCTATAAGATGTCCCACATGAAGGCTGTCTGCAGTGGGATCGAATCCTACATAAACTGTAACCTTTTTTTCTTTAAGCATTTGTTCTATAGGCCCTTCATGGGTTATCTGGGCTATTAAATTTCTTTTGTTTAATTCTTCAAATATACTCATAATTTCCCCCTTCAGTAACAGCGTAATGCACAATATGATTAATCCTGAAATTATATCAAAGAGTTACAGTAAGGTCAAATGAGATTGTGTTTAAAAATGACAGGTGATTTTATATACAATGGAAAAAGAAATTTACCACAGAATATTCAGAGTGAAAAGTGAAAAGTGAAAAGTGAAAAAAAATGGATTTTACTTGCTTTTCACTATTCACTACTCACTATTCACTAATTAATAGATTTACAAAATTAAATGCAATTTCCAGTAAAAGTGAATTTACCTGTCATAAAAAAACACTATCTTTATTTGATATATTGATTGGTTATATAAAAAGTTATATAATTATATATATAATATAATTTGGAAGTGAGTAATATGGCTTTAAAAACTATGAAAATGATTCAGGTTCCCATGAACAATGAACTGGCAAATGATATTATTAACATAGCAAAAGAAAGAGGTGAAAGCAGAGCAGAAATTATAAGAAAAGCATGTCAGGCTTATATATCTGCAATAAAAGAGAAAAATATGGAAGAAATTTACCGTGAGGGGTATAAAAATGTTCCGGAAGATATGAAAATGGCAAATATTTCTTCTGAAATTTATGCCAATCTTGCTTCAGATGAGGAGTGGTAGCTTGAAAAGAGGAGAAATCTGGTGGGCTATGTTACCTGCTCCTGCCGGTAAAAGACCTGTAATAATAATTTCAAGAGATATTGCATGCAGAGTAAGAAATGCTGTTACAGTTGCAGAAATTACCAGAACTATAAGAAATATTCCTGTAGAAGTTAAACTCAATCAAAATGATGGTATGCTGGTTGAATGTGTGATTAATGTAGATACAATTTTTACATTGCCTAAAACATTACTGGAAAAACATATCTGTACCATTACAAAAGAAAAGATGGAAATGGTAGAAAAAGCAATAAAATTTGCTCTCGATTTAAAATTTTAATGGATAAAACAGAAACGATCAATAAACTTATAAATACATGGCGTAATGAAGCCAGAAAAGAGATAGAAGAGGCTCTTGGAAATCTCCCCTCATATCTTTCTAAAAACAGATTGCCTTCTGAAAAATTTCACTCACTCCTTTCGGAACCACTGGAGAAATTTATCTCCAGACTGGATACGGAAACGGATATGGCCCGTATAGCAACCTTCCCTGCAAAAGCAAAACGACTTGTAAGGGAAATGGAAGAAACCATCAGACTTGAAAAGGAAAAAATCATGAATGATCCTGTTTCCTTCATTCGTATGTCCGATATAGCAGGAGTAAAGTCTATTCAATCTCTATCTGAATGGGAAATAATAGTGAAATCCCTCGATGAAACCGTGAAAAAACATCTGTCAAACGGAAGAAAAGTAGAATTTTTATAATATGTTAATAAAGGATTTTTTGTTTTTTTATCGTAATATATTTTGTTCAAATAAATGCAGTTTGGCCGAAAAGGCATAACAAGGTGGTTTTTGTGAATCTCTCTGTAAACTGTGTATGTAACCTTCCCGAACTTATCCCCAGAGAACTTTTGTTCAGTGATCCTGTAAAATGTGATCCCAGAATATCTCCTGACGGTAAAAAACTGGCCTATCTTGCACTTGAAAATAATGTAATGAATCTCTGGATTAAATCTGTTGACATAGATGATGACAGACCTGTTACCGATTTTAAAAATGGTTGCGTACTTTATTATATCTGGACCAGTGATAAATATATTTTTTATATTTACGACATGGATGGTAATGAAACTCATAATCTTTATAAATTAAATACAGAAAATAATAAAAGTAAACCATTAAAGATATCCAAAAAATTGAGATTTATAAATTTTGATTATCATAAAGATTTTCCTGATCAGTTGATAGCTGCAATGGCTGTAGATAATACGGCCCATCTGTATCATATTGATTTACTTTCGGATGATATTAATTTGCTTTATGAGAATCCCGGTAATATATATGACTGGCTGGTAGATAATAAACGAAACGTTACAGGAATAATACTGGTTAACGATGATAACCATATGGAGTTTATAGTAAGACATGGGGAACAGGATGAATGGAAGAGCCTTGTCAGGTGGAATATCAACGATATGGCTATGAGCAGGTGTATCAGATGCTCAAAAGACAATAATTATATCTATATGATAGATTCTCATAATTGTAATACAAGCCGGTTGAGCAGGATTGAAATAAATACGGGAAAAACAGACGTTATGGTCTGTGATACTGAATATGATATAAATCCATGCCTCAGGGGCCCTCAGATAAATAAATCCTATTTAGATGAATTTTATCCGGTTCTGTTCAACCCGGATACCTGGGCAGTTCAGGCAGTTTCCATTAATAAATTCAGAAACGAATGGATTATTTTAGATGATTCCATAAAAGAAGATTTCACTGTTATAGAAAAATTGAAAGACGGAGATTTTTGTATTACCAGCCGTGACAGGGCCGATGATAAATGGGGGATAAGTTTTGATTCGGATAAGGGGCCTGTGAGCTATTATCTCTTTGACAGAACATTAAAGAAAGAAGTCTTTCTTTTTTATGACAGACCTGCTTTAAATGATTATACATTTGCTTCTATGGAAGAACTCTCTTTTACTTCCAGAGACGGACTGACCGTTCACGGCTATATAACCTTTCCTCCCTGTGTCTCAAGAAAAAAACTTCCTGTAGTCCTATTTGTTCATGGCGGGCCATGGTATCGTGATAAGTGGGGATATGATCCGACTGTTCAGTGGATTGCAAACAGAGGCTATGTGTGTCTCCAGGTTAATTACCGGGGCTCAACCGGATATGGTAAGGATTTTCTGAATGCGGGAAATAAGGAATGGGGAGGGAAAATGCAGGAAGACCTTGAAGATGCCGTCAGGTGGATCATAGAAAAAAATATAGCAGACCCGGCCAGAGTTGCCATATACGGCCATGGTTACGG
This sequence comes from Vulcanimicrobiota bacterium, assembly GCA_040217695.1. Classification (GTDB taxonomy): domain Bacteria; phylum Vulcanimicrobiota; class SpSt-956; order SpSt-956; family JAKJGF01; genus CALARM01. Next base: position 19,513 of record JBEHWO010000023.1, on the reverse strand, counting down.
AGGTTTTGCCGCTATGGCAGGAGCAACCTTTACGCCCGATCTCTTTTGCTGTGCCATAGCAGTAGGATGTTTCGGAGATCTTACCACTGTAATTCAGGCAATACCGGCATACAGAAAAGATTCTGTTAAACAGATGCTTGAACGGGTAGGAGATCCTGAGAGTGACAGAGACCTGTTACTATCCCGCTCTCCTTTTTATAAACTGGATAATATAAAGATACCGCTTATGATTGCTTACGGACTTAAAAGCCGTACAGTTAAATCATCCGAACCTTACAGGATTGTGAGCACTTTAAAAACTAAAGGAATTACTGCAGAACATATAGTTTTCCCTGATGAAGGTCATAAAATAGTCAAGAAAAAAAATCGCATCAAATTATATGCCGTTGCGGAAAGATTTCTGGCTAAACACCTCAAAGGCCGATATGAAGCCGGAGATATGCATGTAAAGGACATATATATAGCCCCTTCTAAAGATAATAATCTGGATGATAGAAGAGTTATAAATAAAATCATAAGAGAAGGGGATAAAGATGCTTTTGAACATATGATGGATTACTACAAAAAACCTGTGCTGAAACATTTATATAATATGACCGGCGATTATGAAACGAGCATGGAACTGCTCCAGGAAACATTTTTGAAAGTATGGTTATATCTTGATTCCTATAGTTTTGTCGAAGGCATATCTTTTTCTTCCTGGCTATTCAAGATTGCATCCAATGTAGCTATTACTTACGGGACAAAAAAATATAAATTCAACGGTGAAACAGAAATGAATGAAATAGATCTTGCAGATAACTGGACAGCAGATGTGGAAGATAAAGTTCTGATGCAATCGCTGGTAAATTCCCTGGAAGAGCCTTTCAAAACCGCTATAATGCTTCGTTATGTAGAAGAGCTTGATTATAAAAATATCGCTTCTGTAATGAATACAAACCTGACACAGGTAAAGAACTATCTCTTTAGAGCAAAAAAGTCTATTTTGAAATCATTTATGAATCTTAACGAACATTTTTACTGACCTGACCATAAGCATGTAATAAAAGTCTTCCTCCCGTCACACGTTACCAGTTACGCGTCACGAGAACAAATATGTATTATTTATGCTCACCTCGGTAAATGGTTACAGATAATCCTGTTTATTTACTGGCAAGCCTGATACTGGGCCTTATGGCAGGAGCAATTATGTCTTCTGAAAACGATAAGACTTTTAAAAAGGCAATTAAAGATCTGGAGAAAGATAAAAAAATAGTCGAAGCATATCAAAAAGCTCTGAATGAAGAAGACATCAGGCAGATTCGTATGAAGAACAGAGAAATAGTAAATCAGGTAAAAATTATAAATCCTTCCTGTTTTTCTAATTTCATGTAATTATAAATGTACATAATTTTATTATTGTTTTATATTTAGAATCAATTTGAAAAAAAAATTTAAAACCTCTTGAAAAACCAATAAAGTGTGTTATAATACTCTCAAATCAGAGAGGTTTTAGCCGGTCAAGCCTGAGAAAAAGCAAGTAAAATCAACGACTTTTCAGATGTCAAAAAAATACAAAAGAATAAAATTTAATCAGACATATTGAGAAAAATAATAAAAGTCAGTAAAACTTGAATAAATTTAAATGAAAATGAACGCTAAAACCTGGTAAGGCTGAATAAAGTTCGGAATTTTAATCCTGAAATTCTATTAAGGAGGAAAAAAATGGACAAAGACTCACACTTCATGGAGGATGTTGAACCTCCGGGTAGTAGTATGGTCAGCGTTGCTGATCGTGTTGATAATTCAGTTCCTTTTATAGTGCGTAATAGTTTGCCCCTCTCTAAAATAGTAAAACAATCCCCGTTAGCTTCGCAGAGTGTTCATCACTTTCCGAGATTTAAGATTAACCCTAAAACCCAGTCTTTTCGTAAGAAATTCTTTCCCGGCGTTACCAATGCGGAATGGAATGACTGGCACTGGCAGTTAAGAAACAGGATAAGAGATATTGATACTCTGGCAGGAATAATTTCTCTTTCCGGGGATGAATACAGTGCTATTGTACATCACAGAGGGACACTACCCGTGAGCATTACTCCCTATTATCTCAGCCTCATTGAAGTCTCTAACCCCTTACAACCTTTAAGGCGCTCTGTTGTGCCTATATGCAGTGAATATTTCAACTGTATGGGTGAAACAGGAGATCCTCTCGGTGAAGATCATCAGAGTCCTGTTCCGGGACTGGTTCATCGTTATCCTGATAGAGTATTGTTCCTTGTAACGGATTTCTGTTCAACCTACTGTCGTTACTGTACCCGTTCCCGTATGGTAGGTGATCATGGCGGAGGATGTAATACGGAACAATGGGAAAAAGCCATAGATTATATAGCAAATACCCATTCTGTCAGAGATGTGCTCATATCGGGTGGAGATCCCTTAACTCTTTCAGATGAGAAACTGGAATGGCTTCTATCAAGGCTTCGCCGTATAGACCATGTAGAATTCATTCGTATAGGAACGAAGGTTCCTGCAGTATTACCTCAGAGAATTACTCCGGCACTGACAAGGATGTTGAAGCATTACCATCCGCTGTGGATGAGTATACATTTTACCCATCCTGAAGAACTGACACCTGAGACATCTCAGGCCTGCTGCCGTCTGGCAGACGCAGGTATTCCTCTGGGAAGTCAGACAGTATTACTTAAAGGTATTAATGATAATGTTGAAACTATGAAAAAATTAATGCATGGATTGTTAAAAATCCGTGTGAAACCATATTATATCTATCAATGTGATCCTATACCCGGTTCATCTCATTTTCGTACTCCAGTGGCAAAAGGTCTTGAGATTATAAGAGGCCTGAGAGGTCATACTACAGGATATGCAGTACCTACATATGTGATTGATGCACCGGGTGGCGGAGGCAAAATACCGGTAGCTCCGAATTATGTAGAAGGGAATTCAGAAGGTTACCTTTTACTCAGAAATTATGAGGGAGGCCTTTATCGTTATCCTTCTCCTGATGGAGATCTGGCGATTTGTTCTTAATTGGTGAAACGTGAAACATGAGATTTTTCCCGTCATGTTTCACGTCTCATTTTTTAGTGAGTGGTGAAACTACCTGTCACGCGTTACGTGTCACGTTTTTAATAGAAGAAGGAGAAAAACTATGAACATTGGTCTTACTTATGATCTTCGCATCGATTACCTGAAAGAAGGTTATGGCGAAGAAGAGACTGCAGAATTCGACCGTCCCGATACTGTCGATGCCATAGAAAAAGTAATACAGAATATGGGACACAGGACGGATCGTATCGGCCATGTAAGGAGTCTTGTAAATCGCCTCGCAAAAGGAGACAGATGGGATCTAGTTTTCAATATTGCCGAAGGTCTGAGAGGATTCGGACGGGAAGCACAGGTACCTGCTTTACTGGATGCCTATGATATAGCCTATACTTTTTCAGATCCACTGGTTATGTCTTTAACACTTCATAAAGGAGTGACGAAACATATCATTCGTGATCTGAATATTCCTACGGCGGATTTTGCAGTTGTAGAATATGAAGAAGATATTAAAAAAATAGATATGCCATATCCTCTTTTTGCCAAACCTGTGGCAGAGGGAACAGGAAAGGGTATAACTCCTTCGTCGAAAATTAATAGTAAAGATGAATTAATAAGTGTATGTATGGACATGGTAAAGAAATATAAACAGCCTGTAATAATAGAGACTTTTCTTCCCGGAAGGGAATTTACGGTAGGTATTACAGGGACAGGTAAAAATGCCGTTTCTACAGGTGTAATAGAAGTCATTTTAAGGGATGAAGCGGAAAAGGATGTTTATTCTTATGTAAACAAGGAAAAATGTGAAGAACTTGTAGAATACCGTCTTGTAAATGATATTATGGCAAAGGAAGCGGAAAAATGGGCTCTTGCCTCGTGGCGTGGCCTTGGATGCAGAGACGGAGGACGGGTTGATATGAGATCTGATGCGGCAGGAATACCGAATTTTATGGAAGTAAATCCTCTTCCCGGTATTCATCCGGAACATTCCGATCTGCCTATTATATGTACGAAAGCCGGTATAAGTTATCAGGAATTGATTGAAAGAATTGTAAATTCAGCAGTTAAAAGAATTATCAGATCGTGAAGGGTGACGGGGAGAGACTGAATCACAGATTATCCGGTATCGTATTTATTATAGTTAGTTTCATAACAATCCATACTTAATGACCTCGTAATGCGTAAAGCGTGATGCGTGATGCGCAGGGATTAAACCCGTCACGCGTTACGCGTTACGCGTCACGATACAAACTGTATATTATTTGAAATATAAAGAATCGAGGAACATTAATGAATGTAGCAATATTACATGGAGAGGTTCATCCTGATGCAGGGGAAGACGAACAGGATGTTCTCGTAGAAGTGGAATGTATATCCAGAGCTCTTCTGGAAGAAGGTTATAACCCTGTACCTGTTCCTTTTTCCATTGATATAAAGAAGACAATAAATAAGCTTGAAGAAATCAGACCTTCTTTTGTTTTTAATCTGGTAGAAACGGTAGAAGGAAAGGGAAACCTGATATATCTTGCTCCTGCGATTTTAAATCATCTGAATATACCCTATACCGGTTCAAAGCTCGATGCAATATACATTACATCAAATAAAGTTCTCACGAAAAAATTTCTTAAATCTTCAGGTATAAATACGCCTCCCTGGCATGAGATAGATGAACCTCCCGGAGATGATATTGTTCCATGTATATTTAAATCAGTCTGGGAACATGCATCTGTCGGGCTTGACGAAGATTCTGTTATTTTTGATACGGAGAAACGTCATAAGGAAATAAAAAAACGTCTGGCTACGGGGAAAAAAGATTCTTTTATAGAATCTTATATTGACGGAAGGGAATTTAATATTTCCATCCTCGAAGGGAAAAATGGCCCTGAAGTGCTTCCCCACGGGGAAATTAAATTCGTTGACTATCATGATAAAATAAAAGTGGTCGGTTACAGGGCAAAATGGGATTCAGATTCTTTTGAATATCATCATACAAACAGAACCTTTGATTTTTTAGAAGAAGACAGGACTCTTCTGGAGGAACTTTCAAATATATCGGTAGCATGCTGGAATTTATTCAAACTGTCCGGATATGGCAGGGTAGATTTCCGTGTAGATAATGGCGGCACTCCATGGGTACTCGAGGTTAATATTAATCCCTGCCTGTCACCTGATGCAGGATTTATCGCTGCAGCACAGAAGGCAGGATTAAGTTTTAATGATGTTATAAAAAGAATCGTTGATGCAGTGAGTCGTGAAAAGTGAAAAGTGAAAAGTGAAGAGAGAGCGATAAACATTATTCTAATATATGTAGTAATAAAATTGATAGCTGATAACTGGTCACTGGTCACTGGTCACTGATAAAAGGAGTTGTATTAATTATGACAGAAGAACATTCTATAACATTCAGAGAAGAAGTAATACCATCTGACATAGAAACAGTAAGAGAGATTTTAGAATCAAGCGGTTATTTTTATAAAGAAGAAATTGCAGTAGGTGTAGAACTGGTTGAAGAACGATTGAATAAAGGTATTGCCAGCGGTTATCATTTTCTATTTGCAGAAGAGAATGGCAGAGTCGTCGGCTATACATGTTTCGGAGAAATTGCCTGTACGAAAGGAAGTTTTGATCTTTACTGGATTGCCGTACATAATGATATACGCGGCAGTGGTATAGGAAAGAAACTTCTTACTCTTACGGAGAAGAAAATTTCCGACATGGGCGGTAAACGTATATATGTGGAAACATCCAATAGAAAGCAGTACGAATCTACAAGGGTATTCTATATAAAATGCAGATATTCCGTAGAAGCAATCCTTAAAGATTTTTATGGCCCCGGAGACGATAAGGTTATTTTTCTCAGAGTAACAGGGCAGTGACCAGTGACCAGTTATCAGTGACCAGTTATCAGTTTATATGAGAATCGTGATGCGTAACGCGTGACGCGTAACGGGTGGGTCGTGATGCGTGATGCGTGTTTTGCCGGTACCGGGCGACCACAGTTGGTCGCCCCTACTCACTCTTCACTTTTCACTTTTCACTTTTCACGACTCACGACTCACGACTCACGACTCACTAATTCGTTGAAATAATACCTTTTTTCTCTTCAATCTTTACGAGATATTCCTCTGTACCCGGTATGGAGGTTATAGAAACCTGCAGTTTTGATACTGTATGATTTTTACTGGATGTAACATAACGGTTAATTTTTTTCGGCCAGCTGTCCCACAGATGCTCTTCTTCCAGATAATAGTTCTTTTTTAACAGTTCAATAAATGGTATAATTAAATCTTTTTCACTTTCAATAGCAAGATAGACCCGGCCCTTCAGGTTTATATAGAGAATTGTGTCATGAGCATCCAGAATGATATAACCGATGTCTTCATTATCGACAATCCATTTAAATTTATCTCTTTCTATGAGCAATAAACTGGCTACTTTTGAGGCATCTTCTTCAAGAAATTTTTTAAGTTTTCTGTTTAATTCTTTCAGTTCAACGTTCTGTTTATTTATAGTTTCTGCCATTATATGACGCTGTCTGTTAAGTCGTGTAATAGTGCTTACTCTTGCCTTCAGTTCATGTTTATCTATAGGTTTTGAAATAAAATCATCCGCCCCGGCGGAAAGTCCTTCCAGTCTTGCCTGGCGCTCATCCAGTCCTGTAACAATTATGACAGGTATATCTGAAAGGGATGGAGTAGCTCTTATATGTTTACATACTTCAAAACCGTTCATATCAGGCATAAGTACATCTAAAAGTATGAGATCCGGTTTTGCAATGGATATCTTCTCAATTGCCTCATGGCCACTGGAAGCGAAAGTTAAATTATAACCTTCTTTATTTAATATGGTCTGAAGTATTTTTCTGCTGTCTTCTCTGTCGTCTACTATTAAAATATGGGAACTATCATTCATAAACGTTGTTCTTTCATAAATTACTGTAACTCACCCTTCACATCAGGGCGTTTTATAAAACGCCCCTATTCTTCACCCTTCACTCTTCACCCTTTACCCTTCACTTTTCACTCTTCACCCCTCACTAAAATATTATATCACAAAGTAGCAAAAAATAAATTTATTTATAAAGTTCTTTTGCTCTTATACATCGTACTGAATGACCCTGTGAAAGAGTCTCAAGGGAGATTCTTTCTTCATTACACATGTCAGTTCCGTATTTACATCTCGGATAAAAAGTGCATCCCCGGGGAAGGCTGAACAGATCAGGCGGATATCCTGCTACAGGAATGAGAGGCTTTTTTTCTTTATCATTTAATTTCGGTTTCGAAGCAAGTAAACCACATGTATAGGGATGAGCCGGATTTTTAAATATCTCCGTAACAGGGGCATATTCAACGGCTTCACCTCCGTACATTACCATTACATTCTGGCATACTTCCGATACAATACCGAGATCATGGGTAATCAACATTATGGAAGAGCCTGAATTACTGTTTAACTCTCTCATTAAATGAAGGATCTGCGCCTGAATAGTCACGTCAAGGGCAGTGGTGGGTTCGTCTGCAATGAGGAGATCGGGATTACAGCATAAGGCCATGGCAATCATTATACGCTGTCTCATACCTCCGCTGAAGTGATGGGGATAAACATGCATCCTTGCCTCTGGATCCGGTATTTTCACTTTTCTCATCATCTCTGTGGCAATAAGAGAGGCTTCTTTTTTATTAACCTTCTGATGTAGTAATATTACTTCAAGGATCTGCTCTCCTATGGTGAGAAGAGGGTTAAGAGAAGTCATGGGATCCTGAAAGATCATGGAAATTCTGTTGCCTCTGATTTTTCTTATTTCGTCGGGTTTTTTTTTCAGAAGATCTTCTCCGTTAAATAATATCTCCCCTGACGTAATTTTACCCGGCGGAACGGCTATCAGGCGAATGATTGAAAGAGCAGTAACACTTTTCCCTGAACCTGATTCTCCTACTACCCCGAGATTTTCCCCTCTTTTCATAGAAAAACTCAGATCATTCACTGCATGAACTGTTCCTTCATCTGTTTTAAACTGAATATTTAAATGTTTGATTTCCAATAATTTGTCTGTTGAATTATTTTTTCCGAAATCATCCAAGATGACATACATAGACATGATCATTCCCCACATCTCTTAAAGGAGGAGCTTCTGAAGAACATTTTGGAAGTACCTGAGGACATCTCGGATGGAACGGGCATCCGGGAGGAGGATTTAATGGACTTGGAACATCTCCCTGAAGTATAATTCTTTTACTTTTCTGTTTCGGATCAGGTACAGGATTTGCAGAAAGAAGAGCTATAGTATAAGGATGGAGAGGATTTTTAAATAAATCGGCAGAAGTGGCACATTCAACCATTTTCCCGAGATACATAACCATAATACGGTTTGAAATATGTTTTACCACAGAAAGGCCATGGGCTATGAATAGATAGGACAGGTTGAGCCTTTCACGGAGTTCTATAAGCAGATTTATCACCTGGGCCTGAACAGAAACGTCAAGAGCCGATACGGGTTCATCACACACTATAAAAGAAGGGTTAAGCGCAATAGCTCTTGCAATACCGATTCTCTGACGCTGCCCCCCTGAAAATTCATGGGGATAACGATTTATATATTTCGGAGAAAGTCCAACCTGTTCAAGCAGTTCTGCCACTTTATCTTCTTTTTCCTTACCTTTTGCTATGCCGTGAACTGTAAGAGATTCCCCTACTATATCCATTATAGTTTTTCTGGGATTTAGCGATGAGTAGGGATCCTGAAATATTATCTGCATATTCCTGCGGAATTTACGCAGTTCTTCCCCTTTGAGTTTCATAACGTCTTTGCCTTTAAAGTTTATCTCTCCTTCTGTAGGTTCTATAAGACGCAATACACTTCTTCCTACAGTTGTCTTTCCGCAGCCGGATTCTCCCACAACACCCAGAGTTTCACCTTCATTCAGATAAAAGGACACATTGTCAACAGCTTTTACATTGGCTACAACTCTGGAAAAAATCCCGGCAGTTACGGGGAAATATTTCTTTAAATTCTTTACATCGAGAATTATATTATTATCGGTCTTTTCTTTTATTTTGCTAGTATTCTTTGAAGCCATAATAACCTCTTTGTCAGATGATCAGTGATCGGTGATCAGTGATCAGTTTAATATTTTATCATTTCATTATTACCACGAACGGCCGGTCACAACGAAGAATGAGAATTTATCTTCCCTTCACTCTTCACCATTCACGATTTTCATATAAATTATTTTTCATTGAGCCAGCATGCCGAGAAATGCTCTTTCCCCACTTCAAAGTAAGGAGGTTCTTTCTCTTTACAGATATCCATTACATGATTACATCTCGTATTAAATTTACATCCTACAGGAAAATCAAGAGGATTGGGAACCATACCCCGAATTGGCTCTAATTGTTTCTGGTCAACATGAATTTTCGGGAGGGAATTAAAAAGCCCTATTGTATAGGGATGTTTCGGATTTTCAAATAATTCGTTTACTTCTGCTGTTTCCACACATTTACTTGCGTACATGACAACTACTCTGTGAGCCATCTCTGCTATTACTCCCAGATCATGTGTTATGAGGAGGATGGACATACCGTATTCTGCCTGAAGGCTTCTCAGGAGATCCAGTATCTGAGCCTGTATCGTCACATCCAGGGCAGTTGTAGGTTCGTCTGCTATAAGCAGATCGGGATTGCACGACAGAGCCATAGCAATCATAACCCTCTGTTTCATACCTCCTGACATTTGATGGGGGTAATCGTCTACTCTGACTTCAGGAGAAGGAATACCTACTTTTTCCAGCATTTCTATAGTTCTTGTTCTTGCCTGGGCATAATCCAGTTTAAGGTGAAGGGCTATGGCTTCCTGTATCTGATCACCTACGGTATAAACAGGATTGAGGCTTGTCATTGGTTCCTGAAATATAACGGAAATTTCATTGCCTCTGATTTTTCTCATTTCTGCTTCGGAGATTTTTGTCAGATCTTTACCTTTAAAGATAATTTCTCCTCCTGCAATCCTTCCGGGAGGTTGCGGGATTAATCTCATAATAGACATTGCCGTTACAGATTTACCGCATCCGCTTTCACCTACGATACCAAGTGTTTCACCTTTATAAATGTCATAGGAAACATCATTTACAGATTTAACAACACCTGCATCTGTATAAAAATATGTGTGTAATTTCTTTAGTTCTATAAGTTTTTCTCTATTCTGTGACTGTCCTGTCAATTATTTCAACTCCTGATATAAACGTGACGCGTGACGCGTAAAAAGGAAACTACTGTCTTAACCTGGGATCAAGGGCATCTCTGAGTGCTTCTCCTACGAGATTAAATATAAAGACCACAAAAAATATGGCTACACCCGGTGAAAATATGAGCCATAATTTGCCTTCCACTCTTCCTACATTCAGAATTTCACCCCAGCTCGGTGCAGAAGGATCTCCGAGACCGAGAAAGGAAAGGCTTGATTCTGTGAGTATTGCCGATGCTATACCGAATGTGGCAGATACCAGCACCGGAGCCATTGCATTGGGAAGGATGTGACTGAACATAATTTTTGTTCTGCTTATGCCGAGTGCTATGGCTGCCTGAACATAGTCCATATTTTTAAGTTTCAGGAATTCAGCCCTTACGAGTCTTGCCACACCTGTCCAGTGGGTTATGCCTATTACAAACATTATATGGAAAATAGATCTTTTTTCTATAAATGATACGACTGTAAGTATTAAAAAGAAAGAAGGGAAACATATCATTACTTCTATAAATCGGGAAATCCACAGATCCACTCTGCCTCCGAAATAGCCTGCAATTGATCCGAGAATAATACCTATAGTCACATAGATTGATACAGCAACAACACCTATGGTCATAGATATTCTTGTTCCGTAAACCATTCTGACAAAAACATCTCTTCCTTCTTTATCTGTGCCAAGCCAGTGTTTTTCACCGGGAGGCCGGGGATGCTGTTCCGTCTGGTCACCTTCTCTGTATGAATATCTCAGCACAGGGAATAAGCATGAGTAATTCTCTCCATTTGCTTTAAGCTCTTCTATTTTCCCTTTGTAATCTACAATAGGGCGGTTATAAGGAATAAATGTCATTATAACAAACATCAATAACTGGGCTAATATAAAACCTTTAAATAGTTTTCCCTTTACATATTTAAAATGCTCTTTTGTCATATAAGAAACTATTAAATATATGGCAATAAAGAAAGGGCTCAGCACCATAAGTAGATTAAAAAATATATCTACGCCGCTTTCAAAATAATTCCTGTTAAAAAGTGCTCCCAGGAAAGGATAATCGGTCTTACCCTGGCAGGAGAAATAAAAAGGCTGATTCATTGAAATAAGAGGGCTGTATACTGCAACAAGAAGAAATAAAAGTATACACCACAGACCGACAATGGCAATCTTATTTTTTCTTAACTGTCCCCATACAACTTCCCAGTAGCTTACCTTTTCATATTTAGGTTCCGATTTTATGTTATTCTTTTCAGTTTCTTTACCCTGCTTATTTATATTGTATCAACCACTTTCTGTTTCACGCGTTACGCGTCACGCGTTACACGTCACGATTTTATTTAAATGAAATTCTCGGATCTACGAGAGAATAGGTAATATCGGAAATCAACAATCCTACAAGTAAGAGAGTGGCAGATATAAGCTGCACTCCCATTATTGTATTATAGTCTCTGTTAAAAATAGCATTTATTGTAAGGGTTCCCATACCGGGAATACCGAATATATATTCTATTATAACAGAACCGCTTATAACAACGGGAAGAAGTGTTCCTAAGAGTGTAACTATAGGGATCATACCGTTTCTTACTGCATGTTTCCCTATAACGACAAATTCCGATAAACCTTTGGCCCGTGCAGTTCTTATATAGTCAGACCTTATTACCTCGAGAAGTCCTGCTCTTGCATAACGGGATAATGAAGCAAAGGAAGCATAGGTCATGCAGACTATAGGTAATATGAGATGCCATATGACGTCTTTTATCTGCTCCAGTGTTGTCATTTGAGAAGCTTCACGGCTTATAAAGCCTCCTGTCGGAAAGAGTTGTATATATCCTCCGCCCTGGGAAAAATATGTAAGAAGCATTGTAGCTACAAAAAAGCTCGGGAGAGAATAAAGAAGGAACAATACTACACTTATTGTTCTGTCATAAACAGTGTTCTGTTTTACTGCAGCAAATATACCAAGAGGTATGGATATTATATAGGCTATAAATACTGCAGATACGGAAAGACTCAGAGAATATTTAAGTTTGCTCAGAATTGTTTTTATAACAGGCTGTTTATCTACATGGGAAACACCGAAATCAAGGTGAATGAGGTTCCACCAGTACCTGGCAAATCTTGTATCCAGGAAAAATATATTTAACTTCTTTCCAAAGGAATATTCATAACGGTTTTTATTTTTTCCGTACCATTCTTTCCATTTATTCACAATTTTCTTCTGTTCTTCTTCTCCTGCATCAGGTGTGAAGGTAAGAGTGCTGAGATATAAATTTTCCGAATCAATTTCCCTGTTTAAAATTTTTGTTTTTTCGTCAATGTCTGTTGCATAGGGATTTATTATTCTTCTCCGGGCGTTCTGAGAAAGATACATTACTGCAATATATCTCAACTTGGGATTCTGTGTTTCTTCTATTATTTTAATTAAATGAGGAACTGCATATTGACCGTAATCTTCCACTGTATCCTGGGCTTTAATTATATATTTTGACGGAGTTTTCTTATCTTCGTTTAAAATCTGTTTTAAATATTTTTCTATCTCTTCTTTACCCAGGGAAAATCTGGTATTAAGGATTATGGGCTTATCCAGATTGAATTGCTGTTTGAATATCAGATAGGCCTGTCTTTTCGCCCCTCCTCCGTCTCCGGATTCACCTTCTGCACTCAATAACTCTCCTCCCGGTTTGCCGGGAGCAAGATTGAGTATGAGAAATATAATAAGAGATATGGAAAAAAAAGTTGGTATCATTAAGAGAACTCTCTTGATAATATAAGTCTGCAATTATTTTCCTCCTGCTTCGCTCGCATCTCTGTCCACATACCATGGAAGAGAATCTGCATGTGGTCTTAGTTTCTGGAACACTACCCTTTTTACATAATCCTGCCAGGTATAAACTGCCATCTGGGAACAGAAAAATGTATAGGGAGATTCTTCATGAATAATCTCATGAAGTTTATGATATATAGTCAGCCTTTTCTCCATATCAAAGGTAGCTCTCAGTTCTTCTATGAGCTTATCCGCTTCTTTATTCCGAAATCCCACTCTGTTTGAACTTTTTGGTACTTCTGCCTGAGAAGAATGCCATGTTTGATAGGGATCCTGCTCCCAGGGAAGGGTCCATGCTCCTGTATAAGCATCGAATTCTTTGTCTTCCATTTTTTTCTGCATTACCGCCCAGTCGAGGGTCTGTATATTCATTTTTACGCCTATTTTCAGAAGATCTTCTTTATATATATTACAGGCTGCTTTCCATTCAGGGCTTCTTCCAAAGGCTAAAAGAGAAAATTCAAATTCTTTTGTCTCACCTTTAATATCCTTTTCCAGGATACCGTCATTATCAATATCTTTCCAACCTGCTTCATAGAGGAGTTTTTTTGCCGTATTCAGGTTGAATTCATAGGGTTTTATATTTTTATTGTAACAGGGACTTTTTACAAAGAAAGGACCTGTTGTTATTTCTCCCAGTCCGAGAAATACATTGGCAAGGATGTCTTTTGCATTGAAGGCATGGCTCATAGCTTTTCTTACCTTTTTATCAGAGAAAAGATAATTATCACCATTCCAGCCTATGTAGGAATAAGATGAAGCAAGATATTTCTCGTTATGGATCTGCCCGTTTTTAAACGGGGAGTCCTCTTTCCCATTAAGGATTTCTTCTCTGTACTGAGTGGAATTCAAACCGACAAAATCAAGTTCTTTACTTTTCATTTTCAGTACATTCTGTACCGTATCACCGTATATAAGCCATTCGATATTTTTTATGGCAGGTTTTTCTTCGTAATAATATTCATTTCTTCTGAGTTTTATGGAAACTCCCGGTTCATAGGAAACAAATTCATAAGGGCCGCAGCCGATGAACTTCATATTATACCAGTGTTCATTGAACTTCAGACCGAGATTTTCTTTCGGGTATGGTTTGCCGTCTTCATCATATCCATAGATAAACTCCGGTATTGGAGTGAAACCGAGTGTAAAGTTTAAAGAATTATAGGTTTTTTTCTTCCATCTGAATACTACCGTATAATCATCTATGATTTTGCAATATTCCATATCCTGATAATAATTACGTTTGGCCGCACATTCTACCTGCGGATTTAAGATAATATCTACTGTAAATTTTACATCCTTTGCTGTAACATAATGATCACCTTTAAGCCATTCATAGCGGGTATCTGACCAGTTTACAGCAGGTCTATGCCATTTTACGCCTTTTTTTAGATATATCGTATATTCTTTATAATCATCTGTTATTTCTATTCTTTCTGCCAGGGCAGGTTTCCATAAAAGGGGGTTGCCTCTGTGGTTGGTGGCAAAAGTTTCTTCACAATAATTCTTTACACTTTCTGTAAGACTGCCGTCATTCACTGTGAGAGGGTTAAAACCTTTCGGGTCTGTACCGTAATATCTTACAATAGTGCCGTCTGTTTTTGCTTCACGTGGAGTAAGCACAAAATCTGTCTCTTCTATAAGGTAATTTTTGACCTCAGGGTGAAGCCATTTACGTGTTTCTTTCTGAGTATTTTTAACTTCGCCGGTTTTTTCTCCTGATTTAAGTGTAATACCTGATTTGATTGATTCATTGAGATTTTCTATAGCCAGACGCAGTTCTTTGTTTGTTTCCAGTATAGCTTCAACTTTGCCTGATTGCTCGACAAGACGTTTTTCCATGTTATTAATCTGAAGGATATTGACTCCGAAGAGAAGTACAAAGAAAAAGAGAAGTAAAACTTTTATGACTTCTAAAGTAAGATTGGTTTTATTCATAATGCCCCCCGTAAAATTTTGATTAAGTGAAAAATATTCTTTACAAAACCCTTTTTTCCTGCTAAACTATCTTTTTTTCTTATTTCTTTTTGTTTTTTTCCTGTTTTTCTTTAATTCTCTCTTTTCTGACAGAATTTTTAATCTCTCCTTTATGAGATTATTTTCAGGCTGAAGCTTCAGAGCTTTTTTATAAAAAAGTTTTGCTCCTTCAGTTCTGCCGAATTTTTCACATACTTCTCCCAGCTTGAGAAGTGCTTCCATGTCATCAGGATTTTCTTCTATTATTTTCATATAAATCTTAAGACCTTCTCCCAGAGTTCCAAGGTTCAGGTAAAGATCGGCAAGGTTTTTTCTTGCAGTCATATTTGCAGGATCTATTACGACAGATTCTTCAAGATACAATAGAGCTTTTTCCTTATTTCCTTCATTCAGATAGAGGACGCCAATATCGTTGCAGGCCATGCTGTGACCGGGATTGGCTTCAAGGAAACCTTCAAGATATATAATGGCTTCCGCGTATTTCCCCTCCCTTACAAGCTTCATAGCATTTTCATAGCTGTATTCAGAAGACTGACTTCTGTTTCCGGTACGGGTGATTAAAAGCCCGCCGCTGCTATCTGTTCTTTCAGGTTTCGGAGGAATGGATTTTATAATATTATCAAGTTCCTGCAATAAATCCGATATTCTGTCATTATTTTTGTCCATAGTTTACATTCCTTTCTGTGAAATATAGTGAGTAGTGAGTAGTGAGTGGTATGGTTATTACTCACCACTCACTATTCACTCTTTAATTTTCCATTTACAAAAATCCCGGTAAAAATTAAAATATCTTCCATCTGTTTCTTCCGGTATTTCTATTCTCCTGCTTGAAGCAACAAGTCTGTCGCGACTGCAAAGATAAACTGCAGGCAAATCTTCTGCTACAAGCGATTGCAATTTATAATAAATCTTTTTTCTCTTTTCTCTGTCAGATTCCCTGCGACCGAGAAACAGAAGTTTATCCATTTCTTTATTGGAATAAGATCCGTAATTACCGAGCTCCGGCCCTGCAGAGGAATGAAAATAATAAAACATGCTGTCAGGATCTATTGCTTCTCCCGTAAAGTCAATGCACCAGCTGTCAAGGGAGCCTGTACAGATTTTCTCTAAAAATTCATTTTTTTCCATAAAAACAGTGTCAACTGCAATACCTGTTTGCAGGAGGTTCTGCTGAATCACGGTAACAACCCTTTCTCTCAGTCTGTCTCCTCTGTTTGTAGCAAGTTTAAAATAAAAGATTTTGCCATTTTTTTCTAAAAAGCCGCTTTCTCCTTTATACCACCCTGCTTCCTTTAGCAGAGTTTCTGCTTTTTTCAGATTAAAGGGATATGTTTTTACATCTCTGTTATACCAGTCACTCATAAAAGGGTTAACAGGGCCTGTTGAAATATGTCCCATACGGCGGAGCAAATAACGTACTATTATATCACGGTCAATAGAATAACTTATAGCTTCTCTGATTCTTCTGTCACGGAATATTTCACTTTTGAAGTTAAAACCCATGACGGTAAAACTCTGTTCCGGATAATTGAAGCAGACAAAATCTCTGTCTTTTATTTCAGTATATTGTTCCACGGACATATTATCTAGTAAATCTATACGGTCCGACAAAAAATCCGATAGAGCAGATTCCTCCTGTTCATATATTCTGAAACATATATTTTTTATATGACCTGGATTTTTCCGGTAATGTACATTTCTCGAAAGATAAATGGTTTTATCGCTGGAATTCTTTAATATGTAAGGGCCGCAGCCTGAAGGGGTCTTTGAATTTTTTAATATACTCCCTTCCGGTACTGGATAAACAGAATTTAAAATTACCGGGAACGGTGAATATGGTTCATTCAGAAATACACTGAAACTATATTCGTCATCTCTTTGAAATTTATTGACCGGTCGGAGTTTTTCAGAAAAAAAAGGAGATTTTTCCGGATCTCTGAGATAGTTCAGCGTGGCAATAATATCATCTGTTTTCAGATATTCTCCGTCAGACCACATAACATCTCTGTTAACTTTAAAGGTCCATATGAGGCCATCGGGAGAATAGTTCCACTGCTGAATTATATTCGGTATTATTTCTCCCTTTTCATTCACATCCAGGAGAGGTTCAAAAAGGAATTTTATAACTTTTGCAGATTCGCTGTCATAGGCCTGCAGGGGATTTAAAGAAATATTTTTCCTGTAGAGAGGCAAAAAAATTGTATCTTTTTTATCAAAAGCTTCGGGGTTTTTACAGGACGGAATAAATAATAAGGTCAGAAAAATAAAAATGATACAGGTAACCTTAATGAAAGGTGAAACAAATTGTAAGATTTTCATCTTCTGCTGTGACCACTCTGGCTATGACTGTTAGTTAAAATGCATAGGAATTCTCATTTTTGTCGAATAATCCTCACGTAACGCATTACGCGTTACGCGTCACGAGCCTTTAACTTAAAATTCAGCTTCCAGTCTGTAATTATATCCTCCTCTAAAAACAAGGAGCTTAAAATCTCTGGATTTATCTCTTAAATATTTCACCGGTTCATCTGATATATTTACATGATTTATATTTAACCATTTTTTCCAGATATTAAACAGGCTTCCAAATCTGTTCCATACATAAAAGTCCAGAATAACCAGTTTCCCTCTGTCTTTAAGATTTGCTATGGCATTGTCTAAAGCTGCCTTCCAATCAGGAATCATTGTAAGGGAATAGCTGAAAAGTATTAAATCCGCTTTTTCTTCGAGAGTATATTTCTCGGCATATTCCTTTATAAGAGAAACATTTGTCCATCCGTATTTTTCAATTTTCTCTCTGGATTTTTTCAGCATACTGTCAGAACAGTCCAGGCCGTAAACATGTCCTCCCTGGCCTGCTTTTTCAGCCAGATAAAGCAGATTGGCCCCTGTTCCGCAGCCTACTTCAAGCACAATATCATTTTCTTTTATATCCAGTTCTTTCGATGTTTTATCCCTGTCAAAAAGGAAAAATGGTCTTGACAGATCATAAATTTCTGCATGAAAACGATAGTAATTTTCCATTGTAGAATCAGACATTTTACACACTCACTATTCATCAGTGAAGAGTGAGTTGTGAATAGTGAATGATTTCCTGTTTTTTTCACTTTTCATTTTTCACTTTTCACTCTAATAATTAAAAGTGATAAATAGTAAATTACTCACTACTCACCACTCGCTGACATTACTTGTTCAGGTAATATATATTAAAGCTTCCGTATACGCCGCTTCTGTCCTGTTCGTGAAGCATCATGGATTTTTCTTTGTCGAATATAAATTTATCTTTTATTTCCTTCGGCAGTACAAAATTATAAAGACCGCTTCTGAATATGATTACACTGTCAGAAGTTCCTGTTCTGTAAATCTCATTGAAAAGATCTGTAAATTGATTCTTTTTCATCCAGTCTACCGAATCAAGGAGATTAAATTTTGTTACGGAATTATCAGGTCTTCCGGAAAGAAAATTATATTGAGAAATGTTTTTTATGATTATTTTATTTATGTTTTCTTTCAATATACTGAAATTTTTCTCTCTTAAATATCCGGGAGCAACTTCTCTGTTTAAATAACGGCCCATTATTATCATATGGAGGAAATAATTATCTTCCATAGGTATATCCATGAGAAGGCTGTCCAGAACATGTTCCATATAGGATGAAAAATCAACATAATTAAATTTTTTCAGGAGATCTATCTGGTGTTTATGAATACCCATACAGGAGAGATGGAAAGGATTTCCAATAAAATATTTATTCATTGGACTGAACATACGGGGTTTTATTTTGGTAAGGTAATATTCTTCCTGATTATCTGACTTAAGTATCCCTTCTATAACTCTTCTGCCACCTACCATGAGTTTACTGTAGGTTCTCATAAGCCTGAGGGCAAGACCTAAATGACCGCATCTGTAAAAGCCTTTTTGAAAAAATTTAATCTGTTTATCCCAGAAACGTTTTGCTTCGTCTGATATATCCTGTCTGAGATATTTATTATAAATACTCCTGTTATTTCTGGATTTGGCTTCACCGAAAAATGTCCAGAAGGATTCGTAATCAAGGTTTTTTATGGCAGATATTTTTAATTCCAGAAGATAATTCTGTGTGGGATTAATATCGAGGGCATATATCAATTCAGGGGAACTGATGAGATAATCAAGGGCATTACATCCTGCTGAAGTTATAGTTACTATTATATCATTATTATTTATATTCCAGCCCTTTTTATCCACTTCAGGATCTTCCCATACCTGATTGAACACAAGTCCGTTAAAAACCAGTTTCATTGAATATTTTTCTATTAATGCCTCTACTTCTCTTATTATTTTAGGTTTTTTCTTAATCAATTCATCTATTACATCAAGGTGAGAAATTTCTTCGTAAATAGCTTCTGATACAGCTGTACTCATTAACACAACTCCATTCTTAAATTGTAGTCA
>JBEHWO010000022.1:0-33795 GCA_040217695.1 Vulcanimicrobiota bacterium | reverse complement strand
ATTCTAAAATCAGGAGGCAATCAAAATGAATTGTATTTTTTGTGGAGGTAAGGTAAAGAAAGAAAAAGTAACATTTGTATATGAAGAAAAAGAAAAATATATTTTTATAGAAAATGTACCTGCCGAAGTTTGTCCTAAATGTGGTGAAAAAACATTCAGTCCGGAAGTTACACAGGAAATTTTGAAATTTGCAAAAAATGAATTTTCTCCGGTAAAAACCGTCGAAATTCCTGTATTTAATTTTGAATGTACTGTTACATAATAAGACTGGTTAATCTCTATGATATATAAAAAGTGGCCTCAGACAAAAGGCCACTTTTTATATTAGTACAGGAATTATAATAGCTGTCTCAACACATAATGTAAAATTCCGCCATGTCTGTAATAATTTATCTCTTCCGGCGTATCAATCCTTGCTATAACAGTAAAGGTTTTTTCTGTTTCACCTTTTACCGTAACGGTAATCTCTTTTTTCGGTGTAAGCCCTTCTTTTATGCCTGTAATGGAAAAGACTTCAAAACCTGTGAGTCCGAGGCTTTGGGCGCTATCGCCATCTTTAAACTGAAGGGGAAGAATACCCATGCCAATGAGATTACTTCTGTGTATTCTCTCGAAACTTTCTGCAATTACAGCCTTTATACCGAGCAGTGCCGGCCCTTTTGCAGCCCAGTCTCTCGATGAGCCGGAACCATATTCTTTTCCTGCAAGCACTATAGAAGGCACTCCTTCTTTCTGATATTCCATGGCTGCTTCATAGATAGAAGTGAGTTTTTTATCGGGAAGATGACACGTCCAGTTACCTTCATGTCCCGGTGTGAGTAAATTCTTCAGCCTTATATTGCCGAAAGTTCCTCTCATCATCACTTCATGGTTTCCTCTTCTTGCACCGAAAGAGTTGAAATCTTTCGGGCTTACGCCATGGTCAATGAGATATTTCGCTGCAGGACTGTCGGCAGGTATCGAACCGGCAGGGGATATGTGGTCTGTCGTAACACTGTCACCTGTAGATACAAGTACTCTGGCATTTTCAATATCACCGGGTTTCTGTGGCTCTACAGACATATTTTCGAAATAGGGAGGATGTTTTATATAAGTAGATTTCGGATCCCATTCATAGAGTTCACCTTCAGACGATTCTATGGCTTTCCATTTTTCATCGCCATCAAACACTTTACCGTATTCTGTTTTAAACATGCCGGTTTTTATATATTCGTTGACTCCATGATGAATTTCTTCGGATGACGGCCATATATCTTTAAGATAAACAGGTTTTTCGTCTTTATCATATCCGACAGGTTCTTCCATAAGATTAATATCCATTGTGCCTGCTATGGCATAAGCCACAACGAGAGGAGGTGAAGCAAGATAATTGGCTCTTGCAAGGGGATGAACCCTTCCTTCGAAATTACGGTTTCCGCTTAATACAGATACGAGAAGAAGTTTTTCCTCTTTAACCGCTTTAGTGAAAGGTTCAGGTAAGGGGCCGCTGTTTCCTATACATGTGCCGCAGCCGTACCCTGCTACATGAAAACCGAGTTTTTCAAGATACGGTAAAAATCCGCTTTCTTCGAGATAGGCAGTAACAACGCGGGAGCCGGGAGAAAGGCTTGTTTTTACCCACGGTTTTACCTTCAGGCCTTTTTCTACCGCTTTTTTTGCAAGAATTCCTGCACCTAACATTACGGAAGGATTTGATGTATTGGTACAGCTTGTTATGGCAGCTATGACTACAGAACCGTCTTTAAGCTCATAATCTCCTGCATTGAAAGATTTCTTTTCTCCTTTTAATTCACTTATATAGTTGTTAAAAGAATCCTTTGATGATTTAAGTGAAATATGTTCCTGCGGTTTTTTAGGACCTGCGATACATGGTTCTATATCTGACAGATCAAGTTCCAGTCTGTCATTATACAGAGGCTCCGGACTGTCTTTGGTTCTGAAGAGTCCCTGTTCTTTCGTATAGGCTTCCACAAGTTTTACCAGTTGTTCATCTCTTGCCGTAAACCGCAAATAATTGAGCGTTTCTTCATCTACGGGGAAAAATCCCATTGTTGCGCCATATTCTGGTGACATATTTGCAATGATTGCCCTGTCGGCAAGACTGAGATGGGTCAGGCCGGGACCGTAGAATTCTACAAATTTTCCTACCACGCCGGCTTTACGGAGTATTTTTGTAATGGTCAGAACGAGATCAGTTGCAGTAACACCTTCATGTAAAGAGCCATGTAATTTGAACCCTACTACCTGAGGGATAAGCATTGACACAGGCTGACCCAACATGGCAGCTTCTGCCTCTATACCGCCCACGCCCCATCCGAGTATGCCCAGACCGTTAATCATGGTTGTATGAGAGTCTGTTCCTACGACTGTATCGGGATAGGCAAGAACTGTTCCGTTTTCAGAAGATGTAAAAACAACTTTACCGATATATTCAAGATTGACCTGATGGATTATACCTGCTCCGGGAGGAACTACGCTGAAATTCCGAAAAGACTTCTGTCCCCATTTCAAAAAGGTATATCTCTCCGTATTTCTTTCATATTCTCTTTCTACATTCAATCCGAGAGCTTTTTCGGAACCGGCATAATCTACCTGAACAGAATGATCTATAATAAGATCAGACTGCTGGAGAGGATTAATTTTATTCGGATCTCCTCCCAGTTTCTTTATGGCATCTCTCATGGCGGCAAGATCTACTACAGCAGGAACTCCTGTAAAATCCTGCATAAGAACCCTTGCAGGCATAAAGGATATTTCTTTTTCTGTCTTTTTAGAAGGATCCCACATGGCAAGAGCTTCTATATCTTCTTTTTTGACAAAACCTCCGTCTTCCTGACGGAGTAAATTTTCCAGTAAAATCCTCAGGGAAAAAGGAAGTTTATCTATCTGAAATCCTGCGTTTTTCAGTGCTCCCAGATGAAAGATATCATAGGATTTTCCTCCCGCTTCGAGTTTTTTTCTGCTTTTGAAACTATCAAGCCTTTTCATTGTTAATACAACTCCTTTTTGAATCGTGACGCGTGACGCGTGACGCGTGACGCGTAATCAGTATTACGCATAAAACATAAATAGGGCGAAAATAAGACGTGAAAGTAATTCGACTGTGTCATACATTCTGCGTAAACTTACAATGAACGTTTACACAAAACACCTTACACTCTCGATAATCTCTCACGTCTTATGTTTAAAGATTCAATAGCTATTTAGTTCTACTCTTCTTGCTTATCTCCTTCCGAAGAAATTTTTTCTTCCGGTAATGCTATTATAATTACATTATTCTTCTCATCAAGATATTTTATAGCTGCTGCTTTAACCTCTTCGGCTTTTATCGTAGAAATTAAATCCTTATTTTTAAGAGCTTTTTCAAGATCATAATTAAAGAGATAACTTCCCTGCATTTCACCGATCCAGAAGGAATTTCTCTCAAGTTTTTCATCATAATCTTTTAAAAGAATCTTCTTTGCAGATTCCAGTTCTTCTTCTTCAGGCCCCTTCTGCTTTATATCTCTGATTTCTGCCATCATACATGCTGTGACCTCATCTACCTTATCAGGATCACATCCCCCTCCGAGTTTCACTCTGCCATAGCCTTTAATTGTAAGAGGGGAAATGTTTCCTGCCCATACAGAATAGGCAAGGCTTTTTTCTATTCTTATTTTATCCCAGTAACGCATATCCAGTATCCTGGCAAGTACCTTAAGAGGTACCATATCGGTATCGTTCTTCATACATCCGGGGAATAAGACTGTAATAAGACATCTATCTTCCATTCCCCTGTAAATCATACGCTTCGTATTACCTTCAGGGAATTCCGTCCTGAGATATGTATACGGCACAGAAGGGTTCTCACCTGCAGGAAGAGAACCGAAATATTTACATATAAGAGCAGTGGCCTCAACAGGGTCGAAGGCACCTGTAATTATCAGTTCACTGTTTGAAGGTACGCAGGAGAGACTCTGAAACTGTTTCAGTTTTTCTCTGTCCCTGTATGTTGCAACTTCCTCTTCAGTTGCGGTGACAGACAGAGGGCTGTTAGGAAGGAAAATTTTATTTTCTGCTTCCTCCATAGCTCCTTCCTGGTACTGTGACATATATCTTATATTGTCCTGTACAAGTTTTATACCATAGGCTATTCCTTCTTCTCTGTAACCGGGACGAACCATATACTGATACATCCACTGACAGAGTTTCTCAAGTTCACTTTTTGCAGAATTTCCATGAATGCCGTATAAAGTACTTCCGCCTGTGGAGAAACGAATATTTGTACCTTTAAGTAATCTCTCTACTTCAAATTGAGTAAGATCTTCAGTACCACCTTTTCCCCAGGCTATCTGTGCTACATCACACATACATGGCGTATCTGCCTGTTCCAGAAGTTTACCTCCTGTAGATATATAGCTTATATAGACAGTATCTTTATCAAATACGGTCGGTTTAAGTAAAACTGTAAGACCGTTTGAAAGTTTTAACTCTGTAATACCGGGATCTTTATATTCTTTTGTAGATAAAACCTCACCTGACTTTAAATTACTGTAATCATAGGAATAATTTATTTTTTCCAGTTTATAAGGAGTACCACCGCTTTTTATTACAGTATTTACAGATGATAATACCTGCTCTTCTTTTATCTGTTCCATATCAGCAGGTGGTCCTTCTATTATGACAGACATATTTACCGGTTCAAAAAGATATTTTATACGGGAGTTAATCTCTTCATCCGTTATTAAAGGAAGAAGTTTCTGTGCGAGTTCATAATCCTGTTCATAAGAGGTATATATACTGTCATGCATAAGATCACTCATAATGGAACTGATATAAGAACCGGCTTCTCTGGTATCTTTCTCTTCTTTTGCCTTCCTCAAATTCTGAAGCATCTGTGATTGTGCTTCATCTCTTTCCACATCAGTAAATCCATGGGTGCGAAATCCTTCTATGTATTGCATCATAACATCAAGTGCTTTCATGGATTTTCCCGGATTAACTTCTGCGCTGAAACCCGCTTCGGTAAGAGATCTGAGCCATCCTGATTTATAACCTGACGCACTGATAAGAGGTGTATCAAGTTTATATTTTTCCAGTGAAAATCTCATATTTACCATTGTAAATAAGAGTCTGTCACAGACATCTCTTTTATAATCTTCTATCGTTACTGTTTTTTCAGATTCTCTCAGATAACTTATACTGATAGATGTGGCCTTCAATTCAGGATCTGTTATAACTCCCGTATATATTTCTTTATGCGGTTTAAAAGGTACATATAAATCAGGTTTATCGATTTTTACCTGAGGTACAGAAGAGAAAGTGTTTTTTAATTTCTTTTCTACTTCTGAAGCCTTACAGTCTCCGACTACTACAATACTCATCAGGTCCGGCCTGTACCAGGTAGAATAAAATCTTTTAAAATCTTCCTGAGAAAATTTTTCAATAGTTTCTTTTATGCCGATAGGCAATCTGTCAGGATAGAGAGAATCTTTTAAAATAAGATTAATCCGTTTTTCCCATACCCTTTTATCCACATCGGAACCGAGGCGGAGTTCTTCCAGTATGACAGGTTTTTCCCTGTCTACCTGTTCTTTAAGTAAAAGCATGTTAAAGGCGTAATCACAGAGAGCTGTAATGGCTTTATCCAGATATTCCTCTTTTTCATCGGTAACTTCAATCGTATAGACAGTTCTGTCAAAAGAAGTATAGGCATTTATACCGGGGCCCATATCAGTACCTATACTTTCAAAATATTTAACCAGTTCTCCCGGAGGGAAATTTTTAGTGCCGTCAAAGCCCATATGTTCCAGATAATGGGCTATACCTCTTTCTTTATCTGTTTCCTGCAAAGATCCGGCCCTTACTGCAATCCAGGCAGTTATACGGTTCTTTGGTTTTTTATGTTCCATTATGTAATAATCGATACCATTATCCAGTTTTCCTTTGAGAATATACTCGGGCCACTGAAGTGATTGTTTCAAATCGATCTTTTCCTGAGCAAATCCGTAGCTCATTACTATGACGATACATGTAATGAGAGCTATAATTTTTAGAGATTGCTTCATAACATCATTCCTTTCTTTTTGTTCGTGACGCGTGACGCATGACGGGGGAGGATAATTGTAAAGAGTCACGAAATAAATTGTATTAAAATAATAACATAAAGATAGAAAAAAAAATAGCTGTTATCTTTCATAATATCGTGATGCGTGATGCGTGATGCGTGATATGTGGAAATATATGTATTGAAAAAGGTGGAGCACATGATAGAGTATCATAAAAATACCGGTAATCCCATAAATTCCGTAAATCCCTGTCTGTCAATAGTCATATGCGGACAGGCAGGGCAGGGTATACAGACAATAGAAGATATATTGAGCAGAGCAGCAAAAAACTCCGGTTACAACGTTTTTGCCACAAAAGAATATATGTCCCGTATAAGAGGAGGTTTTAATTCCACAGAAATAAGAATTTCCGAAAAACCTGTAAAGGCTTATACTGATATAATAGATATTTTAATACCTGTAGGCAATGATAATCTGGATCATCTTGAAAAAAAAATAACAGAGAAAACACTCATAATAGGAGAAAAAATCTCTACGAAACATAAATTTATTGAAGTACCTTTTGTAAAAATAGCGGCAGAACTGGGAAATAAAATATATTCCAATGTGATCGCCGCAGGTATGGTGGCCGGTATACTGAATATAGAAGAAGATCTGATGTTCAATTATGTGACGAAATATTTTTCAAAATACGGAGAAGAAATAATTGAAAAAAATATAGAAGCAGTAAAAAAAGGTTATGAAATAGCTTCTACTATAAATATAAAAATTTCTATAGAAAAAAATGAAGCAATAAAAGATCACATTATAATGACAGGAACGGAAGCAGTAGCCCTTGGCGCTATTGCAGGAGGATGTAATTTCATAAGTTCCTATCCCATGTCTCCCGGTACGGGTGTTCTTACGTTCCTTGCAAAACATTATAAAGATTTCGGTATAATAATAGATCAGGCTGAAGATGAAATAGGAGCGATAAACATGTCTGCAGGGGCATGGTGTGCCGGCGGGAGGGCCATGGTAACCACATCGGGCGGAGGCTTTGCCCTTATGGGTGAAGGGCTGAGTCTTACAGGAATAATGGAAATCCCCATGGTTATACATATCGCACAGAGACCGGGGCCTGCTACAGGACTTCCTACAAGAACCGTTCAGGGAGATCTGGAACTTGCCCTCTATTCAGGTCATGGCGATTTCCCGAGAATCATCTTTTCTCCGACAGGAATAGAAGATGCCTTTTACCTGACATCCAGAGCTTTCAATATGGCAGATAAATACCAGGTTCCCATTTTCATACTGACAGATCAGTTTCTGGTAGATTCTTATTATAATATAGATATAGATAAACTGAAATTTACCTGTGTAAATATAGAAAATTATTTCATAGAAACAGACAGTAACTATAAAAGATATAAGGTTACGGAAAATGGTATATCACCGAGAGGGATTTTCGGTCATGGTTCGGGTCTGGTATCATATGACAGTCATGAACATGATGAAAAAGGACATATTACGGAAGAATTTGACCTGACAGTAAAGATGCAGAATAAAAGGATGAAAAAACTGAAAGCTATAACAGAAGATGTGATAGAGCCTGTATTAACCGGTTCTGAACATTACGACATACTTCTGATAGGATGGGGTTCCACCTGCGGAGTAATTAACGAGGCTCTGTCTGTAATAAACAGAAACAATATCGCTTTCTTGAGCTTCAGCCAGGTCTATCCTTTACATAAAAAAACAGAAGAATATATTAAAAAGGCACAAAAAGTTATAATAATTGAAAACAATCTTACGGCACAATTCTCTAAACTTATAAAACTCAATACAGGTATGGAGATAAAACATAAAATTTTAAAATATAACGGTCTTCCTTTCTCTGTTGAAGAAATTGTAGAACAAATAAGAGGGATAATATGAGAAGAGTGAAAAGTGAAAAGTGAAGGGTGCAGAGTAAGTGGTGAAACCACGCGTTACGCGTAACGATTATAAACTAAAAAATCACTCAAAAGATTTTATATCTGTTCCTTTGATTTTAAGTAACTGCGGTAAAATCTGTTTAAATGCTTTTACAACCTTCGGGTCAAATTGTTTTTCACTCTGAGATTCTATTTCAGCCAGAGCATCTTCGACAGACCATGCTTTTTTGTAAGGCCTGTCATGGGTAAGGGCATCAAATACATCTGCTACAGAAACAATTCTTCCTTCAATAGGTATTTCTTCTCCTTTTAAACCATAGGGATAACCGCGTCCGCACCATTGTTCGTGATGGGAAAGAGCAATAAGTTCCGCTATCTGTAAAAGTCTTGTCTTACCTCTTGATAGAAGCTCTGCTCCGGCTGTAGTATGGGTTTTTATAATATCAAATTCTTCCTTTGTAAGTCTGTCAGGTTTTAAGAGAATAGAATCCGGTATGGCAATCTTACCTACATCATGAAGTCTCGCAGCATGAAAAACAAGTTCAATCTGGTCCTTTGGAAGACCGAGTTCTTTTGCCAGAAGAGCCGAACTCTGGGCAACACGCCATGTGTGTTCTCCTGTAGCATCATCGCGATATTCTGCTGCCATGGCAAGACGGCCAAGAATCTCCAGATGTGCCTCTTCTAATTCATGTGTTCTTGTAAGGACTTTTTGCTCCAGATAAACATTCTGATTTTTTAATTTTAGCTGAAGAAAACGATTTTCAAGGAGATTTCTTATACGGAGAAGAACTTCTGTAGTATCGAAAGGCTTTGTGAGAAAATCCTTTGCACCGGTCCAGAGAGCTTTAAGCCTTGTTTCACTGGTTGCATCGGCAGTCAATACAAGTATGGGGAGATATTCATTATGAGGAATCACAGATTTCAGTTCTTCCATAAGCTGATAGCCGTCCATATGGGGCATAATTATGTCAAGGAGTATGAGATCCGGTTCGAATTCTTTACAGAATTCGCAGACAGTTCTCGGATCACTGATCATAAGTAACCTGGTATAACCTGCCTTCTTAAGGAGTCTCCTTAACATACTCAGGTTACCCTCTTCATCGTCTATGATCATTATTTTTGCATCAGGGTATTCTACTTCCCACATATTCTTCACCTGTGAACTACCTGCCAGGAGACAGGCTTCCTGCTTCCTCGATTAAGCTTAACCATAGAATGACATCCATGTATAGAGGCGCAATCTCCGCAGGCGTTAATTCTCTCTGTTCCATAGGTACTGATTTACAAAATTAACTATATATTTAATTACGACGTTTTCTCTATAACTACATATACTCACAGTAAATATCGATAACATAGTATAACAGATATATGAGAAAACAATCAAGTATTTTATATTACATGTAAAAAAATAAATGGAAAATTATACTATGTGAGAGATTAATTATTTAGATAAACTGTTTATACATAATTTTCATCTAAAGCTTTATTTTAAGACATTACTGAGGTAAGCATAAATAATACATATATGCTCTCGTGACGCGTAACGCGTAACGCGTGACGGGATGAAAACCTTTATTACATGCTTATGCTCGGATCAGTAAACATGGAAATTCCTTAAAAATTTAAGGATTTTTTCTTTTTTTCCTTTTTTATATCACAAAAGGAGAGTTTTTATTTAATGTTGAACCATACCAAAAATTAGCTCCAGATCCGGATTGTCCCCGAACAAATTTTTTGATAAAATAGCTATAATCTGTCAGTTGTATTTAGAAAAATAAAAGGGAGGAAAGAAATTTTGACTAAAGGAACTATAGAGTATTATCAAAAGGAAATTGAAATACAAAAGCCTCTTTATGAAAAAGATCCTGAGAATATTGAAATTTCAGATAGACTTGCCTGCAACTATGGAAATCTTGCCTGCCTTTTGCAGGCTATTAACAGGAAAAAAGAAGCTATAGAATATCTGGAAAAAGCTACAGGAATAAGAAAGCCTTTTTATCAAAAAGACCCGGAGAATATTGAAAATTCAAATGGCCTCGCCGGTGCCTACGGGAATCTTGCCTCTATTTTACAGACTGTTAACCGTAAAAGAGAAGCTACGGAGTATTTTAAAAAGGCTATAGAAATAAGAAAGACTGTTTATAAAAAAGACCCGGAAAATATTATGAATTCAGACGGACTTGCCGGTATCTACGGAAATTTTGCTTTACTTTTACAGGACATTAACAGGAAAAAAGAAGCTGTAGAATATTTAGAAAAAGCTATAGAAATAAGAAAATCACTTTATCAGAAAAATCCTGAACATATTGAATTTTCAAACAGTCTTGCCGGTATATACGGAAATTTTGCCCTGCTTTTAGAGGATATCAAAAGGAAAGAAGAAGCCATAGAATATTACGAAAAAGCTATAGGAATAAGAACGTCACTCTATGAGAAAGATCATGAAAACACTAAAGTTTTAAACGGACTTGCCTGCAGTTATGTAAATATTGGCTCTCTTTTACAGGAAATAAAACAAAAAGAAGAATCTATAAAGTATTATGAAAAAGCTACAGAAATAAGAAAGTCACTCTATGAAAAAGACCCTGAGAATATTGAATTTTCACAGGGACTTGCCGGTATATA
Organism: Vulcanimicrobiota bacterium; assembly: GCA_040217695.1. Classification (GTDB taxonomy): domain Bacteria; phylum Vulcanimicrobiota; class SpSt-956; order SpSt-956; family JAKJGF01; genus CALARM01. The sequence goes on along the minus strand of JBEHWO010000022.1, from coordinate 23,201 downwards.
TGCAAATCTCGGCTACTTTTATTTTCAGGACGGAAATAAAGAGAAAGCGCTATATTTTATTGATGAATCTATGACTGTATCTGAAAAAGCAAACCTTACAGAACATATAAAATCTTTAAATAATTTAAAAAAGAACGTAATGAAATATACCTACATAAAGAGTAATAAAGACGAACAATCTGACAGTGCCGGGAAAAAAATCGGCAGAAACGACCCGTGTCCCTGCGGAAGCGGTAAAAAATACAAGAACTGCTGTAAAGCTTAATTCCCAAAAACCATGACCGGTTTGGCCACAACGAAATATAAGAATGTGTTCCTCCCGTCACTCGTTACTATTCTCATATAAAAACCTCAACACATTCGAGGCCAAAGCCGAAATTTTTCACTTTCTCTCCTTCAAAGAGAGTATCTATAAAAACAATAGGATAAATATATTGGAGATCAATTGAAACATTCACACCTCCGACTTCAATAAAAGGTTTCCTGAAAGGGCCTGTAATAAAATCAGCCAGTAAGGCAAGTTCCTGGTAGGAAATTTTTTCTAATTCTATAAATTTCATATCTTCTTCCAGGAGTTTCTTACAGGCCTCTTTAAAATATTCATCTGCTCCTATCAAAATCTTCGGGATAATAATACGGGAATTTATAGCTATATCTCTTTCAAGATAACCGGGGAAATCATTTCCATTTACATATCTGATATGTGATTCTACGAATTCGTAAAGATCAATGGACTTAAAGCAGTAGCGGAAAGCCATTTTACATACTAATGGTCTGTAATCTTCCAGAATACATCCCTTTCCAGGTATAAGAAAAAAACAATCGCTGTTCCTTTCATTATATCTGTCAGTGCTTTCCATTTCTTCATTGAATTGATTTATTCTTGCATCTATACCTCTGTAAACTGTGACAAAAGATTTTACATCATAATCATTTTCTTCCAGATAAGAAAAAAAATCCCGTCCGAAATTTTTATTTATGAGATATTTCAGAGAGACTTTTACATTTTCTTTGAATTTTTTCTTAAAAGACTGATCGAAGGTAAGAGCTTTTTTCAGTATAATCAGATCATCTTTTTCAAACAATATATCTAAAGGTACATAAAAAGATACGGGAGAAATATTATAAGAGCAGCACATTCCGTTACATTTGCCGCATATACTTTTATAATAATCCGAGAGTTTTTTTCTGGTGTCGGGATATTTATAAGTTCCAATCATACATTGGTGAGTGGTGAGTAGTGAGTGGTGAGTAGTGATTAAACAGGATCTTTTCTACTCACTATTCACTACTCACTATTCACTTAATTACGGTGCCACCTGTTCAGTCAAACTTCCGAGAACAGCGCCGTTACCTGCATCGATAAACATTTCTACTAACTGACCTGCTTCATTTACCATATCCACTTCATATATAAGATAACCCTGCTTCTGTGTTAAGTCTATTTCCAGCAGTTTTCCCGGCACCTGTGCAAGGGCTATGGCGGAAACCTGTTCAAAGGTCACTCCTGCCATATCGGGATAGAGACTTATGTCTTCCGTATCTATCTTTACGCATCCGGGATTAATAAGTATTTCATTCTCAGGTTTTGCATTCGGATCTTCTACGTTACTGTCCTTCAAAGAAATCAATAAAGTATCACCTGTACCTGCATCAAATATTGCTTTTATTATCTGCTTTACAGGATTTACGACTTCAACTTCATAAACAAGGTAACCGCTTTCATTATCAAGTTCTATAGATAAAAGTTTTCCAGGAACTTCTTTCCTTGCTTTGGAAAGAGCATCCTCAAAAGATATAGATGCCATGGACGGATAATTCACTTCACTTATATTATTATCCAGTTTTATAGTTCCTGTTATTCCGTTATCTACCACCACTACTTCAGGTGTTTTAATTTCTTCTATGGTAATATCGTAATTTTTTGCTTTCTCTCTGACTTCTTCAATAGTCTCTTTATCACCCTGAGCAACGGCCCATTTCAATGCATCCAGAATCTCTATTTCAGTATCTGACTTTCTTCCCAGTTTATAATATATGTCTGCCAGTGCCAGATGATATTCTACATTTTCAGGGGCAATTCTTACACTTTCCTTGTATTCTGCCATGGCAAGATAGAGTTTACCCTGGGTTGCATGGACACTTCCGAGAGCGGCATGGGCTTCATGATCGAGAGGATAAATCTCAATGAGTGCTTTATATTGATCTACGGCATCACTGTATCTCGCCTGGTCTCTGTAAATATTTGCAAGGTTGAACATAGCGTTTCTATGTTTCGGATCAAGTGTTAATACTATCTTATATTCTTCTATAGCCTCTGTGTACTGGGCATTTTCATAATAAATTGTTGCCAGATTATAATGGGCATCTATACTCTTATAGTTTAACTGTATTGCTCTTTTATATTCTGCTATGGCAGAAGGATTATCATGAAGTTTATAATGAACCACTGCAAGATTGAAATGAGCATCAAAATTATTATCATCTGCTTCTATGGATTTAGTATAGAATTCTTTTGCTTTCTCAAGATCACCCTGTTCGTAATATATAGTGCCGAGACTGTAATAGGCTGCGGCATTGGTAGGTTCCAGTTTAACAACAGTATTATATTCGTCAATTGCTTTCTGAGTATTACCCTGTTTATAATATATATTTCCCATGTTCAAATGGGCTCCCACATGGTTCGGATCCAGTTCTATAGTTCTTTTAAAATGAACTGTAGCATTTTCATAATCTCCCTGTTCATAATACACTCTTCCGAGATTATAGTGGGCTTCGAGTAAATCAGGTTTTATTGATAAAGCCGTAAGATATTCTTCCTCTGCTTTATCAAGATCTTTCTTCTTCTCATAGTAATAATTGCCTTCCAGATAATGGGCTCTGGCAATCAGTGGATATACGTCCTGATTATCGGGATAACGTTTCTGAACTGTTTCATATTGAAGTAAAGCTATATCAAAATCTTCTTCTGCAAGATATAGTTCCGCAATATCAAAATAGCACTGCCTTATAGACTTGTTAACAGTGTCCTGATTGTTTTTATCCTGCATGAGAACCTTATCATATTCGGATATGGCAAGGTTATATTCCTTCTGTCTCGTATAAATTATGGCCATTTTGCTATGAGTTTCGGGATCTATGGGATCCAGATTTATGGCTCTCTGATAGTTTTCCAGTGAAAGATCAAGATTATCACTATCAAAATAAATATTTCCTAACTGAATAAATCCATCTCTTAAAAGAGGATCCAGTTTTACAGCCTGTTTATAGTTCTTAATAGCTCTATCATGATCACCAAGGGCCTTATAAACATTTGCCAGGTTATAGTTTATGGCAGGATATTCGGGGCTTAATTTGAAGACTCTCTCAAATTCCTTTGCCGATGCTTCAAGGCATCCGGGAAATTCTCTTCTTATATAATATTCTGTACCAAGATTAAAATGGGCATCAGGATAATCCTGAAATAAATCAATAGCAGCTTTAAATTCATCTATAGCTGCCTCATGTTTACCTTCTCTGGAAAAATCCAGACCTTTTTTATTATGTTCAATCGCCTGATCTCTTACAGTCTGACCATAAACACCGGCTAGTGTAAAAAATATAAAAAGGACACAAAAAAGAATAGAAAATGGTTTCATAGATACTAACAGCTGAAAAGCTGTTATACTATCCCCCTCTCGAAGATTTACAAATAATACGACAACGTTGTTTTTTTAATTCTTCATAAGATAGATATATCCTGTTTTTAATATTAAAATAAGCTGGATTTTATGTCTGATGTGTTTTATAATATACAGGTATAGTTTATATAAAAGCCGGAGTTTTAAGGAAGGTAAAAATATGGAACTTGATACCTTTATACTGAGTGTAGAGGATTTTCTTGAAGGAATAATAACAGATGAATTTCTTCACGAGGAAATAAATTATACAAAAGAAGAAGTTCTGGAAAAGAAACATGTCTTAAACAATGAAATCTCTTTCAAGCTTCTCTCTGCCATAGAAGAGATGATGAAATATTTTACTGTAAATCCTGATAAAGAATATGTCATAACAGGTTTAAGTAAAATAAAAGAGATAAACAAAATATTCAAAGCTGCAGGTCAGGGAACAGAACATTTAATATCTCCCGCACCCGATTATGCCATACCATCAGGTATAAAAATACCTGTTGAGAATTATTATAAAGAAGAGAAAAATCATACAGATTATGTATCAGATCCTGTAGAATCCCCGCTTTACAGCCTGCTTATAAGTTATGAAGAACTGGGAGCACAAAAAATTTCAAAAAAAGACTGGATAGATCAGTTAATAGATTCCCAGGAAGATCTCTATTATTTTCTGGAAAAAATAGACGAACATTCAGAAGATATCGACATTGAGACATTTGACACATGTACAGATCTGGTACAGCAGGCGATTACTCTGCTCGAAGATTTTGAAATTAAATATTCGGAAGGACATATATCACATGAGGAATCCAGGGAAATAATAGAAGAAATAAGGTATTTAAATAAAGAAATCTATAAACTCCAGGGCAAATTCTCTGCTAAAGAAAATTATGATATAAAAGATTCCATTCAGGAAGCTTACGAAAAATTTCAGGAAGAAGACTATAAAACAGGCAATTATATTATTATAGAAGAACATGTTCAAAAATATCTGGAAGGAAGTATAAATGAAGAAGATTTATTAAATATTATAAAAAAGATTAAAAACGTTATTTCAAGTGTGGAAGAACAGTATGAGAATCTTCCCATATCACAGGAAGAACTCACACTGGAAGTACTCAGAGGAGACAAACTTCTTACGGAAGGTCTTATGTTATGGCTGGAGGGTCTGGAAATTATTGAAGACTCCATATACTGTGAGACAAAAGATATGTTCCAGGAAGGTCTCGCAAATATATTTGCGGGAAATAAAAGACTGGTAATTTTACAGTATTTTTCAGAACAAATACAGAGACAGGTTCAATTGCAGAAAACCTTCCAGGAAGGTATGACAGAAGGCACTATGGGAACGTGATGCGTGATAATCGTGACGCGTAACGCGTGACGGGAGGAAGACCTTTATTAAATGCTTATGCTCAGGTCAGTAATCCCTCGGGCGTTTAATTAAACGCCCCTGCTTCCTTTTCACCCTTCACTTTTCACAACTCACCACTCACTGCTTACGACTAACCACTCACGACTCACTCAAATATAAACTCTTTTATTTTCTTCAATCTCTAAACCTCTTAGAAGGATTTTATTATCATTTCGTTGAATAGTTATTACCAATATCTGTACATTACTTACCAGACCTTACGGATATGTTTATACCCCGCGTCACGCGTCACGCGTCACGGGTCACGAATAAAAACGGAGGATACAACATTGAGCTTTCATAAACTGAACAGTTACATAACTTTATTGCTTTTATCTTCAATTTTATTTATTCTGGCAGGTTGCGGCCCGGAACAGAAGGAAAACAAAATAGTCATATGGACAGGTATGAATACGGAAAAAGAACTTAAAATGATGGCTGAACTGGGACAGGAGTTTGAAAAAAATACGGGAGTAAAGGTAGACATAATTCCCATACCTTTCGGTGATCTTCAGAACAAATTTCAGATTGCGGCACCTGCAAAACAGGGACCTGACCTGATAACAGGTCCTCAGGACTGGGTAGGTATATTTGCTGCGGCAAATCTCGTATCTCCTCTGGAAGACTCTGTAAATAAAGAAGAACAGAAAAAATTTGTGCCTGTAAGTATAGAAGGTGCAACTTATGAAAACAAGCTTTTTGCCATACCTCTTTCCTTCGAATCAGTAGCACTTATATACAATACGGAACTCATGAATAAACCTCCTGCCACAATGGAAGAACTGCTTAAAGAAGCAAAAAAACTTACCATAACAGAAGGAGAAGGAGACAGGAAAGTTTATAAACAATACGGAATGCTTGTTACCCCAAATGATATGTTTATAGTATTCCCATTCTTTTCCGGATGCGGTGCCTATGTATTTGAAAATATATCGGATCCGACACATCTAGGACTGAACAATGAAGGAGCAAGAAAAGCCGCAAGAATAATATATAACATGAGAGACTATACAGAAGATGGATTTATACCTGAAGGTGTAACGGGAGACAGAGTTCTGGGATCATTTATGGAAGGCAAAACAGCAATGATTATAAACGGCCCGTGGGCAATAAACGAACTTGATAAAGTGGGAAGAAAATATGAAATATGCCCCCTCCCTCCCTTTGAAGACGGACAGATACCGAAACCTTTTGTAGGTATACTGGGTATAATGCTTAACAGATTTGCAAAAAATCCTGAATTTGCAACAAAGTTTATGCTTTTTATGAATAATAAAGAAAATCAGGTAAAAATCTATAAGGCTTTAAATAGAATTCCTGCCCGTATTGATGCTCTGGAATCACCTGAAGTTCAGGGAGATAAGAAAATAATGGGTTTCTATCTTTCAGCAAAAAACGGTATCCCCTTACCAAGTCTGCCTGTTATGTCCAGTGTGTGGGATCCTATGGTACAGTCACTTACTCTCATAACAACAGAAAAAAGGGATAATCCCGATAAATTTATAGAAGACCAGCTTAATACAGCCGTTAAGAGGATTCAGAATAATATTAAGAGATTGTTAAGATAGCATTAACAGTGACCAGTGACCAAATGATTAATGGTAACTGAAAAAGGAGAATAAAAAAATGGACAAAGCTAAACGTTTCCGGGAAAAAATAGACCCATATCTTTATATTTTACCTGCTCTTATATTTATGTTAGCCCTTACCATATTTCCAAATTTATATTCCTTCTATATATCCTTTACAAATTACAGTTTCCCCTATCATTATGAACATTATAAATTTATAGGTCTTGCAAATTATTACGATATCCTTACAGGAAGTGAAATAAAGGTTTTCCTGGGTATATTTTTATGGACACTGATATGGTCAATAGTAAGTGTTTTGAGTCAGGCAATATTTGGTCTTATACTTGCTCTTATTCTTAACCAGAAAAAACTCGGAGGAGTAAACATATACAGGACACTGTTTATTATTCCATGGGCTATACCTGCCTTTATAAGTGTTCTTATGTGGGGTGGCATATTGAATTCAGAAGGCTCTGTAAATACAATGCTTGTAGCTCTTGGTATAGGTAAAGTAAAATGGCTTATAGATCCTTTCTGGGCAAAATGTTCAGTTCTTCTTGTAAATCTGTGGCTCGGATTCCCCTTTATGATGTCAGTAAGTCTCGGTGCTCTTCAGAGTATACCTGCAGATGTTTATGAAGCTGCATCTGTTGACGGTGCCACTAAAGTACAGCAATTTTACAAAATCACACTTCCACTTCTGAGAACTGCCATGGTTCCCGTAATTCTTACAAGTTTTGCTTTCAGTTTTAACAATTTTACCGGTATATATCTGCTGACCCAGGGAGGCCCTCCTGTTCCGGGAGGTTCAGACGGTGCCACAGCAGCAGGAGCTACCGATATACTCATATCCTATACATATAAACTTGCCTTCGGTCAGGCAAATACAGCATTTTACGGACTTGCATGTGCCTATGCAGTGGTTATTTTTCTTATGATAGGAACTCTCAGTGCAATTAATTTCAAAATGTCCGGAGCCTTTGAAGAACTTTAAAGAATAGGAGAAAAATAAAATGGAAGAAAAAAATAATATTACTCCGACTATGATCATATCTCATATAGTACTTGTAATCATGTTACTTGTAATACTCTTTCCGGCAGCATGGGTACTGTCAACATCTTTCAGTGCAGTAAATACTCTTCAGACTTCTTCACTTTTTCCCACAGCGTTTACGATTGATAATTATGTTAAATTGATAAAAGAAACTCCTTTTCTTACATGGATGAAAAACAGTCTTATAATCTGTGTGTCAAGTACATTAATAGCATTATTTCTTACCACTACTGCAGGTTATGCTTTTTCAAGGTTTAAATTTGCAGGAAGACGTTTCGGTCTTATGTCAATGATAATAGCCCAGATGTTTCCCGGCATGATGGCCATGGTGGCACTGTTTAAACTGCTCAACTGGCTCGGATTCATCACATCAGGCGCCATAGGACTGAATACTCTCACAGGACTTATACTCATATATGCAGGAGGAAGTATTCCCTTCAATACATGGATGCTGAAAGGTTACATAGACAGTATCCCGAAATCAATAGAAGAATCTGCCTATATAGACGGAGCAAGTAAATGGCAGACTTTCACGAAGATTGTATTTCCTTTACTTGGCCCGATGCTCGTAGTTGTGGCAATTTTCAGTTTTATACAACCCTATACTGATTTCCTTCTTCCTGTTATCATTCTTCAGGATCCGCAAAAATATACTCTTGCAGTAGGCCTTCGTTCACTGGTAAGCGGACAGTTTACAAAGAACTGGACCATGTTTACGGCAGCTGCAACACTGGGAGCCATACCTATTATGGTTATGTTCCTTTCATTACAGCGTTTTCTTGTAGAAGGATTGACCAAAGGTGCAGTAAAAGGATAGGTTGAGTGTTTAAGGTTTATGGTTGAGAGTTTAAATTTTAAGGACACATAACTAAACTCTCAACTCTAAACTCTAACTAACAGCCATGACCGAACCGGTCACAACGAAAATGAGAATTTGTTTCTCCCGTAACGCGTGACGCGTCACGCGTTACGATTCTCAGATAAAGAAAGGATTTATTTATGTCATTTTCAGATGAAAGTCAGAAGAATAAAAAATCTCCTGTAATCCATGACTTTCAGGAAATGGCGGGAGAAGAGCTTGATATTAAGCTCAGGGAAATACTGGGAGAAGATTTTTCAATTGATTATGTCAAAAAAGCTGCCGAATATATTCAAAAAGGAAATATTACGGGAGCTCTTGAAGAATATGACAGAGCAATCGAAGAATTTCCCGATAATCCTCTCATATATCAATGTGTCGGTAATTTATATGCTGATAACGGAAATATGGAAGAAGCCCGGATAAACTATGAAAAAGCACTTGCCATAGAAGAAAATCTTCCTTTTACCCGTAATAATCTCGGCCTCATTTTTGCAAAAACAGGGCAGCCGGAAAAAGCCATCAGAGAATTCAAAACAGCTATAGACCTCTGTCCGAAAGAAGATCAATTCTGGAATAATACAGGTAACGCCTGGGCCCAGTCAGGCAATTTTAAAGAAGCAATAGTATATATAAAAAAAGCTGTTGAACTTAACCCTTCCGGTATAAACTACAAATTTAACCTTGCACTGTGCCTGGAAAAAGACAATCAATTCCATGAATCCATTAAGATTTATGAAGATATATTATGTAAAGAGCCGGCAAATAAAAAATCACTGGAGAGATTACTTAGCATTTATAAAAAAGAAAAAAATTATGAGAAAGCACTGGAGTTATTAGAAAAAATCCTCTCATTGAACAAAACGGCATGGCTTCTTCAGGAAAAAGGTTATTTTCTGAAGGAATTAAAACTCTTTGAAGCTTCTTACAGAGCACTGGAAGAAGCACTTTCTCTTGATTCTTCGGCAATCTCGAATTTCGAAATTCTGGGTTATTCGTGCCTTAAAGAAGATATAAACAAACCGGATATTTCAGAGCAGGTTTATAAAAAGCTTGTAAAACATGAGCCTGAAAGAAAGGAATTTTATAACAGCCTTGGAATAAGCCTGAGAAAACAGGGAAAACTCGATGAAGCAGTAGAAATATATAAAAAAGGAATAGAGATAAATCCTTCCTGGAGTGAAATAAGACAGAGCCTTGGAAATGTATATGCAGATCAGGAGAAATACGGCGATGCACTGAAAGAATTTCAGAAAGCTTCGGAACTTACTCCCAATGATCCCTGGATTTACGGTAAAACAGGACATATATATCAACTGACAGGGGAATATATAAAAGCTATTGAATATTTCCAGAAAGCTTTAGAACTAAATCCAACACTCTCTGAAGCAGCTATAAGTATGGGAGTTGCTTATTACTATCTCGATGATATGGAAAAAGCAGAAAGTAATTTCTATCATGCCACTCTGCTGGACCCTCTCAATGTAAAAGCACATGGCTGCTGGATCGAAACGGTGATGCAACAAAAAAATCTGAAAGCTGCAATAGAAAGATATGAAAAAGAACTGAAAAATTTTCCCGAACAATCCATACTTCACTACGGGGCAGGACTCTGTTCTTTTTATCGTTACCAGTTAGATAAAGCATCAAAAGAACTGGATAATGCCATAAGATTAAATCCATATCTTCCGGAAGCCTTTGCATTAAGGGGAGATATAAGTTATGAACTGAAAAAATTAGATGAAGCTATTTCTTTTTATGAAAAAGCAAAAAGTCTGGATCCTTATGAACCGGATTATGATTATACAATAGGATATATAAAAAGGGTAAAAAAAGAAGATTCGTCTCCTTATTTTGAAAAAGTCTTTACCATATCGCCCGGTACTTTAACAGGTAAATGTGCTCTCGCTTTTATATTAATAGATAAAGGAGAAACAGACCGGGCAGGAGATATACTTGTAGAAGCCATTAAATCAAACAGAAAAGCCAGTGAACCCTGTTTTATTCTTGGTTTAATCCATGAAATATCAGGAGAGCCGGAACAAGCATTGAATTACTACAGAGAAGCTTATAAACTCAATCCTACGGAATTTGATGCAAAAAGATCCTGTGACAGATTAATAAAAGAAAGGAAGGTGTAAATAAGAATATTACAATTATGAGCAGAACAAAAACAGATAAACTACAAGCAGAAGATATTAACATAAATAAAGAATATGAAGAACACTATCAAAAAGGGCAGTCCTATTTCAGGAAAGATGATATGGAGAAAGCTTTTGAACATTTTTCAAAAGCAGTAAATCTGAAATCCGATTATGCAAATGCCTATACAGGTCTGGGAGTTGTTTACAGGAGACTAGGTGATTTTGAAAAATCCCGGGAAAATCTTGAAAAAGCACTGCTGTTAAATATGAAATCCCCGGCAGCACATAATAATCTCGGCAATTTATATTATGAACAGGGTAACCTGGAACTGGCACTGAGTGAATATCAGAGAGCAGCCAGGTTAAACAGTGCCCTTGCTCCTGTATATTATAATATAGGTAAAACCTGCAGACGTCTGGAAAATTATGAAAAAGCAGTAAGAAATTTTCAAAAAGCCATAAAAATAGATCCTCTGCTGCCGGATGCCTACTGCAGCCTTGGTTATACATTTTACAGACTGGGAAAACTCAATAAAGCAGCAGAAGTATTTAAAAAATCCATAGAAATTGACAGTAAATACGGTAAAGCCCATAACGGTCTCGGAATAATAATGGATGAACTTGGAGATAAAGAAAAAGCAAAAGAAGAATTTCAGAAAGCCATAGAGATTGAACCACTTTATCCATGGCCATATTACAATATTGGCCTCATATTCTTCAATGAAGGAAACATTGAAGCAGCAATAAAGAATCTTAAAAAAGCAACAGAACTCGGCCCCAGGAAGGCACAGCTTTTTCACGGTCTCGGCTATGTATATCAAAAAATCGAAGATATTGACAATGCCATAGATCAATATAAAAAAGCTCTGGAACTGGAACCTGATTCACCCAAATCCCATAACAATACCGGTTATGCCTTTATGGTCATAGGAAACTTTAAAGACGGAGAAACTTATTTATTGAAAGCACTGGAACTGGATCCGGCCTTTGCAGTAGCACATCATAATCTGGCAAACCTGTATTTACAGCAAAATTCAATAGAAAAATCACTGCACCATTTCCATAAAGCCCTTGACTGTGAACCGTCCAATTCATGGATACACTTTGATCTTGCACTGGCATATGAACAAATAGGTAATATAGATAAATCTATTGAACATCTGGCAGAAGCAATCAGGTATAGTCCGAAGGAAGGACAGTTCCATTTAAATCTTGCATCTCTGTATGAAATTAAAGGAAACCTTAAAAATGCTCTGAAAGAGTACAAAAAAAGCCAGGAATTAAACCCTGATAATCCATGGATTTATGCAAAATCAGCCTTTATATATCAATCTCAGGGTAAATATAAAAAAGCAATAAAAGATTATGAAAAAATAATAGAACTTGTTCCGGATAATGTATGGACTTATAATCATCTCGGAGCAGTTTATCTCCTCAGAGGAGAAAGAGAAAAAGCAAAGGAAGTTTATAAAAAAGCAATGAAAAATGAAGAGCATTTCTGTGAGACCCATCTTGGTCTTGCCATGTGCTTAATATCAGAAGGTAAACTTTTACATGCAATAGAAGAACTTGAACATGCAATAGAAGAAGATCCTTCAAATATGGAATCCCATATATATTATATAAATATTCATCATAAATTCGGTTTTCTCCCCAGGGTAATAGATAAATATAAAGGAATAATAAAAGAAAAACCTGACGAAGATTATGCATATTTCGGCCTCGGTCTTATATATTTCCTTATGGGAAAAAGTGAAGAAGCTATTAATATGTTTACAGAAGCGCTGAAATATTCTATAGATAAGCCTGTTATATACTATTACAGAGCAAAAGCATATATGGTACAGGGGAAAAAAGATTTTGCTCTCTGGGATTTAAGAACCATACTGAATATAGAACCGAAAAATTTTGAATATGTCTATATATTAATTAATTTCCTGATTGAAATGAATAATATCGAAGAAGCAAAATCCTTACTTGTCACATTGGAAGAAGAAGCACCTTTAACACCGTTAACACTGTGTGCCGGTGCAGCTATAAATCTGGCAGAAAAGGATATAAAAAAAGGTGAAGAAAAAATAAATAAAGCAAAAAAACAGGAAGCAAAATATTATATCATTCAATATCTGTCAGGGAAAATAGCGGAAAATAAAGGGAATCTTTCACAGGCCTTGAAATACTACAAACAAACACTTAAATATAAACCCTTCTGGGAAGAAGCAAAAAGAGAGATTGAAAAATTTCAGGTTTAACGTTCCTGAACGTTAAACCTGAAATCACATATCTCAGTGCTGATAACGGTAAATATACCCCTTATTGATTACTGCTCCTGGGTGTTGGATGCCGGGTTATCGGATTAAGAACTAAACCCGGAACCCAATTTTAACTGATACCGAACATTTACCGCTGTCAGTAAAATTTTAGAGCAGTCTCTTAATTTCTCTTTCCAGAGCTTTTATTTCCAGCGGTTTGGATACAATACAGTCCACACCTATTTCTTTAAGTACATTAACTTTATCGGACTCTGCAATTACAATGATCCTGCTGTCTGCAGTTACAGGATTTTTCTTTATCTCTTTACAGACTTCTACTCCGTCCATCTTTGGAAGTTTTACATCTATTATTATTAATTCCGGAAGAAATGTTCCGAATTTTATACATGCTTCTATACCGTTGGAAACTACTTCCAGTTCCAGATCCTCAACAAGTTTTTTCAAACTCTGAGTTATAGATGAAACAGCCTCGGAAGACTCATTCACCAGTAATACTTTGGTTTTTGGCTCTTCCAGAAGAAGTTCGTCCGGCACAGGCATTTCATAATGTTGAAGGAATTTCAAAAGTTCCTTTTTCTCAACTCTGTAATGACCTCCCGGTAATTTAAAAGCTTTTAATTTTGCATCTCTTATCCAGTTATGAATTGTATTACGTGACACCTGACAGTATTTAGCCAGTTCAACTGCTCCAAAAGATTTTGGTATACTCATATATCACTTATCCTTTCGTATAATTCGTATGATGTTATGTAAAATAACTTATTTTGCATATTAGCAGAATTAAAACTATTTTTCAACCCTTTTTTGAAAATTTTACAAAAAATAACTATTACAGATTACTCAATTTTTTTATTTTTTCCATAATTTTTTCTGTTACCAGTGGATCACCGGAATCATAAAACTCCGGCGGAGATATGTTACATGTAATATTAACTCTCGGGAAAACCCATTTATAATTAATACCCATTGTAACAACAGGGAAAGAGCATTTTTTCTTATCCTGAAGTTTCATGACCCATTTTATAAGACCGCTTTTAGCATCGCCCATATTATTACGGATCATTCTTCCTTCAGGAAAAAAAACGATAATTTCTTTTTCACCCAGAAGCTTTTCCATATATTTAAAAGAAGTAACCGTTTCCTTCGGATTATCTCTGCTCAAAGGAATAGCCCCCATCCAGTATAAGCCTCTGCAAAAAATTCCCTTCAGAATCTCACCAAGCCTGAATAACCACGTTCCGGGAAAATCACCGAAAATATTTCCAAATAGTTCCTGTTTTGCAACATAATAAAGAGGAACCCTGCTGGCATAACATATAACAAAAAGATCTATCCATTCCCAGTGTTTGGAGAGAATAAAAGCAGGTCCCTCTTTCGGAAGATTTTCTCTACCGGTGAGTTTAAAATTATATATAAAATAAAGAGTAGGAAAACAGACAAAACGTCTGAATGAGTTGTAAAATAACAGACTGCGATCAAATTGTATCTTCATATGAAATATTATTCATTGCAGACATGATGCCATAATTATAGTTAACTCATAAATTTTTTAGATAAACTACCTCTACATAATTTTCATCTAAAGCTTTATTTTACGCCATTTAAAATGAAAATCCATATACCATTAAATTATTATGTCGTAACGAGTGACGGGAGGAAAACTTTTATTACATGCTTATACTCAGGTCAGTAAACTGAATGAAAATAAAAATTATGAAATTATAAACTCTTTTGTGTAAACATACCATGAAATAAGGCTTTAATAGAGGTGTACACAAAATGTATCAGTCAAAATTTTATCCGAAATTTCTGGGATCAGGCATCCAGTAGACTGCCTTTCCTACAACTTCCATATCTTCTTTCAACTCAATAATATCACCGAGACTGCTGGTAAATATTATACTGCCATTGTTAAGTATTTTAGCTTTTTTGAGTATGGCATGTCCTTCACCGTTTTCAACTACCCTTACTGCCACTATATCACCTGAATTACAGAACTCCTGTTTTCTGACAAAAACCAGATATCCGTCAAATATTTTCTCCTGTTCAAGACAGCTTCCTCTGGCCTGAAGAACAAAATCAGCTTTTACTCTATAGGTTTCGGGAAGATCTATCCAGTCTTCAACTATATCTTCAGTAATAACAGATAGATTTCCGCAGGATGCTCTTCCCGAAAGTACAGGGTATCTTACCGTTTTATCAGTATATAAAACAGGAGATACATTATCGGGAAGTTTCTGATTTTCATTCAATATTTCTTTTACTGCTTCTTTTACAAGCTCTTTTATGTCTCCTTCAAACTTATTAACAGAAGATGAACCATGTTCTCTTACTGAGCCTTCCGCATAACCTGCTTTTTGTATAAAAACAGAAAGAGGTACATCCAGAGCTACAGAAAGTTTTTCTATATTATCAAAGGCAGGCAACTGACCATTTTCCCATTTGCTGATCTGGGCCTGTGTAGTCTTTATTTTTTTAGCCAGTTCCTCCTGGCTTATATTTAATTCCTGTCTTCTCTTTTTTATATATTTCCCCCTGCCTGTCAATTCAATCACCTTCTTTCTTTAATATGAGATATATTTTATATTAATTTAGAATATTTTGCAAGTAAATTTTATTAAAATACTTGATTTTAATTCTTTTATAATATATAATATTAAAAAAGAATAATTCCAACAAGAATAAAAAATATATAAAAAGATTAAAAAAAGAGGTGCCACTATGAATGAATTCCTGTTATGTCTGAAAGTTTTTTTCCTGACCCCTCTTTCGTGGGCAACAATAGGACTGTTCATAATAACTTATCTGATAGAAAGGAAAAAAGAATATGGAAAAAGTACTATGCTTAAACTGCAATAAACCTGTAGAAATAACAGCAGGTGAAGGTTTTTACAGGTGCGAATGTGGCACTCTGAACAACAGAACTGCCATGGTGGATATTGCAGTTTGCCGAAAATTATTCAGAAGGCCCATTCTATCTTAATCTCTTTATTATTAAAAATTATTATTCTATTAATCAAGAAAGACAGAAGCTTTCTTTTTTCCCGTAGATCTAAATTATTCCATTTTTCTTTAATGGTAGTGAGGACTTCTTCCAGTTCAACCTGGCTGACTTCTTCTTTTTTTTCTTCGAGGGATTCAATTTGAATTTCAACGTTCCGTTTTTCAGTATAAACTTCAGAAAGTTTTTTCCCTATATCATTCAGGGGGATAGTTTCAAGCTGATATAAATCCAGAAGCTTGTCTATTTTCTTTTCCAACTGTGATAACTTTTTTTCAAGTGTTTTTATTTCAGAAATGTTATCTTCTTCTTTTTTCTTCTTATTTTTAACACTGTTTTTATCAAGAGCTATTTGATGAATTCGATCTTCTATTATTTCATCCAGTTCTTTTTCTCTATAAGTTTCATTTTTACAGGTGGGGTCTTTAATCATAAATGGACTTGTTTTAGACCTGGAATAGCATTTATAATACTTATAATGACCACCGCAATCACTTTTCATGAAATATCTGGCACCGCAGTTGCCACAGAATATGAGCCCAGCCAGTAATGAATTATACTTAAGAGACTGTAAAGAAATAACCCTTGCAAATTGTCAGAACGGTTATTATCCTCGCGTCACGCGTTACGCGTTACGCGTCACGATATAGACTGTAAATATGATGGAGTTATTTTTTTTACAGACCCTAAATGATTTTGGATTATATTTTCTATGCCTTATTACTTTTGCTTTTTCAAATAACTCTTCAGATACGATTGCCTCATGCTGTCCCTGGAAATATTCATCATAATAATTTATTTTTCCTATGTATAGCTTAATATCGATAATTCTGGCAACAGCTTCACTATTCCATTTCCCGTGATTATGGTTATATTTCTCCATTTTTTTGACAATATTTTTAATTCCCATGCCACCAGTGTAGAGATTATATATTTCTCGTACTTGCATGGCCTCATAGTCATCTATTTTAAGCTCTCCATTTGTATAGTTGTAACCTATCGGGACATAAGCCCCCCATGAAACAATCCGTTTTTAGCTCTTTCTTTTTTACCAAGCTTGGACCATTCTTTTATATTTTCTCTTTCCAATTGAGCAAATACGGAAAGAATGCCAATTGAAGCCCGGCCAAAAGGTGTAAAGGTGTCAAAAGCCTCAGAAAGGGAAACGAAATCCACTTTATTATTTAGAAAAACGTCTTCTATTAAGTGAAGGGTGTCTTTTTGAGATCGGCTGAGTCTATCCAGTTTATACACAAGAACTATATCGAAATTCTTTATTTCTGTTATGAGTTTCTGTATTGCCGGACGGTTAATATTACTACCGGAATAGCCAGGGTCGATGTAGATATCGGAAATTATCCATTCCCGGGCCTTACAGTAATTAATGAGCTTTTCCTTTTGTGCTGGCACGGAAAATCCCTCTTCAGCCTGTTCTGTTGTGCTGACCCGGATATATATTGCTACACGTCGCATGTTTAATCACTTTCCCATATTTTTTACAGCTTCGTCAAGAAGTGCTTTTTTGGCTGGCGAGATATATTCCAATCTTCCACAAGAATCACATTCCATGTAGACATGTTTTTCTCCGGACTCATCTATATTTACTTCCATGCCGTAGATATTATGGCATTGCCGGCAGTGCAGAGATAAATCTGAATACAATTCTACCGGTGGGGGATAAATTAAAGGTTTGCCAAATTTCGATTCCTATTGAATTTTTTTTATGGTCTGGTAGTTTTCTTCAGAGAGTTTCATTTATTTTCTTCCCTTGTGACTTATTTTTACGCAAGGCTTTCCAGTTTATCTTCATGCTGCTTTACTTTATCAGCTACAACAGTAAATTCCTGTTTCATTCCTTCTACAGTGACAACCAGGTTAGAAACGGCGGATAGAACTTTATCTAATTTAATATCCATTTCGTCAAATCTTTTATCTATTTTATTATCCAAACGGCAAACTTCTTTAAAGATATACTTCTCTAAATGGTCGAAATGTTCATCAACTTTGTTAAAACGTTCTTCCGTTTTCTTATCTAATTTATCGATTTTATCTTCCATGGTATTAAATGTTTTATCTAACTGATTTCCTATAGAGTTTTTCTTTTTTGGCATATTATCACCTTCTTTTTAGGCTGTTACAGGGGTAGGGGCTTCATAGCTTATTTTATTCAATAGTTTCTAACTTAACAATTCTTTCCTCATGATCTTCCAGTTGATTAGAATGTTCCATCTGTCTTGACCTTAACACCGGCAATTCCTGTTTTGTTACGTCGGTAAACTGCTGTGAGACTCCTACAGTATTTACATATATTTTATCAAGTTTAAAATCCAGAGCTTGAAGGCCCTTATCCATTTTATCTTCCAGCTTGACGGATATTTTAAATGTTTCTTTTGTTAAATGGTCAATCCGGCCTTTAACTTCTGTTATTTCATTGGTCAAACAGTCAATTTGACCTTTCATTCCCTTAATCTCTGATAAGATCTGATTTAATGCTTCTTCCATGATTGACTCCTTCTATTTACAGCTTAACAGCCGGTTTTCTCTAGCTTATTTCTTTTCTTTTACTTAATAACTTTTTTTTTCTTTTCTTTCACTATTACCTTCTCTTCTGTTTGAAGGTTAAGGCACTTTGCTATTACAAAGTCAGCTAGTGTCATATTTTCTTCTTTAGCTTTTTTCTTTATCTCCAGGAGTCTATCTTCTGAAATTCTGATATTTAAATTTTTAGTTCTATTATCTTTTAAGTTCAATTTTATCCCCTCCATTTTATATTATAAATGTTAATGAAAATGTTGTCAATACGTTTAAAATTTATTTAAAATTATTATTTAAATGTATTGACATTTCAATATAGATATGTTATTATCAGATTGTAAGAAGTTGCTAAACGGGCTGGGACGGGGCTGCTTGGAGGCAAGATAAAAATAGCCAGTGGGAAGCAAGCCGGGTCACGAAGCGACGGAAATAGAGGATTAAACCCAGTATTAAAGGCTAAAATGCAAGAAAGACCCGATTGCAGTCAGGTCAATCTTGTGAAACAAAACGTTTCAAAACCCAACAAAATAATAACATAAAAGGAGGCTGTTTTCAATGGTAGCAAGTAAAAGAATAGTCCGATGGGAAACATACGAGAGAGACAAGGATAATATGATAGCCTCTTACCTGAACGGATACTGGACAGTGTTAAGTTTTGGTAAGAAAACAAAGACCAGTAAGAAAGAAATACCAGTCCGGCAGTATAGAGTCAGTAAAGACCAGGCCGGAAACGTAACATGCACCTGTGATGACTTTATAAAAAATAATTCGATATGTAAACATCAAATAAAGGTCTGGGAAAAGGCAAGACAGGATAAGAAACAGGCAGCAGAACAGAAGAAACAGGAAATTGAAAAAATAATAGCCAGGTGGTAAAGCAAGGTAACGGGTCCCGGAAACGGGACCTGTTTAATACAAAAAGAGGAGGAAGTAACAATGCCAGGAGCAGAACGTGATCTTGAAATATATCTTGATAGTATGGAAGAAGGTAATACCGAGGCCGTAAGACCGATTAACGAACTCACAGAAGAAGAGGCAGTAAAATTCTTAGAGGAAATACCTTTTAAAAACAACTAGCTCAAAATGATCCAGTTGTTTAAGCAGTAGTCATAAATTAATTCAAATAGTAAATAAGACGGGGAGGGTAATAAGAGCCCTCCTCCAGAGGAGGGAAAAAAGATGATCTGTCCGTTAATGAGTGTTAACAGCATAAAACCCGGAATAGAAGACGACAAACAGGAATTCATTCATTGTCAGGAAGAAAAATGTCAATGGTACCTTAGAAGGAACGGCAGAATTGAAGTGTTTGATTGTGCTATAGCAGCACTGGCAGTATATAACTTACCTTCTTACAGGGGAGGTGAATAAGATGCCGGTAATAGAGAAAATATTCACAGATGCTATTAACGATATAAAGAAGGGTGATACATGCCCGGAATGTGGGGAGCCTTGCATGGTAGATGGTAGATGCTATAAGTGTGAAACTAAAGTTAAATTCTACCATAGTGAAAGAGCTTATGAGCTACAGCAGCAGCAGAACAGGATAATATACAGTTATCTGAGGAGGCGTTATTGATGGCACGTTTCAACGTAAAAGATATAGCACGTATAGTTAAAGAGGTTGCTACGACTGCCACGGAGTTAAATGATTTTAGTAAGCAGCTCCTATTGCACCAGGTGAAGCGACTTGAATCTATTCCACAGGCACAGGCGACGGAGGAGGTATTAATCCGGCCTTTTCCGGTAGAACTCCGTAAGACTCGTAAAGGATATGATAATAAGACACTGACTTATATAGAGACCATCTATTACATAGACAAACTGAACGAAGTATTTAGCTATAACTGGAACTTTGAAATTCTACAGGAAACCATTACGGAAGTGGAAGTAATAGTGAAAGGCCGTCTCTCTGTGGAAATTAACGGAAAGACCGTCATTAAAGAGCAGTACGGCCAGTCAGAGATAACTTATATAACGATATATGACAAACAGACACGGCAAGCAATTGGCAAAAAACCTTTAACGGGTGATGCCTGCAAATCTGTCGGAAGTGACTGCCTAAAGAAGTGCTGCAGTTGCAAAATCCTGCTGAAAAATGCACTTTTTTTCTCCCAGAATCCGGTTGAAAAATGTACATGTCAAAATTCTATCTACCAGTCCTATTTTAGGAGAAGTGTTAGTAATCAGATCCAGTAAAAGCATGTATATGCTCTTTTGAGATCCGTTATCTACTTTATCGCTTATCCTGTCTGTAGTAGTATATCCAGTATTTTTATAACAAGTGAGCCAATCATGCTTAATCGTATCCCACCTGTAATAATAGATGTTGGAGGTTTTACTATAGTTTTGCTCTCTCAGTTCAGATAAAGGAATCCGGTTGAAAAATGTACATCTCTTCCCGATAAATTTGTTGAATAGAGATATTTCTGTATTTCCTATCGGCATAGTTACGTTATTAAATTTATCTTCAGGTATAACTCTATTTCCCATTCCTATTTTTTTCTTCCTCATCTGTCGGTTTAGCTTCCTGTTGCCTTAAAAGTTTTTCTTTTCCCTTGAGTCTGTAACTCTCTCCCTTACTGACCTGAGCATAAGCCTTTAATAAAGGTCTTCCTCCCGTCACGCGTTACGCGTTACGCGTCACGAGAGCATATATTTATTATTTATGCTCACCTCAGTAAGGTAATATACCTCCCCGTGATGCATAAGCCTGTCCAGGAGGGCACTTGCAAGAGAATTATCCTGTATAATCTTACCCCATTCGGTAAGACTCTTATTACTGGTAATTATTGTAGCCTTCTTCTCATATCTTTCTGAAATAAGTTCATAAAGAACAGGCCCTGTTTCCGGTTCAGGAACCAGATAACCAAATTCGCCTAAAATCAGTAGAGCAGCTCTGCGATAAGGTCGAAGAACCTTTCTGGTTCCCAGAATAAGGCCAGCATACATCAGGATGAAATTCCATTTCTACTGCAAATTTTATAAATCCTTTATTCCATATTGGTCTATTCTTTCTATCACGTCCCGTTGTCACTGTTTTCATATTGTCAAATACTACTACCACCTATGTCTTCAAATACTCTTAAAAGGCTTCTTATTAGATGCTCCTGTTTCTGGTCAGGCTGAAATTCTACATAACTGTAACGGCTGTATTTCAGACGGGCGGCAAAGAAATTTATTGTCTTCTTTTCCTGACCTATAAAACTGAAGTCATTTACCTGCCCCCAGTCTACCTGAAGGTATTCTCCAGGTATTCCCTCAAACCTTACAAAGCCTTCCTGGCGCTCTTTTTTCCACTCACTTTTAAAGAGCTTTACTCTTTCATAAAAAGCTTTTCTACCTCCCTGGTAAGGATGCTCTTTATCTTCTCTTACAAGTTCAAGCATTCTTGTTACACTTATAGCACTATTGAGCCATTTCAATATATCATCTTTATAGATATCTACCTGAGAGGTTGTACCTTCCCTTTTATATTCTTTTTCTAATGGTTCATTGACTATTCGTTTTACTGTCCTTCGGTCACAGCCCATCTCTCTTGCTATCTCCGCATATTTCTTTCCACGTTTCCATAAAGCTTTTATTGCACTTCGATCCATAACATCATACATCTCCTTCAATCCCCAATTACTTTTTAATTGGGATATTATTCTACTAAATTTACAGTTTTCTCTTTTTGCATAAACGCTAGATGTACATTTTTCGACCGGATTCGATGTGCATTTTTATATTTGATTTTACAAATTTTTTGTCAAAAATAAAAAACATCGTTTTACCTTCAGAAAATAACAATTTTATAGTCTTATTTGAATTTATCAAAATTTACTAATATATAGATAACAAGCCTTTTTGCTTTACTGGTTAAATATCTATTTTTAGTGTATATTATAGTTAGAAGGAGTTCTAATAATTAGTAACGAATAAAGAATTTCTTAAAGAAGGGGTTTATATGTTAATAGATCATAGCAAAGAAAAGCTTTATAATGCTATTATATATTTTTTGAAGAATACAAAGCATTGTGGTAAAACAAAGTTATTTAAACTTTTGTATTATCTCGATTTTCTTCATTTCAGGGAAACAGGAAAATCTGTTACTAATTTAGATTATTATGCTTATCCTTTTGGCCCTTACCCTACTGACTTAGGACATGAAATTTTTCACCCTTCAGAGGAGTCACGTCCTTATATTTCTATAGAAAAAAAAGAGGGTAACGGTGATTTCACTCCGATAAAAACAAAGAAAAAATTTGAGAATTTACATTTTTCAAAAAGAGAAATGAGAATATTAGAACAGCTTTCATATATTTTTAGAGATGTAACAGCTGAAGATATTATCGAAATCTCACATTTACCTAATGAGCCATGGGATAAAACTATAAAAACAAAAGGTGAGAGAGAAAAAATTGATTATTGCCTTGCTGTAGATAATACGCCTAAATCCTTACAAATAGAAGAAATAATAGAAAGATTAAGAGAAAGAGAAGCAATTAAACTGGCTTTCAATGAATAAAGGAACTATCTTTTATCATAAAAAATTCGAATTTTCTGATGGTGAAACTGGAAAAAAATTGCTTATTTTGCTAAATGAACCTCAGGGAAATGAGCCTTATTTATTCTGCAAAACCACATCTAAAAAGAAATATAATTTAGAAAATGAAGGTTGCTACTCTGATAAAAATATCTAT
>JBEHWO010000021.1:0-38110 GCA_040217695.1 Vulcanimicrobiota bacterium | reverse complement strand
TGTAGGTAAATTTATTATTTTTTAATTACTGAAGTGAGTAGTGAAAAGTGAAAAGCCAGAAAACCTTATCTAATCTGGTTTATAACATATTAAAATATTAATTGCTTATGCTCAGGTCAGTAATAGCTTTAACAGAAAAATTTTACGTAAGCCTTCGGCTATCAGCAGTCAGCTTTTGTGGGAATTACATAACATCCTACCAAAATTTTCTCTTCAACATCCCCGGATACAACAGAATTTATGTTACTGAGGTGAACATAAATAATAAATATCTGCTCTCGTGACGCGTAACGCGTGACGCGTCACGGGAGGAAGACTGTTATTACATGCTTATGCTCAGGTCAGTAAAGGGGGCAAATAAAATGTATAAAAAATATATCAAAAATCAGAAAGGTATAGGGATTGCTATTACTCTTCTTGCCATAATGATTATTTCAATTCTAGGTATGGCCCTTCTTATCAGAAGTTCATCTCTGGCAGGAGTAATTGCACAGAAAAATTATTCCATCACTGCTACGGAAGCTGCAAAAGCTGGTATATCTCATGCCATACACCGGGTTGAAACGGATCTTTACTATTCCGCTTCTATTTCTTGCACTCCTCTGTCAACCTATACTATTACGCCGGATAGTGAAAGAGGATACTATAAAGTGGATATAACAAATAATCTGTCAGGAGCTTCTCCCCTGACCTCTCCCAGGAGTGGTTATGTTATTCCTCCGGGAGTAATCGAGGTAATCTCTACCGGATATTCGGGCAATCCTGCTGCAGGTAACCAGAAAAAAACTATAAAAATTATTACAATGGGAAACAGGGTGGATGCAACATTCAATCCATGGAGCAATGCTATTACCCTGAGCGGAAAGATTACTCCCGGCGGCGGTGCAGGAGGTAATTCCATTCTTACAGACAGTTACGATTCTTCCGTAGAACCCGGTGTTTATTCAGGAGGTAATGACGGAGATATTGCGGCAAACGGTGTAAAATCAGATCCCAATGATCCCGACAGCAATCCAGCCGTTGAGCTCGGTGACAGAAATATTAAAGGAGAAATAAAGGTTCCTCCTGGAACTGCTGTAAGCGGCAGCGGCAACTATCTCGACCCGAACGGTATTTCCCGTACCCTGCCTGACACAAATTATACTGTTATGGCGGAACCAATTGTTCTGCCTCCCGTGCAGGAAAAGATTCCCGGGACTGCTGACGTAAATCCCGGCCAGACCCTGACCGGCGGAGGTGCTTACAGAGATTTATTAATAAGTGGTAACATTACTACAGTATTAAATGAAGGTGCCTATATTTTCAGGAATCTTACCCTTTCAGGAGGAGGTAATGCAGATATAAATCTGAAGGTTAACGGAAATGTGACTCTTTATGTCACAGGAAGTATTAATCTTTCGGGAAATGTAAATATCAATACTATCAGAGAAGAAAAGGAACATGGTAATAAAACTGTTACCCATCCGGACGAACCGGCTTCTCAACTGAAGATCTTCGGAACCAGCAGTTGTACCTCTGTAGAAATGGGAGGGGGAGGAAGCTTTTGCGGATCCATATATGCCCCCAATGCTGATTTTATATTTCATGGCATGGGTAATACAAACTCTGACCTGTGGGGTTCCTTTGCCGGGAAGAGTGCTACATTTAACGGAGCAAAAATAAGTATTCACTACGATAAAGCCCTGGACTCAGAAGGGGAACGTTATTATGCAGGTATAGCAAAGGGTTCTATGAGATGGATCTTCGAGTGAATGCTCCGCTGAGTACCGTAATATCGTAACGCGTAACGGGTGACGCGTTACGCGAGGATACTGATCGTTATAATAACTGCCGGAGGTATTTTTCGGTCAGTCCCAGGGTGACAGAGAAAAATATAACACCGGACAATCTGTGATTTTGTCTTCCTCCCGTCACGCGTTACGCGTTACGCGTCACGATTCTCATATAAATAATTCATAAATAGTTACGAATTTACCTGTCTCGGTAATTAGCTTTCACTTCAACTTATTCTTCCTCAGCCTCACATGTTTCAAGATAGTTTTTCCATAACTGTTTATTACACTCAGGGCAGACAGTATGACTGATCCCCTGAATAAGTTCTCCTGTTTCCTTCCATATGCCTGTATCAGCGTTTTTTATCTTTTTGCACCAGGCACATTGTTTTAATTTAGATGTATCTTTCCGAATAATAATATCTATAATAATCTTCCTTCCTGTTTATGATATTACAATATTAGTATCCGTAAACCCACCTCATACTATCCTTTGCAATACCTGTATAAAATGTTTCAATATTTCCGTCGTTAAGCATTTCATCATAATGAATACTTACTTTAGCACCTGAAAATACGGCATTATTTCCTGCGAAAGACCCCCATAGATCAGATTTTACTTTTTCATTATTGCCACCCAGGCCATTAAAGGTAAATGTGGCATCGGGAGCATATACACCGCCACAGAAACATACAGAACCTCCAATAGTTACACTGGTACAGGTTTCTGTTCCAAAAACCTTAAGATAAGAAGCGGGACGATCGGGATGACATGTACCATCTGCTTCCTGAATAGAATTAATATTGACATTTCCGGTCATAGAGATATTACCGGTAACAAAGATCTTCACAGGTCCGTTAAGCTTGAGATTTACACGTCCTTTGGAAGATCCTCCTCCGCTGTTGATAATATCTCTGAATATATAAGTGCCAGGTTCCAGCACTATGGTCCTGTTACTTTCCAGGAACATATCGCGGTATGCTCCCGGAGACAAAGTGGCGTTATTTTTAACATCAACAGTTCCGGGAGTCTTCTGCATAACAGAAGTCATAACAAATGGGTCTGTCATAGAAGTAAAATACCGGTTCGGGTCATCAAGGTCATGCTGAACACCGTTTGCATCCAGATATGTGCCCGTTCCGGTCACACTGGCGCCCTCAGGCACTTTTATTTCTCCCTGTATGTTTCTGGAGCCCAGGTCTACAGTTTGATCAAGGTTTAATATTGCAATATCTCCTTCTGTACCTCCTGAATAACGAGGTGGAACTGCAGAAGAATCGTAACTGTCCGTAAGGATTTCATTACCTCCTGCATCACCGCCGGGATTAATAGTTCCCCCCAGTGTAAGAGCATTACTCCAGGGATTAAATTGAACATCCAGTCTGTTTCCCATTGCAACAATCTTCATGGTTCTCTTCTGTTCGTTTAAAACGGGATTACCTGCATATCCGGTGGATACCACTTCAATCACTCCCGGAGGAACGACATAACCGCTGTAAGGAGAAGTCAGAGGAACGGTACCTTCCAGATTATTTAATAGATCTACTTTGTAGTAGCCTCTTTCAACATGGTTTGTAACTGTATAGGTTGAAAGAGGAGTATAAGAAATAGGAGTGGTATAGTAAAGGTCTGCTTCAACCATGTGTATGGCATGAGATATACCTGCTTTTGCTGCTTCCGTAGCAGTAATGGTATAATTTTTCTGTGTAATGACTCCTGCAAGGGATGTGCTTCTTATAAGAAGGGCCATACCTAAAATTGAAATAATCATTATGGCAAGAAGAGTAATGGCAACTCCTATGCCTTTCTGATTTTTGATATATTTTTTATACATGTCTTTCCCTCCTTTTTATTTATAAGCTTAATTATTCATATTCATTGTAAAAGTAAGAGTCACGGCGTTATAATTCTGTGTGGCTGATTTTTCGGCAATTTTCAGTGATACTTTCAAAGGCAGAACATTACCGATCTGTGCAGGCCCGAAATTACCGACACCGAGATCAGGGAAATCCAGATCTTCTACCCTGTGGGCTATAACTATTGCCGGTGAATATCCCGTACCGCCGGTCACAAAGTTACTAGTACTTAAACTGGAGGCACCTTTTGTTGTAGTTCCGGAAGGTTCATTTATATAGGTTTCTCTTCTGAAAAGAGCTTTCTGTGACGCCCGTTCGGGGTCTGTATCTATATAATAACATACATATTTATGCCATACACATAGAGAATTATTCGGGTCGAGATCAAATTTATTATAATTAGAAATCTGCCTGGCAGAAGCAAATATTATGCCTGTAGGAGGACTGGAACTTGAAGGATTATATATGGTTGTAGTCTTATAAGAAGATTCCATAAGTTCTCTCGTAAGTTTTGCCAGAGCCACTGCAGCATTCTGCTGCATGGCAGAACGGCTGTCTTCTTCACTATAACTTCTTTTAAGAAGAACCATGATGGCAAGTATCATACTGAACATAAGACCCATAACAGCAATGGTAACAAGAAGTTCAGTTATTGTAACACCTTTAAATTTATTAAACATAACACACCTCTTTTCTAATTGGGATTTATAACAATCGTAACGAGTTCTATCTGTTTAATCTTACCTGCTGCAGTAAGGGATTTACCCAGATTCTGTTCCTGCCATGTAACTCTGGCATTCAGATTGTAAAGTTCACCAGTAGCACCTGCATACGGATAAGATGTTACATATACTGTATAGTTCATAGAAGTAATTCTTCCGTTTATAGTGGTAGTGACGGTTTCAGTTCTTGTAATATTAAATCCTGACGTATTTATCTCTGACCAGTGCTGGGGACTGGAATATAATTCCAGATAAGTCTGAGCAAGCTGTTTTGCAACAAGTTTATTTTCAGAATTTTTTATAAAGATTCCTGTGCCGGGAATAACCGTTAAAATCATTAAAAATCCAATAGCAAGAACTGTAACGGAAATCATGGCATCCATCAAAGTGATACCTTTCTCTTTAGCCATATATATCCCCCCCTTTGTATAATTATTTCACATCAGAAGCAACAAATATAAGATTTGTAGCAGTAATAGCAGGGCTTGCAACCTTCCTGCTAGTCCTGTTATCAAGGTCCCATACATAAATATAATTTAAAGCATGATCGAAGGTAGTTGTTCCGGTATAAAGCTGTTTTCCGTCTTTAGAAAAAGTAAGACTGCATGGTATATTTTGAAATTTAATTTTATCTATAACCCTGTCATCCACAATTGATACAAGAATAACTTCCTGAGATTTTCCGCATGCTACGGCAATCATTTTCCTGTCTCTGGAAAAAGCTATTTTTCCGGGGCCATCGCTGGTTTTTATTTCTGAAATAATCTGTCTTTTATCTCCATCTATAACAAGAATTTGATTCTTATCCCATACCGATAGGTACAATTTATTATTATAATCGGGATTAATAATATCTACAGGAGAACCATTAATTTTTATTGAACCTGTTAAATTACCTGTAATTTCCATAGAATCTACAGTTGCAGAGGTTTTATTCACAACAAAAAGCTCCTGTCCTGTAGAAGAGAAACATACTGCTACAGGCCCTTTACCGTTACTTTTCAATGTAGCAACAGGATTATTATAATCTGTGTCTACAAGAGTTACACAGTCTGAAGCACTCCCTGTCACGGCAAGATAATTCTGAACAGGAGAAAAACACATACCTCTGGGTTCAGTGCCTACTTTTATATGTGTTGCCATCTGATTTTTTTCCAGATCAAAACATCCCAGAAGGTCAGGGCTTGAAGCTGCATAAATATATTTGCCGTTCCTGCTCAGCACCGCTTCACCAACGAGTTTATTTTTTGTTTTAAAAAGCTCCAGGTTTTCAGGTTTCTTTATATCCATTGAGACTATTTCAGGGCCATTTCCTCCTATAACTATAACCCTCTCCATGCCTCCTCCCCTTGAAGTGGCAAACATTATGGCAACACCTGCCAGGCATAATAAACATATTGCACCTATGGCTATTAACTGATTCATATGGGCATACCAGAATTTTTTCAAATTCCAGGATATAGAATTGCAGATTTCTCCTATGAAAGATTGGGGCCTGGCATCCAGAGTTTTTCCCGTTTCAATCTTCTGCTTCATTTTTATAGTCACAGATCGTGCCTGAGATATGTCAGGAGAAATATTTCCGAGTAATGCCCTGACTTCATCAATTTTCTGTATCCTTTTATCCAGATTGAAATCTATACACTTTGTAGCAATCTCGCCCAGTTCTTTCTTACCTCTCAGGGGAGAAAAATTCAGGGGATTATTTCTCGGATCTTCCTTTGTCAGCATATAATATAATAAAGCTCCCACACCGAAGATATCAGCTCTGGTATCAACAGGCTTTAAACCATACTGTTCAGGTGCCGAATATCCGGGGGTTCCCATATATTTATTATGAGAGAATCCTTTATCTAACATTCTTGAAAGTCCGTAATCTGTCAGCTTTATTTTGCCTTCACCTGTCAAAAGTATATTTTCAGGTCTGAGATCATAAAATATGATTGGCCCTCCGGCAGAATTATGAAGGGCAGAAAGGGCATCACATATCTGTTCTCCCCACTCTTTAATTTTATCAAAGGGTATTTCTTCATTATTATATTCTTTTATAGCCTGAACCAGGTTTAGTCTGCCTGCGTTTTCCGCCTCAGTAACAATATAAACCCTGTATTTCAGGAATTCCTTTTCATCTTCCGTAAAAATATCAAATACAGGGCTCAGGTTTTCATGACTTATATTAATAATATGTTTAATTCTTTCTTCAAGAGAATCTATAACTTCTTTCCTGAATTTATCATCGGATATAGAAAATACAAGTTCCCTTATTAACACATTTTTTTCAGGGTTATAAATATCAAAGGCTATATATGTAAGATCATTTTCTTCACCTTCACCTGATAAAACCTGAACAATTTTATATTTATCACCAAGAACAGTATCTTTAGATAATCGGGCTGTTTCTCTCATAACTTTCACCTTTCCCACATCCTTTTCGGTTAAACTTTAAATTATTCATTTTCTATATAATCACTGCAACGCCAGATACCGCCTTCTGCTCTGGCAATTGCACATGTACCAGTTTTTACGCAATGAGCACACAGGCCTTCAGTATAATCTCTTACATTATTGTGAACAATAAGATTATTCTCCTCTGTTATTCCGGGGTTACAGAGATCACATGAAGTAAGATAGAGACATTTATTATCATAACTGTAATCTCTGCTTTTTAACATCGAATTTCTCCTTTTACCGGAAAGATTATACCTTTGAAGATTATACATTCAGTGTTTCAATTACTATAATAGCAGGTTCTGTACCAACAGGAATTTTAAAGATATAGAGGCGTGATTTTTTCTTTATGGAATAAGGAATTGAATAAAAAATAAAAAATTTTAAAGAAGGAAAATCCACATAAAAAAGACTGTTTTTTTCGGGGAAATATACCTCGGTGGGGAAAAATTACCCGATTTTTTGCATGGTCCGTGAGACGTGATGCGTTATAATCGTGACGCGTAACGCGTGACGGGTGACGCGTAAAATTCACCCTTCACGACTCACTACTCACGATTCATCATCGAGCTTAAATTTTTTCAATTTTTCTCTGAGTGTCTTCCTGTCAATTCCCAGTATTTCCGACGCCTGTGTTTTATTTCCTCCCACACTCGACAGAACATTGGATATATATTCTAATTCTACCTCTGCAAGAGGTCTGTTAAGGCCTGCTGTTCTGAGGGCAGAGAAGCGCATAAGAGACGGTAAATCAGGAACTTCGATCAAATTTCCGTCTGTCATAACTACAAGGCGGTTGATTACATTCTCAAGTTCTCTTATATTTCCGGGCCAGTGATAGTTTTTTATAACCTGAAGAGCATTATCCGAAAAAGACGGAACTGATTTGCCTGCTTCTCCGGCAAATTTTGCGGCAAAATAATATGTTAATAATACAATATCTTCTCCTCTCTCACGGAGTGGCGGGAGATCGATAGTAATAACATTAAGGCGGAAATATAAATCTTCCCGGAAGACACCTTTGTTAGATAGTAACCGGAGATCTTTATTGGTCGCAGCAAGAACCCTTACATCCACTTTTCTTGTTTTTGTGGAACCTACCATACAGACTTCTTTTTCCTGAAGAACACGGAGCAGTTTTGCCTGCATGGAAAGGCCTGTATCACTTATTTCATCAAGGAATATAGTTCCTCCGTCTGCAGTCTGAAAAAAACCTGCTCTTGTTTCCGTAGCACCGGTAAAAGAACCTTTTACATGGCCAAAATGCTCGCTTGCCAGTAAACCTTCCGGTATGCCGCCGCAATTTACCGGGACAAAGGGTGAAGATGCACGGGGGCCGGTATAATGTATCGCTCTGGCAACAAGCTCTTTTCCTGTACCGCTTTCACCGGTGATAAGAACAGTAGCAGATGTTGAAGCAGCTTTCTCTATATCGGAAAAAATCTTTTTAATTGCTACAGACTGGCCTATTATACCATAGGGAGCAGGGGCAATATCAGTTGATTTATTTCTGGCTCTCCTGAGTATGAGTTTGTCCAGAGTACGTCTTACTGCCGCAAAAAGTTCTTCAGATGTAAAGGGTTTGGAAAGGTATTCCTCTGCACCAATCTTTACCGCTTCGACAGCACTTTCAATAGAGGCATAACCGGTAATCATCATAATTTCCGTATCTTTAAAATTTTCCCTTACATGCCTTATCAGATCCATACCGCTTACTTTTGGCATACGGAGATCCGTTATTACCAGATCAAGTGTTAATGTTTCAAGAAGCTTGATTGCTTCTCCCACACCTGAAGCAGTGAATACTTTATATCCCTGAGAAGTAAGATTTCTCTGAAGAACCTCCAGGGTATTTATTGAATCATCTACAATTAATATGCGTTCCTTATCAGACACTTTATACACACCTTCCCTGTGTTTATGACGCATTATGCGTCACATTACAATTCTCCCGTCACGCGTCACATGTTACGTTAAAGGTATCTGTATTTCAAACCTTGCTCCATTACCCTCTTTACTGTCAATCTTAATATGTCCTCCATGAGAAGAAACTATACCATGTACCACGGCAAGCCCCAGACCTGTTCCCTGATCAACATCTTTTGTAGTAAAGAAAGGATTGAATATATGTTTTTTAGTCTCATCATTCATGCCTTTTCCTGTATCTGCTACAATAAGAGAGATAGAATCTTCAGATGAATAAGTCTTTATTTCAAGCATTCCTCCGTCTGGCATAGCATGAATGGCATTGGTTACAAGATTAATCAGTATCTGTGTCATCTGAGAAGGATCTGCTGTAACAGGAGGAAGAGTTTCTGAAAGCTGAATAATCACTTCTATACCGGACTGTTCGCATTTTCCTTCAAAAAAATAAAGGCTGTCTTTAATTATCTCATTAATATTCAGAGTAACCTTATGAGAAGGTACCTGTCTGGCGAAGAGGAGCAGTTTTTTTACTATCTCTCTTGCATAAAGAGAAGATTTTTCTATTTTTTCAAGATCTGCTACAGTCTGTTCCGGGAGAGACGGATACTGTTTTGCAAGCTGTGCAAAACCAAGTATATTTCCCAGCGGTTCATTTAATTCATGGGCTATGCCTGAAGCAAATTTTCCTATAGTGGCCAGTCTGTCTGCATGTCTTATCTGTTCACTTGACGCATCCAGTCTTTCAAGCATGCTGTCAATGGTACAGGCAAGAGAAGCAATTTCGTCCTCTCCGGGGAGTAATTTCTTCAGGGAAAGATCCTTTATAAGACCTATATTGTCAACACTGTTACTCAAAAGATAAAGACGGGAAAGAACTGTCATATCCAGGAGTAACATATTTACCATGCCAAGTACAATTGCAACTACGAGAAAGGACAGTATAAAATAGTAGAGACTCCTCTTTCCCTGAAGGTAAATCTCTCTTACCATATCTACCTTTAATATAAGGACAGGTTGTCCGTAAATATCTTTTAACATAATGTAACCTGCCGTATAATCTCTGTTAAGAGGTCTCACAAAAATACCTGTTTCTTTCAAGAAATGATCCTTTACCTGCCGGACATCATAAGGCAGATCCAGTGCAGACAGTTTATAGATATTAATCGAAAGAGATGTAATATCTCTGAGCCTGTTAACCTCTGCATCATCGATAAATCTCCCCATAATCAGTGTACCTCTCGAAGGGCCTTTCCATTCATTCGTAAGAATAGGACGGGAGGAAACAATCATAGGCCTTCCCTGAAACATAATAATACCTACAACACTGCTGGTCGTGCTCTGGTGGTTTAAAAGCGGCGAAGTGTCACTTAAAAAACCATTCAGACTTCCGGCATGTATCTCTTTACCTGATACAAGATCAACTCCTTTAGAAAAAACCATTTCCCCTGAAGAATTAATAAAAAATATAAGATTAACCCTTAAATTCACAAGAGTTGCCCTGTTGAGATTATCATTTATATAGGATTTATTTAAATCTTCAATAAATTTATAGGTCTCATCCCAGGGAGCCCAGTCTCCTGTAATGGCTGCCAGAGAGATATATTCATCCTGCAATGCATTTACAGCTCTTTCTACATTCCTTGTAACGGTTTTTTTCTCTAAATCAATAAAGCCTCCCAGAAGTATTACTCTTGAAATTATATAAAGCAATATAATTAAAAATATAAATGTAATTATTATAACGATAAGTGTTTTTTTACGTATATTCATAGTAATTCGTGACGCGTGACGCGTGACGCGTGACGCGATGGTTTATTTTATATATAAACATAATAACGTCGTAATGCGTAATGCGTAATGCGTAATGCGTGATGCGCAGGGATTAAACCCGTAACGCGTTACGACTATAATATATTATACGTCATATTTCTTAAGTTATCAAATAATTGACATTAATAATTTAAAAATATATAATATTTGTAAATATAAACATATATTCAGAATGAAAGAAGGCTTAAATAAATGGATAGTTTAAAGACATCTTTTCCTTATAATCTTCCATATAATAACATCATAAATACGCAGATCACACAGCCTAAAGTTCCTTTTAAGGCTATTACTCCCCCTGCCGGCCAGGAGACAACAGCACCTGGAGACAGCACTTTATCTAAAGAAGATTTGAAAAAAGCAAGATTAGAATCGCTCACAACTGCACAGGATAAAGCGATAAAAAACAAACGCTTCAAACCACGTGACGGAAAAACCTTCTGTAACGAAGGATTAAATAGTACGTTAAAACAACTGGGAGTTCCTGTAGAAGAAGCAGGGGTTGCCCATAAAAGCGGGTGTGCCCTTACGGCAAATGTTATAGCAAAAAATCTGGCAGCTTCTGCAAAAGAAGAAAATGGCTACTGGAGTGAAGTAGATCCGAAAAAAGCCCAGGAATATGCAAATAATGGACTCCCTGTAGTGGGTACACAGGCAAATAAAAAAGGACACGGCCATGTGGCAACAGTTCGTCCCGGTTATGAACCATCTGAGAATCCTATGATAAATAATATAGGTAAAACAAATAAAGTAATGAGAGAAAGTAATTCTTTTAACAATAGCGTTCCTGTCCATTATTATGTAGCAAGAAATGAAGCAAATAGCGTAACATTATAAGGGACTACACGTGGTATACAATAATATGTTATTTGTTACCCATGTGCCGTCATGTGTAACAAATAACATATTAATAATTACAGAAGAATCCGGTAGCTCAATAAGTCCTGTTTCTTATCTGAACGGTTATCTTCACGAAACCGGTAAAAAAGCAGATGAATTTGTAATAGACGAACATACTGATCTTAAAGAATTGTTTGCACTGGCCTGCAGTTATGAAATTATCGGTCTCTGCAGCTGGGGCCATGACAGAGAAGAAATCCGGGATTTATTGTTTAACCTGAGAAAAAACGGGAAAACCACTGTCATAGGGGGCCCCGGTATAATAGAAGAACAAAAACATTTTACCCATACAGTATCAGGCGCGGGGGAATATTTTCTTCTTGATCTTTTAAATGGTAAAAAACTTCCTCCTTTTTACAGAGAAACAAAAGAACCTCCTTATAAATTCAAACTTACAGATTTTTTACGTCAAAAATTGCCTCTTATGGATAAAAACATATCTGTAAGTGTGAGGACTTTTGACGGATGTTACTGGGGAAAATGTTATTTCTGTACGTACAATCAAAATTATCCTAACAGCCTGACCGGCCTTGATGAAAAAAAAGCTTCTATAATAAGTACTACTCTTGATGAGATAGTAAAAAATATAAAAGAAGTAAAAAAACATGCCGAAATTACTTTCTATATGTCCCATGCAAGTATTAACAGTAAAAATCTTGAATGTTTAATTGAAGCCCTTAAAAAATCCGGGAAAAATTTCAAATGGGTAACATTTATAAGACCTGAAGAATGGGTAATAAAATACCTGAAAGATATTCACAAACTTAACGGAATTCTGGATATAGGATACGAATTTATATGTAGCAGAGATCTTATCAACAAAGGCTGTTTTGTTGAAGATGAAATAAGACTGTCTCTGGAAGCATTCAAAGAACAGGTTCCTGTTAAAGGAAATTTTCTTTACTGTATACCGGGAACAGAAGAAAAAGATCTCATAGAATGTGCTGTAAATACAGGCAGGATAAGACACTGCTTTTCATCTTTCGTGCTGGGCCAGTTATTTATAGAAAAGGAAACCGAATTTTATAGAAAAAAAGAAGATTTTAATATTATATGTCATGACGATATAATCAATTACGGAAGAGATGCATGTGAAAATTATATGACTCATTTCGAAAATTATTCAGGTTTTCGTACAGTAAAAGATTATGATCTCTTTATAGAAAATAATAAAAAATTTGCCATGGCAGTGGCGGAAATTATGGAAACAGAAGTTTATTCCTGGGAAGATCCGATTGATATGGAAGTAAACCTCCCGCCTGCAGACAAAGAGAAAATCTGTACCATATTAAATAAATATTTTGATGATAAAGATTTTATAAAGAAATCTATTGATTATACATGGCGTATATCTTCCGGAAAAAGCAAAAACAGTGAGTAGAACTTTTTCTACTCACTTTTCACGACTCACTACTCACGACTCACTACTCACGACTCACTATTAAAATCTCATTCTCTCACTTCTGGATGCAACAGAAGAACCGGGGAAATAACTTGTAACCTTTGAAAGTGCTTCGGTTCTGCTGGCTGTGCCAAGAATTTTATAAACACATGTTTCAGGACTGCCTCCGTTCGGATAGGAAATCATTATATAACTGTTCTCATCATTTGAATAAAGAAGGAGTACTACATGATCATAATTGGATGCAGGCTGATATAAATATACAGACTCTCCGCCATAGACACTTTGAAGTAGAACGGTCATTCTATAACAATTTAATAGTTTGCTGGTAAAAATCTGTTCCGCTCCCGAAGAATCTGGCCATACAAGTCCGTTCTGACCGTAAAGGGAAAAAGTCCATCCATTATATCTTTCACTGTCATTCCACCAGGTTACAAACTCAACCGGTTTCATAGACGCAACTTCAGATTTCCATTGAGTGAATTCACTCTGGGTGCCTGTATTCACCACGGGAACAGAAGGCGTATCTACAGAAGGAGAAATTGCAGATGAAGTAATACTTCCGCCTCCGCCACCTCCGCAGGAAGAGAAAAATAACATAATAACCATGAGAGCCATTAATTTTAATATTCTCGATTTCATAAAATCAATCCTTTCTTTATTAAATAGTATTAAAAGCAAAATCTGTACAAAAAAAAATTAAAGATACATTGATAAATGTTTTATTAATAATGAGAAAAGGAGCAAAAATACTCTTCTAGAAGCGGTTTTCCTTTTTCTTTTTTCTTTCTAAATATATAATCGGCAGAAAACAAACGGCGCAGAGGCTAAAAATAACGATAAAAAGGCTTAATTTAATTTTTACCCGGGCTAGTTCCGACGATGATTTTTTGTTATATATCATATAAGCCTGTAGATAATAATAGTTTTTTCTTATAGGCCTGAGAGGAGATATTTTATGGACGGGATGGCATGACTGAATTTTAACCTGCAGACAGAGAAAAACAGGATGGAACTAATACCCGGAGAACCGGAAATTTCCCTGTTATTACTGTTTTTTGCCACTCATTAATTTAAACTGTATTCAAGAATATTACTGTATTTTCGATATAGGTTCCTTTTCTGTTATCATTCCATAGAACTATAAAAGAGCTGGTATTACCGGTAAATATAACAGTATTGCTATAGTTCTATCAGAGTAACCTTAATATTTTCTATAGTTACTGATAAAAATCCCCGTAGCCCCCACGAGGTAAGAATAAATAACGAAGATGAAAAAGAAAGAGAATAAAAAGTAAGCCTTTTTTAGAGAGGGGTAGTTCTATGGGATTAGTAAAAAGTGAATGGTGAGTAGTGAGTAGTGAGTAGTAAAGACAATTTTTCACTCACTTTTCATTCATTATAGTGAAAAGTGAAAAGTGAATAGTGTCCTATTCTTTTCACTTTTCACTTTTCACTACTCACTGTTTCAGAATATCCTCAAGAGGAGTACCTCGCAGTAAATTTGAAAATACTTCAGAAATACTCTTTCCTCCGATAATCGCGAGAGGTGCCATAGTTTCTGCAACTTTTTCGGCAAGATGTTTATCGGCGAATGCCTGTAGTGCTGCTATGAGATCAGGAGAAACTGCTCCTGCCTTGGCAACTACTGCATCAACTTCTGCTTTCAGTTCTGCCAGTTTCTGATGAAGTGCTTTTTCTGCCAGAGAAAGTTCCTGTTCCCGTTCCAGTTTCTGTCTTTCCAGTTCCGCTTTCGATATATCGGAAAGCTTATCCTGCTGTGCAAGTTTTGCAGACAATCTGCTGTCTTCCGTATGAATTTCGGAAGCTATCTGAGTGAGGGCAAGTTCCAGATTCTTCTTGACTTCTTCTATTTCCAGAGCCAGGCCTTTCTGAGTCGTTTCAGCCTGGGCATGGGCAATTTGCTGTTTTATTGCCTCTGTTTCCCGGGTAATTTCAAGTTTCCTGTGTTCCTGGGCAATCTGTATGGCCTGCTGAACAGAGGTATGCTGTGCCTGTACAAGAAGACCTGAAATTGTACTGTCACCTATATTTACATCCAGTATTTCCACATCGTAAACCCTCATGCCGTTTTCATCAAAAGCTCTCCCGGGACGCTTTCCTCCGTCGGCAACTCCCAGGATGGTATCGCGAATAATACTGATGGCACTGGCATAAAACTCTTCAATCCCCTTCTGCTTGACTATATTTCTGATCAATGATCTCATATGATCTGTGAGGAATTTAACGTAATTTTCCACATTAAACCATTTATCAGGATTACCTTCAAAATTTACCCTGTATGAGACATAGACCTTTACCTGACATAGATCTTTTGTTTCTGCCGTTACAACATCTGAAACTTTATTATTCAAAACCCTTAAATAAACTGTTTTAAATAAATTATTATCAGATTTCGGCGTTCCTGTGGAAAGCTCCATATATTCAAGATTTTCATCATATTCAAGAAGACAGGCCTGAGGGCCTACAATAACCTTTCTCTCCCCTGTTTTGCTTACTACCAGAACGGCATAACCGGTCCAGATATTTATCGTAACGGCACCTTCGTATTTTGTATCAAGTGTTATAGTTCTCGGCTGGGTATAAGATTGTTTCCTTGTAAAATCATCTCCTGCAAAAGCCTCTTTTGCCTTTTCCCTCCGTAAATCTTTAGCTTCGGACATGGCCTCAAGTTTTTTCTGAGGAGCAAAACCGTCTAACGCTTCTTTATCTGTTACATAATCGGCTTTGATCTTGCTGGTAATCTCCATAAGCCTGCGGTTATATTCAAGAGCTTCAACATTTCCCGGAAACATAAGCTTCACAGCTTTTTCATCCAGAACCCTTCTTACAATAACTTCTTTTCTCGGATCAGGAAGAAACATACATGGGCCTCTCTTAAGAGAAATTTCTCCGTTCAACCTGTTAAGGACATACCTTGCTTCTCCTGCAGGTATGGCAACCGCGTAGTGTCTCTCCTGGTCACTGTATTTTATGATGGCATGTTCAGGTCTCGGGAAATAGATCATCTGATCTTTACCTGTTATAAAAAGTTCTTCTCCCACTTTACGTTCTGTTCCGTCTTCTTCTTTATAAGGTGCAATAACCTTTATATAAAGACCGATTATTTCATTCAATTCAATGGCTTTGAATTTTCTGGAATTATTTTTTTCGACAAAGATTTCAGTAGGTTTCGGAAATACGACGGCAGGGCCCTGAATAAAACGTTTATTGCCATCTTCATCGAGTAAAATACAGTATTCAAGCCTCTCCAGAGTAACTGCTTCACGGACATACTTTCCGTTATTGTCTCTTACCACTTCAATACCTGTAGGAGGCATATAAAAAGACACATCTGTGCCTTTAATGACAAGCTGTTTACCTATGGTTAAATCAGGAATTTCCGCATCCAGTTTTGCACCTTCCGAAGTATCGGCAGAACTGCCTTTCTGCGGTTTTATAACAGCTTTTGCCCAGTTTTCCCTGGCAGCTTCTTCATTGTATACCCTTACGACAAGATACTGGTTGGAGCGAAGATGATGTCCCTGAATAACATGGGCAACCTGGCCCGGCCAGAGGGGAAATGTTACAGGACCGGGAATATTTACCTTGCACCCTGAAATCAATTTCGGTAAACTGTTTGGTCCGCTTCTCGGATGCTCTTCATCTCCTCCTTTTGCAGGATTTTCAAGGACTATATACCATCCTTCCTCTGCAAAAGGATACTGTGTTATCGCTTCCTCAAGATTACACCTTTTATACTTTCTCGAAGAAGCATCAAAAATTACAGGTCTGTCCGTATTGGCAAGACTCGTCTTGTGAGGCCCCACATAGGCAATAACATTACCTTTTGTCTCATCCAGAATAAAAGCATATTCATTGGGGGCAAGCACCAGATCTCTTTCACGGCCTTCTGCCATTGAAATCCTCTCCTCTCTTTGTTATATTAAAGTTTTTATCAATCCTTCTATATTTTTTATAGTATATTTCATTCAGTAGTCGTGACGCGTTACGCGTGACGCGTGACGGGTTTAAGCACTGTCCGTAACACATTATGCATTACGAAGTCATTATTTATAAATAGTTATAAAACTAACTATAAAATATTTCAGTACTATGTATGTGCCGGTCAACACATGAAATATAGAGTTTGAGAAAAAATTCTAAAGAGACCGGGCAAAATCCTTCATTATAAATTATTTAGATAAACTGCCTGTTATATTACTGACCTGACCATAAATATGTAACAGGTTTTTCTCCCGTAACGCGTTACGCGTTACGCGTTACGATTCTCATACGTTTTCTTTAAAGCCCGAGTTTATACCATCAAAGGATTACTATGACAAAATTTTAATTAAAATAATCCTGTTTATAATCCCGGTAATCTTTAAAATCCTGAAAATCACGGTCAAAATTATCTTGACAAAATAGAATTTTTACATTAAATTTATAATTTCTAATTACAGGTAAAATTTTAAATTACTTAGAACCTATCCGAAAAGTAATATTTATTGTACACCCTTCCGGGGGGTGAGGCTCTGGAGAAAAATATATACCGTATTAACAGTAATTTGTAAATTAAATAAATGTAATATCGTAGCAGTCTGTAAGAACAGGTTGTTTTGCACGAGGATTATAGATTTTTCGGAAGAGTCTCACCCCCCGGAAGGTATTTGATGACTTTTCGGATAAGCTCTTATTATTAAGTGTAATTATTACACCAATAGAATATCATATTAAAAAAAATTGTCAAGAGGGAAACGAAAAAATTTATGGATATCAGCAGAATAAGGAATTTTTCAATCATAGCACATATAGATCACGGTAAATCAACTCTGGCCGACAGGCTTTTAGAAGCTACCAATACCATATCACAGAGGGAGATGAGAGCGCAGATACTGGACGATATGGATCTGGAAAGGGAAAGAGGCATTACAATAAAATCTCATGCCATAAGGATGGACTATAAATATTCCGACGATGAGACCTATATATTAAACCTTATAGATACGCCGGGCCATGTAGATTTCTCCTATGAAGTAAGCCGTTCTCTTGCTGCATGCGAAGGGGCTCTGCTGGTAGTGGATTCCACACAGGGTGTGGAAGCCCAGACATTAAGCACCCTTTATCAGGCTATTGACAATGACCTTCATATAATACCTGTAATAAATAAAATAGATCTCCCCAATGCACAGATAGAAATGGTTACGGAGCAGATAATAGAACTGACAGGGTGCAAGAAAAACGAGATAGTTCCTGTGAGTGCCAAAACAGGTTACGGCATAAAAGAACTGCTTGAAGAAATAGTCATACAGATACCCCCTCCGAAAGGAAATCCTGATGAACCTCTCCAGGCACTTATATTCGATTCTATTTTCGACAATTACAGAGGTGCCATACCTTATGTCAGGGTTGTAAACGGAAGAATAAAAGCAAAGACAAAGATATTTATGTTTTCAAACGAAAAAACCTATGAAGTAGATGAAGTGGGATATTTAAGGCTGAAAAAAGAACCAAGGGAGGAACTGGTAGCAGGAGATGTGGGATATGTACTTGCAAATATAAGAAATGTAAGTGATACAAGGGTCGGTGATACAATAACAGATGCCCTGGATAAAACATCAGGTCCCCTTCCCGGTTACAGACCTGCAAAACCTATGGTTTTTGCGGGACTTTATCCTGTAAACAGTGATGAATATAATTTACTAAAAGATGCTCTGGATAAATTGAAATTAAATGACAGTTCTCTCATATATGAGCCGGAAACATCAAAAGCTCTCGGCTTCGGTTTCAGATGCGGTTTTCTTGGTCTTCTTCATATGGAAATAGTTCAGGAACGGTTATTCAGAGAATATAATATGGACATAATAACAACTGTTCCCAATGTGGAATATATAGTTTATAAAATCGACGGAGATGTAATAACTATTGATAATCCATCAAATCTTCCTGAACCGAATTTTATTGAAAAAATAGAAGAACCGTTTATTACATCGCAGATTATAACACCTTCGGAATTTATAGGAAATATAATGAAACTTGCTTCAGACAGAAGAGGCATACATAAACAGATGGAATATGTGGATAAAAGCAGAGTTAATCTGAATTTTGAATTTCCCCTTGTAGAAATAGTATTTGATTTCTATGATAAATTAAAGACTATCTCTAAAGGCTATGCTTCACTTGATTATGAATTTCTGGAATACAGAGAATCTGATCTTGAAAAACTGGATATATTATTAAACGGAGAGCCGGTAGATGCCCTTTCAATGGTAGTGCACAGAGAGAAAGCCTATTTCTGGGGGAAAAAGCTGGTTCAGAAATTGAGAAAACTCATACCCAGGCAGTTATATGAAGTGGTCATACAGGCAGCCATAGGAAGCCGTGTTATAGCAAGAGAAAGTATAAAAGCACTCAGAAAAAATGTTATTGCAAAATGTTACGGCGGAGATATTTCAAGGAAGAGAAAACTCCTGGAAAAACAAAAAGAAGGTAAAAAACGTATGAAAAGAGTGGGTAAAGTAGAAATTCCCCAGGAAGCATTCCTTGCAATTTTGACTATAGAAGATGAAGAGTGAGTCGTGAATCGTGAAAAGTGAAAAGTGAAAAGTAAAAAATGCTCAGGCTTACCATACGCATTACGCATCACGAACCACCTGTCACGCGTTACGCGTTACGCGTCACGATTTTCATATCACGCATCACGGATCACGAAATTATAATGGAACATAAAAAACTCTATCTTTATATACACATACCTTTCTGTAAAAATAAATGTCCCTACTGCGCCTTTTACTCCATAGAAGATCTTGACTCTGTCGAAGCCTATATTAAAACCTTGACAGAAGAGATCAATCTCTATTCTTCTTTGTTTGATTTCAACCATATAGAGTCAATCTATATAGGAGGAG
The DNA here is from genome assembly GCA_040217695.1 of Vulcanimicrobiota bacterium. Lineage (GTDB taxonomy): Bacteria > Vulcanimicrobiota > SpSt-956 > SpSt-956 > JAKJGF01 > CALARM01. Next base: position 18,345 of record JBEHWO010000021.1, on the reverse strand, counting down.
GTACTCCTTCCCTGCTTTCCCCGCACCATTTGGAGAATATTCTGGACATCCTTCATGTAAATAAAAACACTGAAATTACTATCGAAACAAACCCGGAATCCCTTGCACAGGAAAAACTTAAATTCTATAAAGAATCAGGCATAAACAGATTGAGTGTGGGCGTTCAGTCATGTCTTGACAGAAATCTCTGTGTTCTCGGAAGAAATCACAGAGTCTCTCAGATTTATAAAATACTTGATTATATCTACGGACTGGACTTTAAAAATATAAATTTCGATTTTATCTATAATATACCGGGGCAAACTCTGGACGAACTGAACAGGGAATTTGACTTTATAAAAATATATAATCCACAACATCTTTCTTTTTACGGACTCATCCTGGAAGAAGACACATGTTTTTTTAATATGTACAATCAAAAAACAGATGAAGATCTTTACAGAGATATGTATTTAAGGATCTCGGAAAAGCTGAAAGAAATGGGATATGAGCACTATGAGATATCAAATTTCTGCAAACCCGGCTATCTGTGCCGGCACAACTGGTCTTACTGGGATTTCAGCGAATATCTTGCCCTGGGGCCGTCAGGTTCTTCGTATATAGAGGGCAAAAGATTTAAAAATCCTGATTCTCTGGGAGAATATATAAAAAATATAGAAAACAAAAAACTTGCCATAGAAGAACCGGAAAACAGGAACAGAGAAGACATACTCCTCGAAAAAATCTTTCTTTCGTTAAGAAAAAATTCCGGCCTCGATTTAAAAAAACTTTCAGAAGAATATAATTTTAACCCTGACAATATAATTGAAAAATTTCATGCTTTTTTACCGGAAGAACTTTATTATTACAGGAACAACAGCCTTTGCCTTACAGCAGAAGGTTTCCTTATGTCAAATACTGCCATTGTTGACCTTTATGAAGCAATTTGTCTGAATATAAAAGGTGAGCAGCAAGCCACTCAGTATAATCGTGACGCGTGACGCGTGACGCGTGATGCGTATGGCAAGCCTGAGCATTTTTCACTTTTCACTTTTCACGACTCACTACTCACTACTCACTTACCTTAAATTACCGTATTATGAGGTATTATGGCATTTTTCGGCACAACAATGATACCGTCTCTTATATAAAAATTCTCTCTGTCACCTTCGAAAACATTATCTTTATTTATGAGCCTAACATTATGGCCTATGCAAACATTCTTATCTATGATACAGTTGTGTAAAATACTCTTCTCCCCTATGCCAAGCAGTTGTTTTGTGTCTCTCGGGCCGAATTCATAATAATCCGCTCCCATGATTATGGCGTTCTTTATCTCGCAGTCAGGCTCTATAAAACTTCTTATGCCTATAACACTTCTTTCTATACTGGCTTTAAATATAATACAGCCGTCTGAGATAATGGAATTTTTTATGACACAGTCATGAAATTTAGATGCAGGCAGATATCGTGAGTTTGTATATACAGGGAAGTCTATATCATACATTTTAAATCTGGCTCTTTCGTCTGTGAGGGCAAGATTTGCATCAAAAAAGGCCTTTATTGTTCCGATATCCTCCCAGTAGCCGTTGAAGAAATGACCATATACTGCTTTATTATCTTTTATACATTTAGGAATTATGTCTTTTCCGAAATCTATTAAATCAGTATTGTCCAGTATATCAAAAAGCAGATCCCTGTTAAAAATATATATACCCATAGAAGCCAGGAAATCTTTTCCTTCATAACTTCCGAATTTTTCATAGAACATTTCTTTCGGTACTCTGAAGGGCTCAAAAACAGACGATTCTTTGGGCTTTTCCACAAAGCCCGTAACCCTACCTTTATTGTTGACCTGCATTATACCGAATTCTTTAATAAGTTCTTCAGCTACAGGCTGAACGCCTATAGTCAATTCTGCACCGTTTTCTATATGGGTCTGAAGGAAGTCTCTGTAATTCATCTTATAGAGATGATCACCGGAAAGAATGAGGATATAATTGCCCTGTCTTGTTTTTATATGGCTGATCTGTTTCCTCACTGCATCTGCTGTGCCCTGAAACCAGTCCAGATTTTCAGGTGTCTGTTCTGCTGCAAGTATTTCCAGGAAACCTTTCGAATAACTGTCAAATCTATAGGCTTCATATATGTGTTTGGCAAGTGATGCCATATTAAATTGAGTCAGAATAAGAATTTTTCTTATACCCGAATTAATACAGTTTGAAATCGGAATATCTATGAGTCTGTATTTACCTCCAAGGGGAACTGCCGGTTTGGATCGCATTTTTGTAAGAGGGAAAAGTCTCGTCCCTCTTCCGCCTCCGAGTATTACCGTAAGTATCTGATCCATAGGAATTCTTGCCATTATACCATCGCCTTTCTTTAGTAATTACTGAGGTGAGCATAAATAATACATAACTGCTCTCGTGACCCGTGACGCGTAACGCGTGACGGGAAGAAGACCTTTATTACATGCTTATGCTCAGGTCAATAAGTATATATTTTTATTTAAAACATTGAAACAAACTTACTGCTGATAGCTGATAGCTGATAGCTGATAAATATTTTAGCTCAATTAACAGAGAGTGTCAAATTGTAGATTTTTTTTTCTGAAGAAGGAGTTACCCATGAATTAGAGAAAACTTATAATAATTTTTTATAAAACAAAGGAAAGGAGTTTTATCTAATTATGGTTAAACAAAAAATGGAGCCCTTTGACGGTAATACTGCAGCCAGTTATGTTGCCTATGCATTCAGTGAAGTGGCAGCAATATATCCGATTACACCGTCATCCGTGATGGGCGAACTGGCAGACGAATGGGCTGCCCAGGGCAGAAAAAATATGTTCGATCAGGTGTTAAAGGTCGTTCAGATGCAGTCAGAAGGAGGAGCAGCAGGAGCAGTACATGGTTCCCTCAGCGCAGGCGCCATGACTACAACCTATACAGCATCACAGGGACTGTTACTTATGTTCCCCAATATGTTTAAAATCGCAGGAGAAATGCTTCCCACAGTATTTCACGTATCTGCCCGTTCTCTTGCATGTCAATCACTGTCCATATTCGGAGATCATTCTGATGTTATGGCAGCAAGAGGTACAGGCTTTGCTTTAATGGCAGCAGGTTCTGTTCAGGAAACACTGGATCTTGCCATTGTGTCACATCTTGCCACTCTTAAATCAAGAGTGCCATTTCTGAACTTCTTTGACGGTTTCAGAACATCTCATGAGATTATGAAGATTAATGTGCCGGAATATAAAGATATAAAAGATCTTTTAGAGATGGATTATATACTGGAATTCCGTGACAGAGCATTGAGACCTGACAAACCCTATGCAAAAACAGGCGCACAGAATCCCGACGTTTATTTCCAGGGAAGAGAAACAAGCAATAAATATTATGAAGTTACACCTGCCATAGTTCAGGAATATATGGATAAAGTAGCGGAAAAATTTGGCCGCCAGTATCATCTCTTTGATTATATAGGAGCAAAAGATGCAGAAAAGATAATTATTGCCATGGGCAGCGGCTGTGAAGCCATTGAAGAATGTGTAAATTATCTCACTAAAAAAGGAGAAAAGGTCGGTGCCATAAAAGTCAGACTCTACAGACCATTCTCCGTAGAAGCTCTTAAGAAAGCCATACCGGAAAGTGTAAAGAAAATAGCAGTCCTTGACAGAACAAAAGAACCCGGTTCCATAGGAGAACCTCTCTATATGGATGTAAAAACTGCCCTCTCAGATAAAAACCTTGTTATCATAGGAGGCCGATACGGTCTTTCTTCAAAAGAATTTACACCGACTATGGTAAAAGCAGTATACGATCATCTCGACAATGAATGTTTCCATGACTTTACAGTAGGTATTACAGATGATGTAACACACAGATCTGTAAAGATAAGAGAAGAAATCTCTGCAGAACAGAAAGGCATAGTAAGATGTAAATTCTGGGGTCTCGGTTCAGACGGAACTGTGAGTGCCAATAAAAACTCCATAAAAATTATCTGCGATCATACAGATATGTTCGGTCAGGCCTATTTCTCCTATGATTCAAAGAAATCAGGAGGCATTACAGTATCACATCTCCGTTTCGGTAAAGAACCAATACAGTCTACCTATTTACTTAAAGAAGTCGATTTTGTAGCATGCCATAATCCTGCCTATATAGGAAGATATGACCTTCTGGAAGGTATTGTTGATGGAGGAACATTCCTTCTCAATTCCCCATGGAAATCAGAAGAAGTATTTGACCGTCTGACGGAAGATCTGCAGAAAACCATTATAGATAAAAAACTTAAATTCTATAATATTGATGCCCTGAAGATTGCAGAAGAAGTAGGACTCGGCAACCGTATCAGCACTGTTATGCAGGCTGCCTTCTTCAAGATTTCAGGCGTTCTGGATGAGAAAGAAGCCATAGACCTTGTAAAAGGTGCCATCAAGAAAACCTTCAGCAAAAAAGGTGAAAATATTGTAAAAATGAACTGGGACTGTGTGGATAAAACATCAGAAGCCCTTGTTCAGGTTAAAGTTCCCGGAACTATTACAAAATCCGCAAAAGCACCAAAATTAATCCCTGATGATGCCATAGCTTTTGCCCATGATGTGATAGAACCGATTATGAGACTCAAGGGAGACGATATACCGGTATCCAAAATGCCTCTTGACGGATATACTCCTACCGGCACAACCAGGCTGGAAAAAAGAGGTGTTGCACCTTTCGTGCCTCACTGGATAGCAGAAAACTGTATACAGTGCAACCAGTGTTCCTATGTCTGTCCTCATGCTACCATAAGGGCAAAACAGATTGATCCGGCAGATCTGAAAGATGCTCCCAAAACGTTCAATACACTGAAATCTAACACCAAAAACACCAGAGATCTGAAATACAAAGTTCAGATATATATAGAAGACTGCGTGGGATGCGGTTCCTGTGTCAATACATGTCCTGCAAAGACAAAAGCTCTTGAGCTGAAACTTCTTTCGGAAGAAAGAGAAAAAGGAGAAGCAAAGAATGCAGAATTCTTTGACAGGCTCCCTGACAATGTAGTTGACGGTATTGATCCCGGTACACTTAAAGGCAGTCAGTTCCTGCAGCCACTCTTTGAATTTTCCGGAGCATGTGCCGGATGCGGTGAAACTCCCTATGTCAAACTTGTAACACAGTTATTCGGAGACAGAATGATTGTGGCCAACGCAACAGGTTGTTCTTCCATTTACGGAGGAACCTTCCCGACCATTCCGTATGCTGTAACAAAATCCGGTAGAGGTCCTGCATGGGCAAATTCTCTCTTTGAAGACAATGCAGAATATGGCTTCGGTTTCCGTCTTGCTGTAAATGCAAACAGAAAACAGCTTGCCTTTAATGTGGATAAATTACTGGAAATCGGAACAACTCCTGCCCTTGAAGAAGTTTTAAAGAAGGGTAAAGAATTATGGAAATCTGTAAATACTGAAGCAAAAGACAATGCTGAAAAGATAAAAGCATTACTTCCTGAAGCTTTAAAATCTGCAAAAAGCGAAAGTCTTCCTTTTATAAAGAAGGTTATAGAACTTCAGGATTATTTCGTTGACAAGAGTATCTGGGCTTTCGGCGGAGACGGATGGGCTTATGATATAGGTTACGGCGGACTGGATCATGTCCTGGCCTGTAATGAGAATGTAAATGTACTGGTCCTTGATACGGAAGTATATTCAAATACAGGCGGACAGTCTTCCAAAGCAACGCCTCTTGCATCGACGGCAAAATTTGCCACAGCAGGAAAGCGTACAGGCAAAAAAGATTTAGGGCTTATGGCAATGGCCTATGGTTATGTATATGTGGCTTCTATTTCTATGGGAGCAAACAAACCTCAGACACTCAAGGCATTACTTGAGGCGGAATCCTATAACGGGCCATCACTTGTTATTGCCTATTCGCCCTGTATCAATCATGGCATTAATATGAGTAAACCACAGGAAGAACAGAGAATTGCCGTAGAATGCGGTTACTGGCCGCTTTATCGTTACGATCCCAGACTTTCCGCAGAGGGCAAAAATCCTCTCATATTCGAATCCAAAGAACCAAAAGAAGCTTTCAGCACATATCTAAAAAATGAAAACAGATACCAGACCCTGAAACGTATCTGCCCCGGCGAAGCTGACAGCCTCTTTGAAGCAGCAGAAAAAGATGCAAAGCGAAGGTATGAATATTATAAAAAGCTTGCAGGGCTGCAGTATTAAAAAATAAAGAGTGAAAAGTGAAGAGTGAATTTTCACTTTTCACTTTTCACTTTTCACTAACCTATGATAAACAAAAACTTCTGGAAAAAAAAGAAAATTTTCTTAACAGGCCATACAGGTTTTAAAGGTTCATGGCTTTGTCTCTGGCTTTCTTCCCTTGGCGCAGATATAACAGGATATGCTCTCAATCCTCCGACAGAACCGGCTTTATTCAATCTATGCCGGATTGATAAACTCGTTAATTCCATAATCTCTGATATAAGAGACAGAGATACATTGAAGAAAAAAATGATTGGATCAGAGCCCGATATAGTTATACACATGGCAGCACAACCAATCGTGAGAGAATCCTACATAAATCCGGTTGAGACCTATGAAATAAACGTCATGGGCACAGTAAATATGCTGGAAGCGGTAAGAGCCTGTAAGACTGTGAGGGCAGTCATAAATGTGACTACAGATAAATGCTATGAAAATAAAGAATGGCTCTGGGGTTACAGAGAGCATGACCCTCTATGCGGTTATGACCCCTATTCAAACAGCAAGTCCTGTTCGGAACTTGTAACAGTTTCCTACAGAAATTCCTTTTTCAATCAAAAAGATTATAAGTTTCATAAAGTAGGACTGGCTTCGGCAAGATCAGGTAATGTCATAGGCGGAGGAGACTGGGCTAAAGACAGACTGATACCTGACTGTATAAGATCAATTCTGAAGAAAGAGAAAATAATCATAAGAAATCCTGGCTCTATAAGGCCATGGCAGCATGTGCTGGAACCTCTGAGCGGTTATATACTACTGGCAGAAAAACTTTATAAAAATGGCTCTAAATACTCGGAGGGATGGAATTTCGGGCCTGAAGATAAAGATGCAAAACCCGTAGAGTGGATTGTAAGGAAAATATGTGAGAAATGGGGTTATGGAGCAGACTACGAAATAGATAAAGGGAGACATCCTCATGAAGCTCATTATCTTAAACTGGACTGTTCAAAAGTAAAAGCTCGACTCGGGTGGTATCCCCGCTGGAATCTGGAGGAAGCTATAGACAAAATCATTGAATGGACAAAAGTCTATAAAAAATCCGGGGATTTAAGAGACATATGCCTGAAACAGATAAGGGCATATACCGGTTCACCGGAACAGAGATTTCATTAAGAAGAATAATAAACATTATGACAGAATATCACTGTATTATACTGGGTGCAGGCCCTGCAGGTCTAGGTGCCGCCACGGAACTGGCACGGCACGGAGTAAATAATATCCTGATAATAGATCGTAATAAATATATAGGTGGCTTATCCAGAACAGAAGTCTTTGACGGCACAAAATTTGATATAGGCCCCCATCGTTTTTTTACAAAAAATAAAGAAATCAATGAACTGTGGCATAAAACCCTCGGAGAAGAATTTATCCCCGTAAAAAGATTGACAAGAATCTACTATAAAAACAAATTTTTTAATTATCCCATAAAACCATTCGATGTAGCTTTTAAACTGGGCGCAATAGAATTATTTCAGGCCTTCTGCTCCTATGTCTATGCCAGAACAAACAAGAACAGCAATCCTGAAACCTTTGAAGACTGGATAGTACAGAAATTCGGATGGAAACTTTACAAAACTTTTTTTAAAACCTATACGGAAAAAGTCTGGGGTATACCATGCAATCAGATAGGAGCGGAGTGGGCAGCCCAGAGAATAAAAGGCCTTGATATTATAGAAATCCTGAAAAATGCTCTTAGTATAGGTAAAGGTAAAGTAAAGACCCTTGTTGAAGAATTTAATTACCCTGCTAACGGTGCAGGACAGATGTATGAAACTATGTATGAAAACATTATGAAACAGGCTGATATTATGCTTCAAACAGAAGTTCTGTCTCTTAACCGGAGGGATTATACTATAGAATCAGTTGATATACTGAGGAGTGGCGAAAAAATAAACATAAAAGGTTCTTATTTTTTCAGCACTATACCTCTGCCCCATTTCTTCAAATTACTCAATCCCCCTCTGGAAGAGGAAGAGATAAAAAAAGCCGTACAGGCTTTGTATTACAGAGATCATATTACGGTAAACTTGCTGTCAGACAGAGAGAAACTTTTTCCGGATCAGTGGATATATATACACTCTCCAGAAGTGTCCATGGCTAGACTGGCCAATTATAGTAATTTTTCAAAAGCTATGGTTAATTATAAAAAGAAAAGCGCCCTGAGCGTAGAATATTTTGTCTTTAAAGAGGATGAGCTCTGGAATAAAACTGATGAAGAACTAAAAAAACTGGCTCTGGAAGAGCTGGTAACATTAAAACTCATATGTGAAGATTCTGTGGAACATTCATGGGTTATAAGAGAAACAGAAAGTTATCCCACTTATTACCTTGGCTTTAAGGAACCCTATAATAGATTGCAAAAAGAGATAAATAAATTTGAAAATATTCAACCTGCAGGCAGAGGCGGAATGTATAAATATAATAATCAGGACCATTCTCTTTTAAGCGGGCTTATGGCAGCAAGAAATTATCTGAACCTGCCGGGAAGTCCTTATAATTTATGGGATATTAACATTGACGCAGAATATCATGAAGAGCGGAGAGCTTAAATTGAAGAAAGGAATAGTATAATATGCATGCTTTAAAACTTGTAAGAGAAGTACCTCAGGACGGCTGTATAAATATTAACATACCTCCTGAAATGGGAAATAAAGTCGAAGTCATTATTCTTCCCTGTATTGAACAGGAGTCAAAAGACGGCCGGGAGAAAATCTTAAGAGAACTGGCAGTAGAAGCAGCAGTGAAACACTATGAAGTAAAACATAAAAAAAACGAACCCTTTAAGCCGGGAGACAGGATTTCTTACGGAGGCAGAATTTTTGACGAAAAAGAAATTATAAACCTCATAGATTCATCTCTGGATTTCTGGCTTACTACAGGAAGATATGCAGAAAAATTCGAACATGAATTTGCCGAATTTATGGGAGTAAAACACTGTTCTCTAACCAATTCAGGTTCATCGGCAAACCTGCTTGCCTTTATGGCTCTTACATCAAAAGAGCTTGGCACGAGAAGAATAAAAAAAGGTGACGAAGTAATAACAGTGGCAGCAGGATTCCCTACTACCGTAACACCGATAATACAGTACGGAGCAATACCTGTTTTTGCAGACATAAGTCTCCCCTCTTACAATATAGATGTAAGTAAACTGGAAAAAGCACTCTCTGAAAAAACAAAAGCTGTATTTCTTGCCCATACTATGGGCAATCCCTTTGATTTACAGAGAGTAAAAGATTTCTGTGACAGAAACAATCTATGGCTTATAGAAGATAACTGTGATTCACTTGGTTCAAAATATTTATATAACAGGGAATGGAAATATACAGGTACAATAGGGCATCTGGGAACATCAAGCTTCTACCCTCCCCATCATATGACCATGGGAGAAGGAGGAGCAGTATATACACAGGACACACAATTAAAAAGACTAGTAGAATCTTTTCGTGACTGGGGCAGAGACTGCTGGTGCATGTCAGGCCATGACAATACCTGCAAAAACCGCTTCAGCCAGCAATTCGGGAAACTACCCTTCGGATATGATCATAAATATGTTTTCTCTCATTTCGGTTATAATCTGAAAATAACAGATCTTCAGGCATCCATAGGATGTGCCCAACTGAAAAAACTGCCTGATTTTATTCATGCAAGAAAGAAAAACTGGAAATTATTGAGAGAAGGTCTGAACGATTTATCTGATAAATTTATATTGCCGGAAGCTACAGAAAAATCCGATCCGAGCTGGTTCGGATTTTTACTGACAGTAAGAGAAAATGCAGCTTTTACAAGAGATGAAATAGTGACATATCTGGAAAAAAACAACATACAGACAAGAATGCTCTTTTCTGGCAATCTGACAAAACATCCATGTTTTGATGAAATGAAAAAAGATGAATACAGAGTCCCCGGAGAACTGACCATCACTGATAAGATAATGAATGATACGTTCTGGTTGGGAGTTTATCCCGGAATGAATGAAGAAATGATTGAATTTATAATTTCAACATGCAAAATTTTTGTGAATAAAAAGAAATGAATATACATAAAGCAATAGAAATACTGGACAGCCATATAACAAACCCTTCATATGGACTTCCTGAAGAAGTGTTTTTTTTCATCAGCCGTGTTACTCCTATGATAAACGTAGATCTGCTGATAAAAGACGAAAAGGGACGAACCCTTCTGGCCTGGAGGAATGATCGATTTGCAGGTGAAGGCTGGCATGTTCCGGGAGGTATTGTACGATACAGGGAGACTCTGGAAAAAAGAATAATAAAGGTTTCAGAAACAGAAATCGGTGCTTCAGTTGACTTCGACCCGGTACCACTTGCAATAAACCAGATTATAGATAAAAACCTGACCACGAGAGGACATTTTATATCGATATTATATAAATGTAATATTTCCTGTAATTACATTCCTCAAAATACCGGTTTATCAAACAAAGATCAGGGATATCTCATGTGGCATGACAGATGTCCTGAAAATCTGATAAAAGTCCACGAAATATATAGAAATTATATATAAAATTTGACTTTACCGACATTTTAAATTATAATTTGATTGATTACCTTTCATAGAAAGTGTTATTTTATGTCAGTAAAAAAATGCAGAATATGTAACCGTATATTCTTCGAAGAACCGTTGCTGCAATACAGAAATATGCCCGGAGCCGCTCAATTTTTGCCTGATGAATCATCACTTGCACACGATAAAGGAATCGATATGGAAGTCTACCAGTGTTCAGGTTGCGGGCTTGTACAGTTAAGTAATGAACCTGTTCCTTATTATAAAGAAGTTATAAGAGCAGCCGCTTTTTCTGAGGAAATGAAAAACTTTCGAAGAAAACAATTTAAGGATTTTATAAAAAAATTTTCTGTAAGAAAAATTGTAGAAATAGGTTGTGGCCATGGAGAATATCTCTCGCTTATGAAAGAAACCGGTGTAGATGCCTATGGTATTGAGTATTCGGAAGAAGCTGTAAAATACTGTATCAAAAATGGACTCATGGTCTCGAAAGGGTTTATTGATGATAGTAATTACAGATTGGATTATGCCCCTTTTGATGCATTCTTTATATTAAATTTTCTTGAACATCTCCCCGAGCCGAATTCCACCCTGAGAGGAATATATAACAATCTCTCTGATGGTGCCACAGGGCTCGTAGAGGTACCGAATTTCGATATGATTTTGAGAAAGAAACTTTTTTCTGAATTTATATGTGATCATTTATTTTATTTTACCATGGAAACTTTAAATACAACATTATGCCTGAATGGCTTTGAAGTCATTCAGTGTAATGAAGAGTGGTATGATTACATAATTTCTGCTACAGTAAGAAAAAGGAGCAAGACATTTCTGTCAGATTTTGATAAACATCAGAAAAAACTTAAAGAGCATATAGAAGAATATATCCGCCCTTTTGATAAAGTGGCCGTATGGGGTGCCGGACATCAGGCACTTGCAGTTATTTCATTAACTGAGCTGGCAGGCAAAATAAAATATGTGATTGACTCTGCGCCATTTAAACAGGGGAAATATACGCCTGCCACACATATTCCTATAGTACCTCCGGAATTACTTAATTCTGATCCGGTAGATGCCATTATTGTTATGGCAGCCAGTTATTCCGATGAAGTAGCCAAAATTATACGGCAGAAATTTCACAGAGATATAAATATTGCAATATTGAGAGACTCTGGTCTGGAAATAATTTAAAGGACTGGAGAATGCAATAAGAGCAAAAAACGCTCATGCCATAGCCTGTTACTATGACGCAAAATGTTTTCTATCATTATTATTAAAAATGCCCTTACCATTTATTAAGGAGACTCATGATTATGTCAAAAGATCTGATAAAACCGGAAGAAAATGAAAAAAGAAACCAGGTAAAAAGAGAAAAACCCTATGTTTATGAAAAAATTATGAAATATGATGAGAAAGTAAAAAGAGGAGAAAGCATAGCTATTCTTCAATTTCAATATGATTATACCTGCAATTTTCGCTGTCAACACTGTGACATAACCAGATTGCAGGCTAACAGGTCAGATAGATTCTTCACTATTGAAGATGTAAAAGAACTTTCAAGGCAGGCTGACGAAATGGGACTCGGCCATATTGTAATTACAGGGGGAGAACCACTGATATTTCCTGATTTTGATGATATAGTTAAAGATATAGATCCGCAGAAATTTTATATAACATCCGATACAAACGTATGGTTTCTGGATATAAAAAAAGCAAAACATTTAAAAGCTATAGGACTCGATAAGATTCAGTTAAGCCTTGACAGCCTTTCTGCTTCCGAGCACGATGATTTCAGGCGAAAGAAGGGCTCTCATGAAAGAGCAGTAAGGGCTATTGATGCTTCTTTGGAAGCAGGATTAAACATTATACTGGCCACAGTAGTTACAAAACAGAGAGTAAGATCGGAGGAATTTATTGAATTTCTGGAATTTGCCAGACAAAGAGAAGTAGGTGTATTTGTAACATACGCCAAACCGGTTGGAGAATGGGAAGGAAACTATGATGTACTTATTACAAAAGATGATATGGATTATATAAAGGAACTGGAGAAAAAATATAATGTATTCACCCATCTGACACCGGCATACGGTCTCAATTTAGGCTGTATAGCCGTTAAAAGAATGGTATCCATCACGAAATACGGCGATATTATGCCATGCCCATACATACATGTTTCTCTCGGAAATTTCTTCAAGGAACCGTTAAAAGATATTATAGAAAGAGGTATGAAAATTAAATTTTTTGGGAAATATATTGATACATGTCTTATTGCAGAGGATAGAGAATTTATTAATGATTATGAAGCAAAAAAGATATATGGTAAACCTGTTCCTGTGCCTTGCTGTGAAGTATTTACACAGGATGATTTTATCAAATAATCCCGGATTTTTCAGGAAAAAGTAAGTTATGAATAAAAAATTAATCTCAGTTGTTATTCCCTGTTATAATGAAGAAGAAAACGTTGAAGACATGTGTATTGCAATAAAGAAGATTTTTGACGAAGTAAAAGATTACGATTATGAAAATATCTTTATTGACAATGCATCAAAGGATAATACTGTTGCACGGCTGAAAAAAGTTGCAGAAAACGACAAACATGTAAAAATTATTGTAAACACCAGAAATTTCGGCCATATGCGTTCACCATTTCATGCATATTTACAGACAAAAGGAGATGCTGTAATTGCCATACCATGTGATTTTCAGGAACCGCCGGAATTAATAAAAGAATTCATAGCAGAATGGGAAAAGGGTTATAAAATTGTTATAGGTGTAAAGACAAACAGTAAAGAATCGAAAATAATGTTTGCCACAAGGAGATTATATTATAATATTGTTACAAGTTTATCAGATACAGAATTAATTAAAAATTTCACCGGCTTTGGTTTGTATGACAGAAAAATTATTGATGTTCTCAGAACAATTGATGATCCCTATCCATATTTCAGAGGTCTTATATGTGAAATAGGTTATAGTATAAAGGAAATAGGATATATTCAACAACAGCGTAAAAAAGGAGCAACAAAAAATAATTTTTATGCTTTATATGATACAGCCATGCTGGGCATTACAAGCAATTCCAAAGTTCCTCTCAGAATAGCTACATTAATAAGTTTTCCTATGGCACTGCTGAGCTTATTTCTTTCTATTATTTATTTTATACTTAAACTTGTTATGTGGCCAAACTATCCTATCGGATTTGCTCCTCTTCTTATAGGCATGTTTTTCTTCACTTCAGTTCAACTGTTTTTTATCGGAATAATAGGTGAATATGTGGGAGCTATTTATACTCAGGTTTGCAAAAGACCCCTTGTTATCGAAAAAGAAAGAATAAATTTTGATTAAATTTAAATGAAATGAGGTTTCATTTTATGAGAGAAAGAAAACCGCTTTTTATTTTTGAAATGGCAAATAATCATCAGGGCAGTGTGGAACATGGCCTGAACATTATAAGAGAAATAAAGAAAGTATCTGAAAATTTTGATTTTGACTTTGCCTTTAAACTTCAGTACAGACATCTGGATACTTTTATCCATCCTGATTTTAAAGACAGTAATGAATTTAAATATGTAAAAAGATTTTCCCAGACACGGCTGAAAGAAGAAGATTTTAAAATATTAAGAGACGAACTGGAGAAACTGCATTTTCAGGCAATATGTACGCCTTTTGATGAAGAATCTGTAAATTTAATAGAAAAACACAATTATGATATAATCAAAATAGGGAGTTGTTCCTTTACAGACTGGCCTCTGCTGGAAAGAATTGTAAAAGCGAAGAAACCTGTTATAGCTTCCACTGCAGGCATAGAATTAAAAGATATAGATAATGTAGTGAGTTTTTTCCTGAACAGAAAAGCAGATCTATCCATTATGCACTGTGTTGCTGAATATCCGACAAAGCCGGAAAATCTACAGTTAAATCAAATTGATCTTTTTAAAAATAGATATAAAGATTTAACTATAGGTTATTCAACTCATGAAGACCCGGGAAACTACACTTCCATAAAACTGGCTGTTGCCAAGGGAGCAGTAATATTTGAAAAACACATAGGTGTGGAAACGGAAGATATTAAACTGAATGCCTATTCGGCAAATCCGCAGCAGGTTTATAACTGGTTAAAATCTGCAAAAGAAGCTTTCGATATGTGTGGTATTAAAAATGAAAGATATAAATTTACAGAAAAAGAAATCGGTGATTTAAAATCCCTGAGAAGAGGGATATTTGTCAGTAAGCCTGTTAAAAAAGGAGAAATTCTGGATAGAAACAACAGTTTTTATGCAATCCCATGCAGAGTCGGTCAACTGCAGGCAAATGACGTGTCCAAATA
Source organism: Vulcanimicrobiota bacterium (assembly GCA_040217695.1). Taxonomy (GTDB): domain Bacteria; phylum Vulcanimicrobiota; class SpSt-956; order SpSt-956; family JAKJGF01; genus CALARM01. The sequence continues at coordinate 3,256 of JBEHWO010000021.1, read as the reverse complement.
CAGGTATTATTATGCCACTGCAGATATAGACACTTATGGCCCTGTCATGGAAGATAATATAATATTAAAGGATATCAGAGTGATGGTACAGGGCTATGTAACTAAAGTCATAGAACTTCTTAAGAAAAGTAATACAGTAATTCCTTTCAATACAAAATGTGAATTATCACATCACTATGGTATAGACACCTTTAAAGAATTCGGCGCAACTATTATTGATTGTATAAACAGAGAATACTGCAAGAAAATTATTGTATTGCTTCCCGGCCAGAAACACCCGTCTCATAGTCATAAATTAAAAGAAGAAACTTTTAATGTAATATACGGAGACCTCAATCTAGACCTTGGAGGTTCCGTAAAAACCTATGGCAGAGGTGATATGATCCTTGTGGAAAGGAATATGTCCCACAGTTTCAGCACTGTTAACGGGGCTGTTTTTGAAGAAATATCAACCACTCACTACAAAAATGATTCCTTTTATGATGATCAGACTATTATGGAAAACAGAGAAAGAAAAACAGAAGTTTATCTGACAAAGGAAATTTTGTAGAGGTAAGCAATTCAAAACAGTGGGCAATTACCCGTTACCAGTAAGGAGACATTTTACAGATGATTAAATTATCAGATTATATAATAAATTTTATAGCAGCTTCAGGTGTAAAACATATATTTATGCTATCAGGCGGGGGATGTATGCACCTTGTTGATTCTGTCGGAAAGTGTAAAAAAATTGAATATGTATGTAATCTTCATGAACAGGCCTGTGCAATAGCCGCAGATGCATATGGACAGTATACCAATAATGCCGGTGTGGCTCTTGTTACCACAGGGCCGGGAGGGACAAATGCAATTACGGGAGTGGCAGGAGCATGGATCGACTCAACTCCTCTTCTGATTATATCGGGACAGGTCAAAACATCTGATCTTCTGGCAAAATACTCTGTAAGACAGATGGGCGTTCAGGAAGTCGATATAATCTCTATGGTAAAATCTATTACAAAATATGCCGTAACTGTTACTGAATCGACAGAAATCAGATATCATCTTGAAAAAGCTCTTTATATTGCAAAAACAGGAAGGCCTGGACCTGTATGGCTTGATATACCACTTGATGTGCAGGCGTCCATAGTAGATGAACATACATTAAAAACCTTTATACCTACGGAAAAAGATGAAAAAAAGAAAAATCATTTAAAAGAAAAGATTATAAAAATAATAGAACTTTTAAACAATTCGGAAAGACCTGTCATTCTGGCAGGTAACGGCATAAGACTGGCAAAAGCAGAAGAAGAATTTCTCAGACTTATAGATATATTAAAAATTCCTGTTTTAACGACATGGAAGATTATAGATCTTTTAGATAACGACCATCCTCTGTTTGCAGGGAGACCGGGAGCCATAGGACAGAGAGGGGCAAATTTTATACAGCAGAATGCCGATTTCTTTTTATCCATAGGGGCAAGGCTGGATTTCGGACAGACTGCTTATAATCACAGACATTTCGCAAGAAGTTCAAAAAAAATTATAGTTGATATTGATGAAAAAGAAATAAACAAATTACAGATACCAGTTGCTCTTCCCCTGGTAGCAGACGGAGGGGATTTTATCAGAGAATTTCTGAATAATATCCATCTGGTAAAGGGAAGGGACATGTCATGGCTTAATACATGCAGGGCATGGAACAAAGATTATCCTGTTATACTGCCTGAGTACAGAGAAGAGAAAGAACATGTAAACCTCTATGTTCTTATGGATGTTCTCTCTGACTTATTGAGGACAGAAGACATAATTATTCCCGGCAGTTCCGGTTCAGGTGTCGAAATATTCATGCAATCCTTTCGTGTAAAAAAAGGTCAGAGAATTATATTTAATCCCGGACTTGGTGCTATGGGTTTCGGATTGCCCGCCGCTATAGGAGCATGTATTGCAGGAGGGAAAAGAACTATCTGCATTAACGGAGACGGCGGGTTTCAATTGAATATACAGGAACTGGAAACCATCAGAAGATTAAACCTCCCAATCAAGTTTTTTATTATAAATAACGGAGGGTACAGTTCCATAATGGCAACACAGAGAAACTATTTCGACGGACGGTATACAGGGAGCGAGAAAGGCAGTAACCTTACCTTACCCGATATACTCAGAGTAGCAGAAGCGTATTCTATAAAAAATGAAAAAATCGAAAATCACAGCCATATAGAAAAAAAAGTAAAAAAAGTAATTGAGACAGAAGGCCCATGTATATGTGAAGTCATGGTCTCCCCTCTTCAGCCTACTATGCCGCGGGTAAAATCCCATGTAAAACCGGACGGTTCAATGGTTACTTTACCTATGGAAGATTTATGGCCTTTTCTGCCGAGAGAAGAATTTTTCAAACATATGATTATTCCGCCGCTGGAAGAAAGCAAGAATTCGGAACTTATATGAAAACAATAGCCTGGGATATAGATGACGTAATGAATGACCTTATGAGAATATGGTTCAATGAAGAATGGCTTCCGGAACATAATAAATGTACTGTTACATATGAAGATTTAACAGAAAATCCTCCCCACAGGGTGCTGGGCATATCTCTTACAGAATATCTGGAAAGCCTTGACAGTTTCAGATTAAATAAATATAAGGATTTAATATCCCCTGTTCCTGACATAATGGAATGGTTTTTAACATACGGTCATGAATACAGGCATATAGCTCTTACTGCCGTTCCGATAAAAGCAAGCCATATATCTTCATCATGGCTTTTTACACATTTCGGCAAATGGATAAGGACATTTCACTTTGTACCTTCAAAAAGGGAAGGAGAAGATTTACCTGTCTATGATAAGAATAAAGGAGATTTTCTCAAGAACATTGGCAATGTAGATATATTCATAGATGACAGTGAAGAAAATATAAAATCTGCCGGCGAGGCAGGTGTAAAACCCCTCTTAATTCCGCAACCGTGGAACAGTGAGAAAAAAAATTTAAAAGATATTCTTCATGTGTTATCGACATTTTAGAGGTGTGTAAAACTATGAAAATTTTACTTACAGGTGTTACCGGCTTTATAGGCAGAAATTTACAGGAACAGCTAAAAGAAAAATATCTGTTGTACAGCCCGTCAAGTAGAGAACTTGATTTGCTTAAAGAAGAAGAATTGGCTAAATATCTAAAGAAACACAGTTTTGATGCAGTTATTCACAGTGCATCCTGGAGTGAGGCCAGAAATTCCAGAAAAGATCAGTCAAAGGTTCTTGAGTATAACGTGAGAATG
>JBEHWO010000020.1:0-38556 GCA_040217695.1 Vulcanimicrobiota bacterium | reverse complement strand
AAAACAAATAATCCTCTTTCTCCTGACTTTGTTCTTCCAGGCATGTCATATTAACTCTTAATGATATTATATACAGGTTTTACGACGAATTTCTTTTCTCCAGGGACTGGCCCCTGAAATTCTTCAGTATTATAATGTAACTTTCTATGCAAAAAAGTATATAAAGTCAGTAAAAACAAGGAAATTATGAAAAAGTGCAAAAGTATAGTTTCTAATAAGTTATGAAAGTAACTATATGGAAATCAATATCTTTTATGACATATTTTTCTAAAAAAATATTTTCAGTACTTGACATTTTGAAAAAACGAGTGATATATTGTTTGTTAGAATCGTTTTTGTTGAAACAGTATCATAAAGGAGGAATTTGAAAATGGCAGACGCAATCGGAGCAGGTGGAATGGGTTCCGGTGCCCAGCAAATGTCAATGATTGGTTCACAGCAATCAGACCAGCAGGCCGTGCAGACACAGGCACAGACTATCCAGCATGAAAGACAGAAACAGGAAATGGACAGGCTGAAGAACAAGGAGAGTTTGAGAGATCATCTTTCCAAACAGGCATCAAAGATACATGAAGGCAGAGGTAAAGTTGCTCAGAACCAGATAAAAGTCGGTGAAGCTCTGACAAGAGCTGGTTAATGTCATTTATGTAAAATAAAGAGCCTCAGGGCTCTTTATTTATTTCCGGGCATGTTCTGACATATAATTTAGAGTAATTACAAAAAGTAATGTCCGAAAAAGATTAAGTAGCTATTTACCTATTGCGAGTATGTAGAGAAATTTTAGGACAAAACTTTTTAGAACTACTCTAAATAATTGATTCCTCGAAATAAACCATTCCTTTTCCTGTTTCTTTTTTTGCCTCCAGTATTATACCCAGAAAATCCAGTATAATTCTTGCTGCCAGCTGGGCAGTTATTTCGGAATGATCATATTGAGGATTTACTTCTACCAGATCAAAACCAACAATATTTCCTTTTTTCGGGAGAGATTTTAAAAGTTTTTTTATTTGATGATAGTTAAATCCTCCCGGTTCATAAGTGCCTGTTCCGGGAGCTACGGAAGGATCCATTACATCGATATCTATTGTTACATAAATATTTTTACCGGACGGTATCCGGTTCAGTGTCCATTCGGCACCATTTTCTATAGCTTCTTCCGCCGTAATTATGTTTACACCATGTTTTTTTGCTTCTTCATAAACTGTAAAACCATTCTGGAGCCCTCTTATACCTATCTGAGTTATTTTATTGATATTCTTTAATTCGGAAATTCTTCTTATAGGGCTTGCATGGGAATAGATAATTTCTCCGTCTTTTATTGCATCTTTAAAATCCAGATGTGTGTCAAAATGAATTATATCAAGAGGTATATCTCCAAAAGATTTAACTACGGGAAAAGTAATGGAATGATCTCCCCCTATAGCTACAGGGAATACATTTCCTTTTATGATTTTCCTGAAACCTTCATATATGATATCCATATTTTCATCTACTGTACCGGGGCCGGGAAGTATGTCGCCGTAATCAATCATTTTAACATGTTCAAGTGAAATTTTTTTTGACTCTATATCAAAGAATTTATCATTAAACATGTAGGCAGTACCATAGGTACGGGAAGCTGCTCTTATTGATTTTGTACCATAGGAAGCACCGGAGCATGTTACCTGATCCATAGGTACACCTATAAATGCTATATCCACTCCTGTTAAGTCCCTCGTATGAGGAAGTTTGCAAAATGTCGAAATACCTGAAAACCTTATTTCATAATTGTCCATTATTTTTTCTCCTTTATTATACATTCTATATATTTTATTTTATAACTTATTTATAGTGTATTTCATAACTTATTATAATTTAATTTGTCGTAACGCGTAACGCGTAACGGGTTTAATCGCGCATTACGCATTACGCATTACTCATTACGAAATTGTTATTTATTGATAGATATGAAAGTAACTATAATTATATGTTAATGCCAGTAGAAGGTCAAGGAAAGAGGATTTTTTTTATGACCATAGAATTTACTGTTCTGAGCATAAGCATATAATAAAGGTTTTCTTCCCGTCACGCGTTACGCGTTACGCGTCACGAGAGCATATATGTATTATTTATGCTTACCTCGGTAACTTCATAGACTTTTGTTCTGCTTACAGGGTCATGTCAGTTACCGGGTAAATATACGAATATTTGCTTTTAGAAAATGAAAGGTTTATTGTTATGGAAATATCCAGAATAATTTATGATCAGAGTTTGAAATCTGAATATAAGGCACTTGCTCTTAAAAAATCTTTAGAGACTGAATTTGCTGAAAGTCAATTAAATAATGATGAGTCTGTTGCCCCGTCTTTCCCTTTAATTATAAGAGAAAAACAGTATAAAGAATTAAAGAAAACTTCTGAAATGTTATGTAAAATTATGGATAAAACCATAGGATTGATAATTGATAACCAGAGTCCAGGGACATATATAAGAACCTACAAGTCTCTCTGGGAGGTTATCAAAAAAGAAGGGCTTTTTGCTTCAAATAATATAATATTTGCTAAAATAAGCGGCGTATATGATAAAAATGATACTATAAGATATTTTGAATTTAACTCTGAACCTGCCAGTTTTTTACTTTCGGAAGAAATTCAGGAAATATACGGTAATATTCAGGAAGTGTCAGATATTTTCAGTGAAATTAATGTTTCTTTTTCTAATAAGTCATGGAAAAGTCTGACCGGATTTCTTCGGACATGTAATAAAAAAATCGGTTTTAATAAAAAGAAAGATATAGCAGCAATTATTTCTTCCCGGGAAAACTACGGAGATAAACTGTATCATAAGTATCTGAAAAAGAATGGCTTTAATGTAATTACAGCAAAGCCTGAGGAATTTATTTTTAACGGAAAAGAGCTTACATGCCACGATACAAAGATTAAGCTTATTATATTTCCTCAGCCTGTCAGGAATATCAGTTTTTTCAATACCTGTATGAAATCTGTTATAGAAGCATTTATCGAAGGAAAAGTTTTTATAATTGATACCTTCAGGTCTCTTCTTGCATCTGAAAAATCCCTCTTTGCTTTAATTTCAGACAGGAAAAATTACTCTTTTTATGATGACAGAGAAATCAAATTCATAAAAAAACATATTCCATGGACCAGGATTATAAGACATGAATATACGACTGATATAGATGGAAATGAAGTTGATTTAATAGATTATATAATTGCCAATCAGGACAGGCTTGTTTTAAAAAAATCCAGTGAGATTACCGGAGACCATGTAGGACCTGCATGGGATATGAATCCCATGGACTGGAAAACTCTTGTGTCATGGATTCTATCTTCTAAAGAACTCTGGGTTGCACAGGAAAAAATTGAATTTAATTCTTCTGAAAGATATGTCATTGAAGATGACAGTATAAAATTAAAGAAAATTTTCTGGTGTGTACATCCTTATATATTCAACGGCAAATTTCAGACATGTTACGGAAAAACGTCTGATGAACCTTTAGTCAATGCAGATGCAACAGAAACGTTAGTCGGATTTATATGAGTGACGTGACTGGTAACGCGTAACTCGTCACGGGAGATTCTATTTTCTTTAATATCATCCATAGCGATTTCTTAATAATAATTGGCTATTATGTAAATTACCGGCACTGATAGAAATTTTATCTTTTACACGTCACGCGTCACGCGTCACGACGAAAGGGAGGACTTTAAAAATGAGTAAAACCGATAAGAAAAAAACTGAAAAAAAGGCCACTTCTGATAAAAAGCAGACAGGGAGAGAAAAATTATGGGAAATGATTGAAGATACCTATCTTGCTTCAGATGTAGAGTCATTACAGAAATCTTTTGCAAACCATCTGGAATATTCTCAGGCAAAGACCAGATACAGCGCGACAGATTTTGATTGTTATAAGAGTTTTGCCTATTCCATAAGAGACAGATTGACGGAAAAATGGAATGATACTCAGGAAGCTTATTATAACAGTAACGGTAAGAGAATCTATTATTTATCTATGGAATTTCTTATGGGAAGAGCTCTCTGCAATAACCTGATAAATCTCGGTATCAGAGAAGAATGCTGTAAAGCTCTCTATGAACTGGGGTATAATCTTGAAGAACTCAGAGAACTTGAACCTGATGCAGGGCTCGGTAACGGAGGGCTCGGTCGTCTTGCCGCATGTTTTCTTGATTCTATGGCCACTCTTCAATTACCGGGCTGTGGTTATGGTATAAGATATGAATATGGTATATTCGAACAGAAAATAGAAAACGGATTTCAGGTTGAAAGACCTGACAACTGGCTCCGTTTCGGTAATCCATGGGAAATTGTCAGACCCGAATATACCTATAATGTAGAATTTTACGGCACAGTAAATGAACAGGGTGAATGGGTAAATACAAATAAAGTACTGGCAGTTGCCTATGATACTCCTATAACTGGATATAACAACGATACAGTAAACAACCTGAGGCTCTGGTCTTCAAAAGCTACGGAAGAATTTGCCCTGGAGTGTTTTAATAAAGGTGATTATATAAAAGCAGTACAGGAAAAAATAATGACTGAGAATATCTCCAAAGTTCTCTACCCGAAAGATGATATAGTGCCGGGAAAAGAACTGAGGCTGAAACAGGAATATTTCTTTGTTTCTGCAACTCTCCAGGATATATTGAGACGGTACAGGGTAAATAATAAAAATTTCGATGATTTTTCTTTCAGATCAGCCATTCAATTAAATGATACCCACCCTGCCATAGCAATTCCGGAATTCATGAGGTTACTTGTAGATAAAGAGGGAGTGCCATGGGAAAAAGCCTGGGATTTATGTGTAAAAACCTTTGCCTATACAAACCATACCATTTTACCTGAAGCACTGGAAAAATGGCCTGTCGAACTGCTGGGAAAACTTCTTCCCAGGCATCTTCAGATAATCTATGAGATTAACAGAAGATTCCTCGAGAAAATACAGGAACTTTATCCGGGAGATACGGACAGATTGACGAGAATGTCCGTTATTGAAGAAACTCCCGTTAAATCTGTGAGGATGGCCTATCTTGCCATAGTAGGGAGTCATTCCGTAAACGGTGTGGCTGCACTTCATACGGAAATAATAAAAGATAAACTTTTCAGGGATTTCTATGAAATATGGCCTGAAAAATTTAATAATAAGACAAATGGCATAACTCAGAGGAGATGGCTGAAACTCTGTAATGTGAGACTTTCGGATTTGATTTCAAAACATACAGGTGATGGCTGGGTTACAGATTTATATGAACTGAAAAAACTTCTTCCTCTTGCCGGAGATAAGAAATTCATGAAGGAGTGGAGAAAAGTAAAGGAAGAAAATAAAAAAGACCTTGCAGAATATATAAAGAAACATAACAACATTGACGTAAATATTAATTCTATATTTGACTGTCAGATTAAACGTCTCCATGAATATAAGAGGCAGCTTTTAAATGTCCTCCATATAATTACATTATATAATAGAATAAAGTCGATTTTACCCGGTGATTTTGTTCCGAGAACTTTTATATTCGGTGCAAAAGCCGCTCCCGGATATTATATGGCAAAACTTATTATTAAACTCATAAATTCTGTGGCACAGGTAGTGAACAATGATCCCGATGTGGGGGATAAAATTAAAGTGGTATTCCTGGAAAACTACGGAGTATCACTGGCTGAAAAAATATTTCCCGCATCTGATCTTTCGGAACAGATTTCTACTGCCGGTATGGAAGCATCTGGGACAGGTAATATGAAATTTGCTCTGAACGGCGCTCTTACAATAGGGACTCTCGATGGTGCCAATGTGGAAATAAAAGAAGAAGTAGGGGCGGAGAATATCTTTATATTCGGATTGAAAACCGAAGAGGTAAATAATCTCAGAAATACATATAAACCTGCAGATTATTATAACAGTAATATTGAATTAAAGCAGGTAATAGACATGATAGCAGGAGGTTATTTCAGCCCGGAAAATAAAGATCTCTTTAAACCGATAGTAGAGAATCTTCTCGGGAAAGATTATTTTATGGTACTTGCCGATTATGCTTCCTATGTAGAATGTCAGGAACATGTGAGCCTTACCTTTAAAAATCAGGATGAATGGACGAAAAAATCTATTATAAATACTGCCTGTACCGGTAAATTTTCAAGTGACAGAACTATAAAGGAATATGCCGAAGAAATATGGCATGTAAAACCTGTAAAGCCGAAGAAAAATTCTAATAAAAAATAAGGCGGGAAATTTCAGTGAATATTACATTAATTTTTCCACCTCACTGGGTGGTTCATCAACCATATCTGAGTCTTCCGTCTCTGACTGCTTACCTGAGAGAAAATGGTTATAATGTAATACAGAGAGATATAAATATAGAAAGTGCCGATGATTTATTCAGAACCGTTGTCTTAAAAGATGCATATAAAAAGCTTCAAAAAAAGGTGGAATATTTAAAGAATTTAAAGAATAGAACATCAGGAGAAGAAATTCTGTTAAATAATTTATCTTTTATGGAAGACAGAGATTATGCGGAATATACCAGAAATATCCTGCGTATGGTAAATTATTCAAAGAATGTAATGAGGGATAAAGACAAATTCTTTGATTTTCCTCTTTATCGTGACAGTATAAATGATATTCTATTTGCCTATTATATACTGGGTATTCTTCATGAAACAAATATAGATTTTATGACCTTTTACAGGGAAGGGTATCCGGGTACCAGCATAGAAGGTATCATTAAATATATTCATGATGAAGAAAACAATTATTATGCAGATTATTTCAGACATGTTACAGTACCTTCTTTACAAAAGGAACCGTCAGAACTCTATGGCATATCCGTATCAAGTCTTACTCAGATGCTACCTGCTATGACTCTTGCCAGTATGATAAAAAAGGCCATTCCTCATGCCCATATCTGCATGGGAGGCAATATTTTTACGAGAATTGCGGAAAAACTTGTTACTCCCTGTCCTCTGTTCGATTTTTTCGACTCTGTTATAATCTATGAAGGGGAAGTGGCATTACTTGAACTGGTAAAAGCACTGGAACATGGATATGGCTTTGAGAATATTCCAAACTTTATATACAGGGATAAACATGGCGAAATTATTCATAATAAAAATCTCTCTATTCCCGATATAAATTCTCTTCCTGCACCGGATTTTGACGGACTTCCCCTGGAAAGGTATTTTTCTCCTTTTAACGTATTCCCGTTGCTTACAGGGAGAGGATGTTACTGGAATAAATGCGCCTTCTGCAGGCATAAATCTATTTATGGAAATACATATCGTGCAAGAAAAATAGAAAAAGTTATGGATGATATAGAAATACTCCGTAAAAAATACGGTGCTAAATATATTACTTTTTACGATGAAGCTATTCACCCTGTAAGATTAAAAAAACTGGTCACAGAGATAATGGAACGAAACATTGATATTCGATGGGAAGCTACTCTGAGGGGAGAGAAGGAATTTGACCGTGAACTCGCCTGTCTTGCTTTTAAGGCAGGTGCCAGATTACTTTCATTCGGTCTGGAATCTGCGTCTCCCAGAGTGTTAGACCTTATGTGCAAGGGTATTGACATAAATGTATTCAGGAAAGTGGTCCGGTACAGCGCAGAAGCAGGTATATGGAACTATGCTTCCTTTTTTACCGGGTTCCCGACTGAAACAGAAGAAGAAGCCATGGAAACAGCGGATTTTATTCTGAAAAATCAGGATTTTATTCACTCAGTGTCTCTGAATGTACCTTTCTTTGCCGTAGAAAATACCGATATAGATAAAAATCCTGATGAATATTCTATTCAGGAACTGACACCTATGGAGGGGTGGGAACTTGCCGTGGGATATAATTATACGGTCACTGAAGGCATGTCTCAGAAGAAATCAGGTGAAATGGCACTTGAAATATGCAATAAGATAAAAAAAGAACATCGTCAGAGCGGTATATTCAGTTCCATGAACAGAGTTCATCAGATGCTTTATGCAGATCATTTCGGCACAAATGATCTGTCTTTCCTTGATATGTTAAAGGTATAGAAATTTTCATTTTTGATGGCGTAAAATAAAGCTTTATATGAAAATTATGTACAGGCAGTTTATCTAAATAATTTAAAAAATGACAGGTGATTTTACAGGCAGATGAAATTTACAAAAAAAGAAATACTTGATTTTATTGAGAAAACGGCCTTCCTCCATGAAAGAATAAATGGAGATTTTATTCCCTCATCTACGGGAGATAAAAAGCAAACAGACTCTTATATAAAGAAATGGAAAGAATTTTTTGATGAACACCATGGCAGGGCTTTTCAAAGAAGACTTTCTCTGGATGATATGGATATAGATAAAGTAATACCTTTACTCGATAAAGTCACTTTTGCCGGAAAAAAAAATCTTCCTCCATGGTGTGACATATTAAAAAAGATTATTAACAGAAAGCCAGTTTCTCTGAAGAAGATCAGAAAAGAAAAGACATATCTATGCGGAAATCTTCCTTTTGACGAATTTTTTGTTCCTTTTGTAATGATTGCTATGGATGAACTTGCCCGGAAAACAGGTGACTCCTATCATATTCTCACGGAAAAAGCTTCTGTCATGCTGGAATATAATCTCCTTTATTCTCTGAATATTTTATGTGTGAAGTCTGTATATCAGGCATTTTCTCACTTTCTTTCGGAACAGGAATCCTTATCGAAACATGATACATATTATGAGCGTTTCATTAGGAAACATCTGAAAAATTCTTTCAAGGATTTTTTTATGACCTGTCCTGTCCTCGGACGGATTGTTTCTATGTTCATAAAACTCTGGGCAGATTCTGTCAGTGAATTTTTCCTGAGATTGAAGGAAGATTTACTTGAAATTTCAGAGGTTTTTTATGGAGGTAATGACCCCGGGTATATTACAGATTTAAAGGCAGGGCTTTCTGACAGGCATAACGGGGGAAGAACAGTAATAGCTTTTACGTTTTCCTCGGGATTAAAACTTGTTTATAAGCCACGGAGTCTGTCTCTGGATTGTTCCTATATGAAATTACTTTCCTGGTTCAATGAAAAATCCGGCATAACTGATTTTAAAACCTTCAACATACTTGATAGAGAAAATTACGGATGGGCGGAATTTGTAGAATATCTTCCATGTAAAACAGAAGAAGAAGGAAAAAATTATTACAGAAGAACAGGTCATCTTCTCTGTCTTTTATATGTCCTGGGCAGCAGTGACTGTCATATGGAAAACCTTATTGCCTGCGGAGAATATCCTGTCTTTGTAGATTTAGAGACTCTTATGGAGCCGGAAGTGAAATTTTTCGGGGAAGAAAAATATTCAAAACGGGTCAGATTTCAGGCAGATAAAGAGTTTTTCTCTTCAGTAATAAAAACAGGTATTTTACCAAGGTGGATTTTTGATCTGGAGAAAAAACCTTATGATGTGAGTGCTCTTGGCAGTATTGGCCATCATGGCAGACCTTTTCTTAAAGAGACATGGAAAAATTTAAAAACCGATTCTATAAAAATGGACATAGAAGAAGCAGAATTCAGACAGAGTCAGAATGTTCCTCTTCTTGACGGTACAACTCTCTATCCTTTTGAATATAAAGAATTTATACTTGAAGGATTCAGAGATTTTTATACGTTTCTTATAAAACACAGAGACGATTTACTTTCTTCAGATTCCCCGCTGAAAGAACTTAAAAATAAATATATAAGATTTTTTTCCCGCTTTACAGATGACTATGGCATGATGATAAACCGGGTAATGGAACCTTCATTGCTGGGAGATCCTCTTATGTGGAGTATTACACTGGAGGCCCTGGCAGATAAAAAGGACGGAAAATATTTCTGGCCCGTTATTAAATCGGAGATTTTAAGCCTCGAACAGTTAGATATACCTTCCATAACCTGCCTTTCAGACAGTAAGGATCTTTATCTGACAGATGGAACAACAGTGGAAAATTTTTTTCATTCCTCCGGTTATGATAATGTTTTAAAGCGTATAAAAAAACTTGACTCATCGGATATGGAAAGACAGGCTTTAATTATATACTCGTCTCTATATGCCAGGAATATAATACCTCCCGGGGATTTTAAAGATTATAATTTCTATGAGAAAACCTGTCACCGGAATCTTCTTACCGGAAAAAAACTTTATATTGCAGATTTCAGAGATTTTGAACGAAGCCTGGACGATGATTTTCTGATAGGGCAGAGGCTTAAGAAATATGCTGTTCTTTTCAGTGACGCAGGTGTCAGCTGGACCTGTTATAAATATATACGTGAAATAAACAGATTTCAGCTAGAACCTGCCGATTACAGTAATTCTATATGCGGTGTTGCCCTTTTTCTTTCAGCCCTTGAGAATATTCAGAAAAAAGGTTTTTATATAGAAACTATTCTTCTGGCTTTAAAACCACTCTTCAGTGATCTTGACGACAGGGATTTCTCTGAGATTCTGCTGAACGAAGCAGGTTTAGAAGGCATAAATGCCATTGTTTACACCCTCAGGACTATAGCTCAGTTGCTGGATATGCCTTTTATCATGGATTATGCTAAAAAGGCTCTTCTATTGATTTCATAAGGATTTTTTCTGAATGTCACAGGGTGGAAAATTATAAAATTACTATTCTTAGTGGTGCCAGCTATAAATACGACACCGGATAATCTGTGGTTTTGTCTCCTCCCGTCACGGGTTACGCGTTACGCGTCACGACCAGTGGAATATTTACCGTTATAAGCACTAAGTGCCATGAGCCTATCCACTATTATTGCCTTATTTATTTCCTCTGAATAAATTTTCGAGTGCGCCGGCCAGATCCTGCAATGTGACAGGCTTTTTAAGTATGTCTCTGATACCTGTCTCTCTTGCTTTTTCCATACTGATAATATCAGTATATCCGGAACAGAGAATTATCGGAATATCAGGCCTTATACCTGTAAGTTCCCCGGCAAGTTCGATGCCGGTCATTTGAGGCATTGTCTGATCGGTAATAACAAGATCGAAGTTATAAGGTTCTTTACGAAATGTTCCCAGCAGATCATATGTGTCATTTTTTATGGTAACTGTATATCCCAGTTTTTCCAGCATTTTTCCCATGGCATTAACCAGGATTTCTTCATCATCCACGATCAGTATCCGTTCTTTACCGCAGGGAAGATGGGCTTCTCTTTCTCTTTCTTCTTTTACATCGGTTATGACCCTTGGAAGATATATATAAAAAGTGCTTCCTTTTTCAGGCTCACTTTCTACTCTTATTTCTCCTCTGTAACTCTTTACAATTCCATGTACAACGGCAAGACCCAGGCCGCTTCCTTCTCCATGTTTTTTTGTTGTAAAATAAGGCTCAAATATATGTTCTATAACCTCTCTGGTCATTCCATGACCTGTATCTTTTACAGTAAGTCTTACATATGGGCCATGAGTCAGTTCATTATATAAATGGGATTCTCTCTCAATGATTTCAATATTTTTGAGACTTACTTCAAGAGAACCTCTCATGCCTCTCATGGAATGGGCAGCATTTGTACACAGATTCATTACTATCTGATGAATATGTGTTGCATCTGCAAGCACTACGGCAGGATGACTGTCTATATCAGGAATAATATCAATGGTAGTCGGAATTGTAGCTCTGAGTAGTTTGAGTGCTTCTTTGACAATCAGGTTAATCTGTAACAATTCTTTCTGTCCTTCGCTTTTACGGCTTACTGCAAGAATTTGTTTTACAAGATCCCTGGCACGAAGAGAGGCTTTAATACATTCTTTAAGATTTTTCCATATGAGTGAATCTTCCTGAACATCCATCAGAGATAGTTCCGTATAGCCAAGGATGGAGCCGAGAATATTGTTGAAATCATGGGCAATGCCTCCTGCAAGAGTGCCTATGGCCTCCATTTTCTGTGACTGACGGAGCTGTTTTTCCAGCCTGTTACGCTCTGCTTCAAGCCTGTCTCTCTGAAGTCTTGCCTGTAAAATTGGAGAAACAAAATCTGCAATTGACTCAAGAAGCAGTCTGTCTGTTTCATTGTAATTTTCTGGCTTGTTTGCTACAGTAAACAGTCCTATTACTTCACCATGATATACAACAGGTACAGATAATGCACTTCTCACCGGAACATGTCCCTCGGGAATGGACAGGCTGTCGTTCGAATAATCAGATTTGCCTTCTGAAAGTGCTCTGCCCCATATACCTTTCCAGGTTTCCCTGGGAAATATTATGGTTTTATCTGTTACCATACATTTTTCCCATATTTCTCTTGTTAGAGATGCACAGACAAGTTCTCCGCTTTCATTGAGATAACCGAAAATGCCATATTTACTGTTCATTACCTTTAAAACAATGTCCAGAACTTCTCCGTACATAGTATTATCATCGACTGTGAGAAAAATTCTTGCTATCTGATTTTTTACTGATAGTTCAAACTCTGATTTTTTCAGTGCTTCTTCTGCTTTTTTGAGTTCCGTAATATCTCTGCCTACAACGACGAGACCTTTTCTTGAACCATCGGGATAAAATGTGGGAACTTTTATAATATCAAAAGCCATTTCTTCTCCGTTCGGCCTTGGAATCACTTCTATTCCGCGGCTGTAGTTTTTCCCCATCCATGCTTTTTCATCTGTTTCTTCACATGTAAGAAAGGCTTCACGATAAAATAAACTGTAAGGTGCAAGTTCTGAATCTTTTTTCCCTTTATAATCTACTCCTGTAAGTTGAAAGAGATTTAAATCGAATTCATTTGCCTCTAGCCATCGTCCTTTGCCGTCTTTAAAACATACAATATCAGGCATTGAATTTATAAGAGTCCTCAGTCTTTCTTCACTTTCTATCAGAGATTCTGCAGCCTTTTTACTGTCTGTTTCTATAATTTTTCTGTCTGTAATATCTCTTGTTATAATAATAATTCCCGATATGGAAGGATTGTCTATTTGATTATTTGCAATAGCCTCCAGCCATATGCTTGATCCGTCTTTCCTGAGATTGCGATACTGTACTGTCCTGGTTTTATCGGGATTGGAAAGAACGTCTCTGAACGTTTCAATAATCATGTTTCTGTAGTCAGGATGAATAAAAATAAAGGCTTCCCTCCCTTTAACTTCTTCCGGTGAATATCCGTAGAAGCGTTCAAAAACAGGAGAAGTATAAATTATCTTTCCATGTCTGTCTACAATAGTGATTATCTCTGGAGAAAGGGTTGTTATAGCACGAAATGTTTCTTCCTGTTTCTTCAGGGCTTTTTCTGCTTCTGTTCTCTCTATTATTTTTCCGAGTCTTTCTGCTATGATTTTTAATAAGTGGTTTTCTTCTTTTAGAAAAGGCCCGTTAAAAAGATCGGGCTTTCCTTCCCTGTAAAAAATTTGGATAAGGCCTTTTTTTATGCCATAAACTGTTATATTTTTTTCCAGTTTCCATTCTGTCTCCATGAAATTTTCTGTCTTAAATTCCATTGTTCCGATTATGAGTCTGGCACAGGTAATATCAGGATAAAACCAGGCAGGAGGAAGGAGGTTTATAATTCCCTGATATAATTCCTCTTCTGTTATGCCTCCTTTTTCCATGAGTTCTGATATCCCGTAAAGACAATCAAGTTCTTTTATTCTTTCTCTTAACTCTATAGATTGTTTCTCTCTATGATTTTTTTCCTCTTCCAGTATTTTTATTAATTCTTCTCTGGTCATATCTTCATAATTTCTCATATACAGACCTCTCTCTGATGAATACTGAAAAATATAAAAACCACCGGTACCGGAAATGTTGGATCCAGAGATGACGGCATATAATCTTTCTCTCCTTATTTTTATATAGAGTAGAACCGTATCTGTCGAGTGGCGGGCAGATACGGATATTTTGACCAACTGATTGCTGATGAATACACAGAGACTTTTCTTTTTTAGAATTACCTTTATATGTTGATTTCTATAGATTCATTTAAATATCCTTCCTGTTGAAAATTTATTATTTGACCTTTATGTAGGTAGTGTAAAAAGTTAGGCGGTTTTACAGAAATTTATATGAGAATCGTAACGCGTTACGCGTAACGCGTGACGGGAGGAACAATTTCTCATACCTGGTTGTGACCGAACCGGTCATGGTTGTTAGTCAGAATAATTTTTTCTTGTATGATAATGTATTTTAAATTATAATAAAAGGATAAAATTTTATCTGAAAAAGTTTATTTCCGGAGGCTGTAAATGAAGATCGATTATGATATATCTGTAGAAACAGGTCAGACTTTTGTTGTAGAACGGTTCAGGCCTGAAGATGCAAAAGGTGTGGCCCATCTTTTTTACGCAGTATACGGTTCTGCATATCCCTTTGAAACCTATTATATTCCCGAAAGAATTATAGAGGAAAACAGTAACGGAAATATCTATTCTGTCGTGGCCCGTACTCCTGAAGGTGATATTATAGGTCATGGGGCTCTTTACAGAAGTTCTCCTCAGAATCAAAACCTTTATGAAATAGGACAGTATATTATTAGAAAGAATTACCGTGATACCTTTGCTGCTTTTAAAATTAATCAGTATATCTCCGAAAAACTTGTAAAAGAGGTTTCTCCTGACGGAATGTTCGGAGAAGCTGTATGCAATCATATTATTACACAGAAATCTTGCAGTATTATCGGCATGAAAGATGTTGCCATAGAGCTGGACCTTATGCCTGAAGAGACCTATAAAAAAGAACATAATGCCTCAGGAAGAGTATCCTGTGTTATCTCGGTAAAATTATTCGATGACAGTTGCCATGAAATTTTTATTCCTTCTGTTTATAAAGAAAAGATAGATTATATATTAAGTGATCTGAATATTCAACGAATCATTACCTGCTCATCGGAGGAGATCCCGTCCGGTTTAAGCAGTGACATAGGCGTTAAATTCTTTACCTTTGCTTCTGTGGGAAGATTCAATGTAATTACAGGAGGCAGTGATTTTGACATAATTACAGAAGAACTGGAACATGAAGGAATGAAGAATAATATTACTATATTTCAGTTCTTTATCAATCTGGAAAAGCCATGGGCAGGCATAATAATAGAAAAACTCCGAAAGAAAGGTTATTTCTTCGGAGGGTATATTCCTCGATGGTTCAATTCTGACAGTATTTTAATGCAAAAAAATCAAAAATTACCTGATTTCGGCAACATAAATCTTTACTCTGAAAAAGCAAAGACGTTACTCTCTCTTATACGATCTGATTGGAAAAATACTGTCACTTAAGATTTTATCTTTTTATTCACAAAAGCTACAAAATCATTTATGGTTTTTAACTGTCCTGCACTGGCATCCGATAAATCTATATGGAATTTCTTCTCAGTTTCTACGGCTAACACAGGTAAGTCAATAGAATCCATTCCCTGGGCAATAAGAGGTACGTCTGCCTTAAGACTATTAACGTATTTTTCGTCCATAGTTTCTTTCATTAACTTAATAATATCGGTTGATGTAATTGCCACATGTTCACCTCCTTTTTTCAGTTTAAGGTTTACAGGGAGATTAATCTTAAACTCTCAATTCTCTTTACGCATTTTAAATCTCTGAACCTTGCCTGTTTCAGTTCTCGGTATTTCTTCTGTGAATATAATCTGTGCAGGACACATATAATCAGGTAATTTTTTTAATATGAAATTACGTATGTCTTTAACCAGATTGAGATCTCCATTGAAACCTTCCCTGAGAACCGCATATGCCACAGGTTTTACCAGTTCCTCCAGTTTTCTCCATGTTACTCCGCAGTCTGTGACCGAAGGATGTTCCTTCATTACCTGTTCAACCTGTGCAGGCGATATCCAGTTTGCATTGACCTTGAACATATCATCAATTCTACCCTGATATGTGTAGCAGCCATGTTCTTCAATATAAATATCTCCCGTTTTTAACCATCCGTCAGGAAGCATTGTTTCTTTTGTTTTATATGGTCTGTTCCAGTAAAACGGGGCATTGCTGTTTCCCTTTATAAGCAGATGGCCTGCAGTGCCTGAAGGAACAGTATTGCCGTCTTCTCCGGTTATTTTTACTTCATAACCGGGTACAGGAAAGCCGGAAGAACCGGGACGGACATTCCCCTGTCTGTTTGAAATAACAATATGCATTGTTTCCGTAGTACCCAATCCGTCTATTATTTCAAGGCCGGTAATTTCTTTCCATTCATGATATATTCCTGCAGGGAGGGTCTCTCCTGCAGATACACAGAAACGAAGAGAAGGAAAGGTAAAATTCTTTCCCATAGCCTTTATCATCATATTATAAAGTGTCGGTACACCGAAGAAAATGGTCGGTTTGTATTCCGAAATAATCCTCATTACTTCAAAAGGTTCGGGTTTGTCAGGAAATAATACAGTTGACCCGCCTGTAATAAAAGGAAAGGCAAGACTGTTTCCTAAACCATAGGCAAAAAATAACTTGCCTGCAGAAAAGGTTATGTCTCTGTCTGTCATATTAAGAGTCTGTGTGCCATAGGTTTCTGCAATAAAATTTATGTCACTCAGTCTGTGAGGCACTCCTTTAGGAGAGCCGGTGCTTCCTGAACTGTACAGCAGAAAATTTATATCTTTTTCAGGCGAAACTTCAGACTCACATGATGAATTTTTTATAAGTTCATTATAATAGCTGTCATCAATATATAATTTAAATCTGAGAGATCCTGATTTTACACGGGATATTTCAGTGTTATTTGATGTAATAACAGCAGATGCGTCACAGTCATAGAGGATAAATTTACAGGTATCCTCTTTTAAATCAGGACTTATAAGCACCGGAATAGCTCCGATTTTTATGGCACCGAGAAAGGCATAAACAGTATCAGGGCAATCAGGAAGGGCAATAACAAGCCTTTCTTTCCGTTTGATTCCCAGTGTTTTTAAGATATTTCCCAGCCTGTTTATCTGTTCCAGAAGTTTCGAATAGGTTATCTTTTCCCGGAAATAATAAATAGCTGTCTTATTACCTCTATGTGCGGCATGTTGTTCCAGAATATCAAAAAAGCTTTCACGATAGATATTCAAAATAAACCCTCTCTCCAGTGAATAAACAGGTATTTCTGTAAAAATATTATATCAGAATTTTAATACATGAACAAGTTTTGTAATGGAATTTTGTCTCGTGATGCGTAATGAGTGATGCGATATATAAACCCGTAACGCGTAACGCGTAACGCGTTACGATCCTCATATAAATAATTCATAAATGGTTATGAAATACACTGTATATTGACATGCTTTTACTTTTTTATCCCATATGGTATAATTCCATAACGCCTGTTCTTGACGATAATTTTCGTATTGCTCATAACAGGGGCCATGACCGGTTCGGTCAAAAGGAAGAATGAGAATTTTTTTCTTCCGTCACGCGTCGCGATTATTATATAAATCTGTTTTTAGAAAGAAACTTTTATGGCTCATATAGAAGAGTATGTAAATAACATAATTGAATATAATAAAAATTTATGGGAGCAAAATCTTTTGGAAGGGAATGTCCCTCTTGCCATAGAGATAATGTGCAGAATCGGCGATATCTTTCCTGATAAAAGTGAAGCTTTATATGAACTCATAAGGATTTCTAAAAAAATATTGAAATTATATCCTGAAGATATGGATATATATTATTTTATTGCCATATGTTATATCAAGCTCTACGATTTTGGCCTGGCCACAGTGGCAGTAAGAAAGGCACTCGGATTAAATCGCGAACCTGTAAGATTTTATAAACTGCTTGCCTATCTGTATATACGCACGCTTGACATACCGCAGGCTATAGATATTTACACAAAATTAATGGAACTTGCGCCGGAAGAAGAAAATTATCTCCTGTTTAACATGGGATTTGCTTATCTGTGTATGAATAATATAGAAGAAGCTGAAAAGATATGGAGAGAAACAATAAAAAAATATCCTCACTGCAGAGCATGTGCCTGTGCACTGGAATTTATAGAAAAAGGTAACATAAAATGAAATTAGGTTTTATAACTGCTGCAGATCCCAGAACTAATTTTAATAAAATAGAACCTCTGGGATTACTTTATATAGCATCGTACCTGAAAAAATATCTGAACTTTCGGCATGTAATAATAGCAGAAGATGTGGAATCGCTTATAAGAGAAAAACCCGATCTTGTCGGAATCTCTACTTACAGTACCTATATAGGCAGAGCAAATGAAATTGCAAATAGAGTCAAAGAAGAAATCGGTGTGCCTGTTATAATTGGCGGCCCTCATGTTACACTTTATCCGGAGTATTTACCGGAAAACTGTGATATTGGTGTCATAGGAGAAGGGGAACAGACCATGACAGAACTTCTGGAACTTTATCTGAAAGAACATGCTTTTGAAGCTCATGAATTAAGAAAAATAAAAGGCATTATATTCAAAGAAGGTTCCGAAAGAGTAAAAACAACGGAAAGAGAACTCATATTCCCCCTTGATATAATACCGCCTCCAGAAAGAGAACTTGTGCATGATTCTTTTTTCGTGCCCAATATTATGACAGGCAGAGGATGTCCCTATAAATGCAGCTTCTGTGCCACACAGCTTGTATGGAAAAGATTTCGTACTTTTTCCCCCGGATATGTAAGCAGGGAACTTTTGACTCTTATTGATAATGATAATTTCAATAAGATAGAATTCGGTGATGACCTTTTTGCCATATCAAATGACAGGGTAAGAGCCATACATGATATTATAATAAATAATGAATTACATAAAAAAGCCTTTTTCTATGTTAATATAAGAGCAAATATATTTAATGAAGAAATGGCCTGTCTTTTTAAAGAAATGAATGTTACAAAGGTTTTTGTCGGCTTCGAATCCGGTTCTGATAAGATATTGAAATTTTATAACAAGAAACAGACTGTAAAAGATAACCAGAATGTTGTAGATTTATGCCATAAATATGATATAGGAATTATAAGTTCTTTTATAGCAGGAGCTCCTGTGGAGACAGAAGAGGATATAAAAGCAACCCGTGATTTTATATATAAGAATTCAGAAAAGATAGCTGTTTTTGTCGTATGTTATCTGCAGCCATGTCCCGGTACACCTCTGTGGAATTCTATGAAATTACCGCCTGTAAGAAGTGAAAAAGATTTACTGGAAATTACCGGTCGTAAAAATTTCAGTGAATATCTGTCAGATGAGCAGCTTGAATACTATTTAAATGAAATAAACAGTATTTATAAAGGTCCTGTTAAACACCTTTCACATGGTCTTGATCTTATCTGTGAATTACACAAAAAGGGTCTTTATTCTGTGCCTGATCATCAGTCATTGAATGATTTGATGACTTTCAGGGGCAGAGGGAATGATATTGTGAGTCGTGAGTCGTGAAGAGTGAGTCGTGAAGAGTGAGTCGTGAGTCGTGAACAGTGAATGGTGGTAACCAGGGTAATTCTACCCGTCACGCGTTACGCGTTACGCGTCACGATTATAACGCATTACGCATCACGAAATCACCCGTCACGCGTCACGATTATAACGCATCAAGAAAGAGGTATTTTAATGACAATCAGATTTTTATTTATTATGTTATTGTTCCTTGCTGTAATGATTACCATATGTTCGGCAACCAGTGGAAGAAAGGAAAAAGAACTTTCAGTGCTATTTTATCTGGACAGCCAGCAGGCTATGCCGAACGAGTTCTCCATGAAAATACTGCAGGATATGGCAGAAGTCGGCAGCAATGAATATATGGATATAGTATTACAGATAGGATGCACGGAGCCTTCAAAGGAAAGCAATCTTGACGAAGATGATAAACACCTTGTTGGTCCTGTAACCATGCCTCAGTGGAAAGGTGTCAGAAGATATGTCATTTCTCAGGAGAAAAAGGCAGACATTGCTGAAATATTGCCTGAAGATACTATGATGAATTCCTCTGAAACTCTTGAGCATTTCATTGTATGGGCCATGGAACATTACAACAGCAAACATTATATAGTAGTCCTTATGGAACATGGTCATGCCTGGAAAGGCTTTCGCACTATGACTGCCTCCGAAATAGGAGATTCAGTGAGGAAAGGTGTGGGAGAAGGCAATAAAATAACTGGTGATAATGATAAAATAGACGTGTTTTATCTTCAATCATGCCTTATGGGAAGCATAGAATCTGTAACTGCTCTGGAATCCGTGGGCTCCGTTCTTATTACTTCGGAAAATCCTGTTTATGCACTTTCAAACAGGGATTTCGGTTTTATATTCGGAGAAGTTATCGAAAAAAATGAAGATTTTGACCCTTATAAGTTTGCTTTTTCTTCTGTGGAAACATATAAAAATAAAAATAAAGATAACGCGAAAAATCTTGAAAAATTTAAAAAAGAAGAAAAATTTAAAAAATTGTTTTCTCTTAAATTCGAAAGCAGAGCATGGTATAAAGAAATGAGAAGAATATTTAAAGAAGAAGATAAAGAAACATGTAATAAACTGGTGGAACTTTTAAATATAAGCTATTCTCATGGTTATCCCACTCTTTCTGCGATAGACACAAACAAAGTTCCGGTTTTAATAGATTCCCTCAGGAACTTTGTAGATATTTCGGAAACATATGGACTTACGAATAAACAGCTTTTTGGCTCCATAGAAAAATCAGTGGATTATGGTAACGGTAATACCCGTCATTACAGTGAACAGCTTCATGACATGGGGAATATAATGAAAAATATTATCAATGCGGAAGGAGTTCATGAAAAAATAAAGGAATCTGCCTGCAGAGTGGTTACATCTCTGGAGGATGCAGTAATAAATGAAGAGCATGACCCTGTGAGAATGGCAGGTTCAACAGGACTTTCCATATGGGCTCCCGTCAATGCTCTGGATATAGCAATGACAGGTGATCTTTACAGGGAGAAAACGGCGGCTTTTACGGAAAAAACAGGCTGGTATTCTCTCATGGAAAGAGGCATGAAAAATCTCCCTGACCGGTTACAGAATGAACTTTCAGACCTTGAAGGACTCATAAAAGAAACCAGTTCTCTCCTGGAAACACTGGATAAAAACAGATCTCTTCCGAAAGAAGAAAAACTGGAGATGGCCAGAAAAATAGTGGCCAACAAGAAAGTGATTTATAAGTCGGAAGCAGATATGATATTGAGTAAATATTAGACTTATTACCGTAAAATAGTGAGTAGTGAATAGTGAGTATAAAACCCACTCACTACTCACCACTCACTAACAACCATGACCGGTTCGGTCACAACGAAGTATGAGAATTTGTTCCTCCTGTCACGCGTTACGCGTTACGCGTTACGATTCTCATATAAATAATTCATAAATGGTTACGAACTTATCTGGAGCGGTACTAAGAAAGTCTATAGAACATTGAATTTATGAAAGAACATATAATTACAGATAAAAACATACAGACCTGGCTTGTGATAAGCGTTTCCTTCAGTGCATTTATAACACTGCTCGATGATTATATACTCAGTATTTCACTCCCTACTATTTCTTCTTATTTCAATGTAAGCACAGGTACTGTTACATGGCTGCTCCTGACCTATCTTTTAATCATGAGCAGCACCCTTCTTATATTCGGAAAACTGGGAGATAAGATTGGTTTAAAGAAAATTTTTATCGCAGGCTATATATTTTTTACAGCAGGGAGTCTTCTATGCGGCATTTCCATTAATATTTATATGCTCATATTATCCCGTGTTATTCAGGGACTCGGAGGAGCAATGTTATTTGTCACAGGCTTTGCTATTATGTCAAAATTTCTGCCGCCGAATATTATGGGATGGGCTTTCAGCATGATTTCGGCTTTCTCTGCAGCAGGTGTTACGATAGGTTCTCCCCTGGGAGGTTTTATAACTGCCTGGCTGAACTGGAGATGGATATTTTTTGTAAATGTTCCTGTATGTCTGCTCGCCATTATTATTTCCTGGAAAGTAATACCTGATGAAGGGAAAAAAATATCTTCCGACTTCCTGTCTGACTTTGATATATGGGGAAGTTTTTTGAGTTTTTTATCTCCTTTTTTATTGATCTATGGACTTAACAGGGGAGGCGAGGTGGGATGGACGTCTTCTACAATTATAGCATGTCTTGTTGCTTCAGTAATTTTATTTATAATTTTTATCTTATGGGAAAAAAGAGTAAAAGAACCTCTGATGGATCTGGCTATTTTTAAAATAAAATCTTTTTCTTCTGCCAATATATCCACGTTTCTGGCCGTTATGTCACGGTCAGGCCATATGATTCTCATACCTTTCTATATGCAGTTAATAAAAGGTCTTACATCTGAAAAAGCAGGAGCAGTTTTGATTGTATTTTCCTGTGTATATACTGTTTCATCCCTTGTAAGCGGCAGGCTGGCCGATAGAGTAAATCCTTTTTATCTTTACTCCTCTGCCATGATACTGGCAGGTCTCTCATGTATTACCTTCTGTTTTACCCTTGACAGTCCCGGTCTTTTAAATCTCTTTGTTTTTCTCATATGGTTTGCCGTAGCACTAGGCATGTTTATGTCACCAAATAACAAATATGTTATGAGCCTTATTCCTCCGGAGAAAAAAGGCAGCGCTTCCGGGATTTTTAATACAGTAAGCAGTCTGGCTCTTGTCACGGGTGTATGTGTTTTAGAAGCAGTTTTTTCTTCATCTCTTCCCGGAAATATTTCGTCTTCGAGTCTTGCCGGTGTAAATGTTTCTTCTGATATATTGCTTAAAGGGTTTTTCAATGCCTATCTTCTTGCAGGTTTGTTCTGTTTCTCTTCATGTTTTATATCTGTAATAAGAAGATGGAAAAGTGAGCGGTGATCGGAAAAAATATCCTTTATACCGGTCAGGCAAAACGAAGAATTTATAATGTCAGCTGTTCTCTATCGCTCTTTATTATTTCTAATAATTTTTTTGCTTTTTCCGTATAAAGTTTGATACTGTTGAAATCAGGAATGGTAAGAGTTTTTTGCATTAAAATACCATCGTTTTTAAACCATGCCGGTATATAACCTCCTAAAAAATAACCTTTTTTTCTGAGTTTTTCTATTATTCTGCCTGCCCACGGTTGTTCCAGATTAATAAAAAATTGAAATATAAGGGTATTATTATCTCTTCCCTTTTGTTCCAGCTCTTCTACAACCATATCAAAATCGCTGCCTCCCATGATAACATTAAACCTTCCCACGGAAGCATAGGGGAAGAAATTAACAGATATGTTGCTTTTTATATCACATGGGATTGGCTCTGTTGAATATGTAATGGTTCTTTGAATATTTAGATCCTTCAATATATAATCTATTTCTTTTCTGTAAATAGAAGGAATAAATACTTCCTGTTTACTGTCATTATAAGGGCGAAGTTGTATGATACATGATACTCTTCCAGAAGCACTCTGTTCTTTTGTATAAGTTTCCTGAGGCATGACATCAATTTCAATTGCCACATCAGTTGTCCCGCTCCGGGATGCAATCTTCTGCGAAATAATATGGTTACATACTGATTCGCCATAAATACCGTCAATGGTTAATCGGGGTATAAGTATATCAAAAATATATCTGTTAATTTTATAAATAGCAAAGGTTTTTCTATAGGATGGTAATACCAGATATTGACCTCCTTCATAAAGCTCCTGGTTGGGAGGAGAACTTCGATATATGGCTCCATGAGCTATAATATCTCCTTTTTCAGTCCTGGCTACAATAGAATAAATATGTTTTTTCTGATTTTCTTCTATTATTTTTTTTGGTATGTAATATGTTTCTATAGGATAGGATGGCCCGTATACTTTATAGAAAAGACGGGCAATCCCTGTGGCATCTTCAGGTCTGAACAGGTCTATTTCAAAAGACTGTCCGTCTTCTACAGTAATATCATAATTGATTTTCATTGTTTCTAATCTCCTTAAATTTATTTATATATAAAGAGGCGGAGCATTAAATTACCTGATATATTTCTTCTGTATTCTGCACTGGCTCTTATATCATCAACAGGTTTTACGGATTTTTTTACCATTTCCGATGCTATGTTAAGGTTTTCTATCGAAAGAGTTTTACCGTTTAATATTTTATCAATTTCATGTGACCTTATAACTGTTGGCCCCACACTGCCCCAGGCGAATCTGGATTTTTCAATTATTCCGCCGTTGTTAATTCTTAAGAGAGCTGCAAAACTTGCAATTGAAATAGCAAGGGATTTTCTCTGACCTACTTTCTCAAAATGCTGAATATTAAAGTCAGACGGTTTTTTTATGACTATACCTGTAAGGATTTCTCCGTCCTTTAGAGATGTCTTACCGGGGCCTTTTATAAAATCTTCTATAGGAATTTTTCTTGTTGAATGTTCTGACATTAATTCAAGTTCTGTATCAAAGAGATAAAGAGGGGGAAGACTGTCTCCGGCAGGGGAGGCAGTACAGATATTCCCTCCTATGGTTGCCATGTTTCTTATATTATGCCCTCCCATTTCATTCATTGCCTTTACGAGTAATGGCACTTCTTTTTTTATAACAGGATTATAAATAATCTGATTGATAGTTGTACCGGGCCCGATCCATATATGTTCATCACAGTCTTTTATGCCTTTAAGTTTTTCAATGTTTTCTATAAATATTAATGTATTTCCCGTATATCTTTTTTTTACCAGCAGGTCAGTTCCTCCTGCACAAATCAATGGAGATGTTTCTTTTTTTAAAATCTTCCATAATTCTTCTAATGTTTCCGGCATAAATGTTTTTTTTATGATGTTTTCCCTGTAAATATGTGATGTGTGACGTCTGGTTTTACCACTCTCTGATACCTGCTCACCTGTAACCGGTAACTGTTCACCTGCTACTGTTTCTATGGCATCTACAATTTTTTGATAACCTGTACATCTGCAAAGATTCCCGCTTATACCTTTCCTTATTTCTTCCCTTGAAGGTTCTGGATTTTTTTTGAGTATATTCATGGCTGTAAGAACCATGCCAGGTGTGCAGAAACCGCACTGAATTGCTCCGTATTTAACAAAAGCTTCCTGAAGAGGGTGTAATATACCATTACCGGCCAGTCCTTCTATAGTGGTGATTTTTTTCCCGTTAATCTGAGGCGCCACCATAAGACATGCAAGTTTTGATTCATTATCTACAAGAATGGTGCATGCAGAGCATTCTCCTGAGCCACATCCTTCTTTTGTGCCTGTAAGCCCCAGATCTTCCCTTATTATATCTATTACCCTTCTGTCAGGAGGCACATCTATTTCAGTATTTTTACCGTTTATTATAAAAGATATTTTCATATGGTGTCTCTCTTCGCTAAAATTCTCTGGCCTGTAAACGGTGCTTCTGTCATATGAATACCGCAGGCATCATATATGGCATTGCTTACAGCGGGAAGGGGAGCATTTATGCCTACCTCTCCGATGCCTTTCATGCCGAAAGGGCCTGTTTCTTCGTCTGATTTTACAGGAATTGAAATTATATCGGGAACATCCATAGCTCCCGGTATTATATAGGTAGCAAGGTTGTCTGTCAGAACATGTCCGTCTTTAACAAGGAAATCTTCCATTATGGCATAGCCCAGGCCCTGCGCGACAGAGCCCTGAACCTGTTGAGCATATGTAACCGGATTTATTACATGCCCTCCGTCCGTTACTGCAAGATATTTTTTTATTTCTATCTGTCCTGTAAGTTCATCTATTTCTATATATACAAGATGGGCGCCATAGGAAAATATTATATGGGGAAACCCGAAAATAAGTCCTTCCGAAGAAGAGGGAACTTCTTTACATACAGGTGCAACATAGTGATTTATAGAGATTCGTTCGAAATCTTTCATATATGTTCCGAGTTTTTCCAGAGAAATTTCCCTGCCTGACGGCATATGAATAACTTTACCTGCCATTAACCTGAGATTATCATCATTATCTGTAAAGAGAAAAAGACCTGCCCTGTTTATAATTCTTTCTTTTAAATGTTCACAGGCTTTTATGAGAGCATTGCCGTATGTATATGTGGTACGGCCTGCCGAAGCAGATCCTGAAGGATGAGTAATTGATGTGTCAGGCTGTATGAGTTCCATGTCTTCGACATGCTGTGAGAGGATTTCTGCTGCTATTTGAAGAAATGTCGGAGAATTTCCCTGGCCCATATCTGACACGCCGTTATATACTCTGATTTTACCTTTTTCTGTAAGTTCTACCTTTGCTATGGCGCTGTCTCTTACATTTTTTCCGTAACCTGCGGCATTGAATACAGCTGCCAGTCCTGTTCCTCTCTGTTTGAAAACCGGCGTCTCTTTTTTCCATTTTTCTTTTTCTTTCCACAGGGAATGATTTTTTATTACTTCAATACATTCCATTATACCGGTAGAGCCGGTCATAGTTACTCCTGAACAATTTTTATCTCCTTTTTTAAGAGCATGTTTCAGGCGGAATTTCAGAACATCGACAGATAGTTTTTCTGCCATTCTGTTCATCATAGATTCAAAAGCAAAACTTACCTGTGCCACACCGAAGGCTCTCATGGCACCTGCCACAGGATTATTTGTATAAACACACCATCCTTCAATAAGTGTATTTGGAATTTTATAAGGTCCTCCGGCATGTTCCATGGCAAGGCCTAACACTTCTCCTCCGAGATGTGCATAGGCACCTGTGTCAAAATAAAGACGACAGTGGAGGCTATGAAGGGTTCCGTCTTTTGCTCCCAGTTTATAGTACATTGTTGCCCTGTGCCGTTTGTACCCTCCAAGAAAACTTTCTTCTCTGTCCCACACCATTTTTACAGGTCTTCCTCCTGAATTGAGTGCTGCAAGAGCAAGCAGGCATTGCACTGTTGAACCGTCTTTCCCTCCGAAACCTCCTCCGAGACAGGGGCTTATGATGCGGATTTTTTCTACCTGAAGTCCGAGTGCATGGGCAATTTCAAATCTGTCTCTGAAAGGTGCCTGGGTGGATACGGTCATAACAATAGTTCCGTCTTTTTCCTGACAGGCTATTCCGTTTTCCGTCTCCAGAAAACCATGAGCCTGTACGGGCGTTCTGAAGGTTTCCTCTATGATTACATCGCATTCTTTAAAAGAATCTTCAGCAGTTCCTGTTTTTATAGTTCCATGGACAAGTATGTTTCCGTTTTTGTTTTCTTCATGAACACATGGTGCATCAGGTTTCGCAGCCTGTTCCGTATCAAATACTGCATCTAAAGGCTCAATATCGATTTTTATTACTTCAAGAGCCTCTTTGAGTATGTATTTGTTTTCTGCCAGTACAAGAGCTACAGGATCGCCCGAGTATCGAACTTTGCTGTCTGCAATAACGGGCATATCTTTATGAATGATTCCCTGTCTGTTTGTCCCGGGAACATCTTTACCTGTAATTATTTTAACAACTCCTGGGATTTTTTCTGCCTGTGAAATATCAATATGTTTTATTTTTCCATGTGGAAGTCCGGCTCTTTTAACTCCTGCCCGGAGCATATGTTCCATATAACAGTCTATGGCAAATTTTTCTTCCCCTGTTACTTTAGTTCTGGCATCAAATCTGGGTATGTTAGTTCCAATAATGCTCTTCAATTACTCACCGCTTTCGATATAATCGTGACACATTATAATCGTGACGGGTAACGCGTGACGCGTGACGGGTGGTTTCGTAATGCGTGTTTTCGCCGGTACCGGGCGATCACAGTGGTTCGCCCCTACCATTCACTTTTCACGCCTCACGACTCACGACTCACTATTAAAGTATCTTCTTTAAAGCTTCGACGAACAGTTCCATTACAGGTATGTGTGAAATAGTTACCCTTATATAATTTGGTAATCTAAAGCCTGTCATGCTTCTTATCATTATACCATGATACATAAGTTTTTTATAAGCCAGCGTATCACTCATGGGGAGACGGATCAGCATGAAATTCCCTTCTCCTTCTGTGTGAAACAGGCCAAGTTTATTTATTTCCTGATGGAGAAATTCTTTCCCTTCTCTTACCATTTTTCTGGTTTTATCTATATGTTCTCTGTCATGATCAAGGGCTGCTACTGCCGCAATCTGTCCGATTGTATTGACTGAATAGGTAATATAAGTTTTTCTTATAATATCAACTACGTCCATGTTACCGATCAGATAACCGATACGCAGACCTGCAAGACCGTACATCTTGGAGAACGTTCTTATAATTACCAGATTTGGATAATCTCTTATTAATTTAATCCCATCCGGATAGTCTTTCTGTTCTACGAATTCACAATATGCCTCGTCTACAATTACTATCTGTTTCTCATTGATATTATTTAAAAAATTACGAAGTTTTGATTCTGTCCAGTAGGTACCTGTAGGATTATTGGGATTGCAGATAGAAATAATTTTAGTTTTTTCATTAATTGTTTTTAATATGGCTTTATCATCAAAAGTGAAATTTTTCAGAGGTATAAGCCTTGCTTCTATACCTGAAAATTTTGCAACCCACTCGTAAACGGCAAAGGTCTTATCTGCTGTGATTATATTATCACCGGCGGAGCAGAAGGCTTTTATAATGGAAGTAATTATTTCATTTGCTCCGTTACCTGTCATTATCTGTGCTATATGTAATGCATATTTTTCTGCCAGTTTTTTTCTCAGATAAAAACTGTCTCCACTGGGATAAACGGAAGCTTCAAAGGGAGAAAATCCGGCGATTGCTTCACAGGCAGAAGGGGGAGGGCCGAGATGATTTTCATTGTTATTAAGACGAAAAAGCCTGGTTATACCATATAATTTTTTCAGTTCCTCATCGGGTTTACTCGGTATATATGGTTCGAAATTACGTAAATACGGGGGAATGAGTCTCTTAAACAGTTTCATATTGAAAGACCACCAGATCTGATTTGCCTCCGCATGGAAGAAGTAACTTCGGGCTGAAGTTATGTTTCATTAAATGAGATACTAATTCAACCTGCCATGAACAGGCAAGATCAATAGAGAGAAAGATATTAATTATGTCTTCTTTCAGGAAAATCTGTATATGGCCGGTAAGGTTTTCCTCTATATCTCTTCCGGGCAATAGAGGATACATATGTACCTTCCTGCTCTCCCTGTCTATTTCTGAAGAAAAAACTGAATGTTCCGGTCTGGCTTCGCCTGTATTACTTATATTATCCATATATCTTGCCAGAAACAGATTTTTATGTTCTTCTTTAACAAATGTTTCTATCTCAGGATTTATCCATATATGGCCTCCCGGATCTTCTTTAATTTCTCTGTAAAATGCAGGAACTGTTACAGGTTTTTTTGATTTGCTGTATAAAATAATAGATTTCAGTGATTCAAAGTAATGTAACGGCAGATGGGCTGTTCCGCAGGTAGTAAAAATTCCTGTATATTCAGTTCTTGCAAGGCTGTTGATACACCTGTCTAACAGTGCTTCACATATTTCTGATGGTTCGGAAATATTAAATATATAGGGGCCAAAGGTCTGTACTGTTTTTTGACTCATCGGACTCCACATAAGACCTCCTGATACTCTTTCATATTTATCCAGAACTACATATATCTTATATATTCCTTCTGACATCATGTCCGTTATTTTCCCCGGATAGCAGAAGTGTTCAGGGTAAAGATAGGAGGGATAATAAGTTATAATTTTATATAATAACATGTTGACATGTTCCCGTGATGCCTCTGTAATTATAAAATCCTCTTCCGGTTCCTCATTATTATTTACAGTTATTTGTTCTATATGAGGATATATCCTGTCTTTGTACAGAGTGAGAATCATGTGTCCCTGATTATCATTTACTATGTGAAATCTGTCTACAGAACGGGACGCAATAAAAATTCCCATTTCTGCCATATCATTTTTACTTTCAGGAGAAATTCCGGAGGTTATATTGAACATTTTCAGGTTTAATTCACTGACTGGAAAAATGAATTCAATTTTTACAGAATATGTTATGTCTGTACATCTTATGTTTATAGGATCTTCTGCTGTAATGTTCTGACATAAATATGTAAAAACTTCGTCTGTGGCAAGAACAAGTTGAAACTTTTCTTTTTCACCGAGGCGAAAGGTCTCTGCAGATTTTTCTGCAAAAGAAATAACAACAGGTAAGAAATTCTGATTTACAGGCACATTTAAATTGACAGTTTTTCTTGTTATCATAAAATTATATGTGTATATCCCCGGTCTGAAAAAACAGACACGAGAGTGTCTGTTTTTTATGTGAGGAATTACTTTTTCCCCTGTCCCATTTCCTTCATGGCTTTCTCTTTCCCTGCCACAGCATCAGGATTGTTGGGCTCAATAGTCAGAACTTTATCATAGACTGTCACAGCTTCCTGATATTTCTTAAGGCTTACCAGGCCCATAGCTTTACTCAGCAGAACCATTACATTATCAGGAACTTTTTCTAACATGTTATCGAAGCATTTAACAGATTCTTCAAATTTACCTGCCTGATATAAAGCATTCCCTTTATTGGCCATTGCGTTTAAATCGTCACTATCCAGTTCTATTATTTTATCGGAACATGTAACTGCTTCATCATATTTTTTGAGAGCCATTAATGTAAGACTCTTATATCTCCAGGCATTTATATATCGGGGATCAATTTCTATAGCTTTATCATAGTATTTAAGGGCTTCATCAAGTTTGCCTTCTACAGATAGATTTCTGCCTTTGTTACACCATGCCCTTGTATAATTTTTATCAATTTCTATTGCTTTATCAAAGCATTTATTGGCTTCATTATATTTTTTTTCAAAGGCTAACATGATACCTTTACAGTTCAGTGCTTCTACACTTTTCGGGTTATTTTTTAATACTTTATCACTGCACTCCTGAATTTCTCCGAATTTACCTAATTGATAGAGAAGGCTATAGTCATGTTCCAGAACATTATCAAAACATTTTATGGCTTCTTCATATTTTCCCTTTTGATATAAACCTTCACCTTTCCCTATCCAGTTAATCATTTCTTCGGGAGCAATTTCTATTGCTTTATCAAAACATTTAATAGCTTCCTCCGCCCTGTTTGTTGATATAAGAGCAATACCTTTATATTTCCAGACTTCCATATTCTTTGGATCAATTTCTATTGCTTTATCATAATTTTTAATTGCTTCATCATATTTTTGCTGGGCCTGGAAAGTATTTCCTTTATTACAGATGGTTTTTACGTTTTTCGGATCCAGTTCCAGTGCTTTATCGAAGGATTTAATTGCTTCATCGAATTTTCCCTGAAGAGATAGAACAAAACCTTTGTTATTCCAGGCATCTCCATAATCAGGTTTTATTTCTATTGCTTTATTCAGACAGTCGAATCCTTCCTCAAATTTACCCTGAATTCCGAGAATATAACCTTTGTTACTCAGTGCTTCCGCAGATTTCGGATCAATCTCCAGTGCTTTGTTATAATAATTAAGAGCTTCCTGCCAGTTTTTTTTATCCATAGCTTCATTTCCTTTTTTCAGGTTTTCTTTGTTGTCAGCGCAGGATGCTATAAGTATTAACATGAATAAAAATGCAGTTATTACCAGTGGTTTTATCATAAATAAAAATCCTTTCATTTTTTAGTGTATATTTTGAGAAAATTTGCTCCTTTCTAATATTTTATAGTCATATTTAATAAGTGGACAGTGAGTGGAAAAGTCCATTTCTAATCACTGCTCACCATTCACTGCTCTCTATTGCTGTGAGCATAAATAATAAATATTTGCTCTCGTGACGCGTAACGCGTGACGGGAGGAAGAATTGTATTACATGCTTATGCTCAGGTCACTAAATTCTCATAAGTTATGAAATACACTATAACATATTTAAAAATAAAATTCTCATTTTTTAAAAAAAAGTTTTAAATATTCACCGTAACCTTCAGAATCCAGATTTTCCAGTGGAATAAATCTGATAGAAGCAGAATTAATACAATAGCGAAGACCTGTCGGGCCCGGGCCGTCATCGAATACATGGCCCAGGTGGGAATCGCCCTTTTTACTTCTTACCTCTGTCCTGATTATCCCGTAACCTGTATCGGTTTTTTCTTCTATAATTCCCGTAGAAATCGGCTTTGTAAAACTTGGCCATCCGCAACCTGAATCGAATTTATCAAGAGAGGTAAACAGAGGTTCTCCTGTTACAATATCTACATAAATACCTTCTTTTTTATTATTCCAGTATTCATTCTTAAAAGGAGGTTCTGTAGCATTTTCCTGTGTTACGCTGTACTGAAGCGGTGTTAATCTCTTCTTTAATTCCCCGGGGGAAGGTTTTTTATAGTCTGTCTCACAGGATTTTTTTTCCTCTTTCCATATACTTTCCAGATATATATCTCTCCCTGAACCATATCTGTAAGTTTTATACCGTACAGGACATTTTTTATAATAATCCTGATGGTAATCTTCTGCTTTATAAAATTCGGCAATCTGCAGAATTTCTGTTACTACAGGCTTGTTGTATATGCCTGAACTGTCAAGTTCTTCCTTTGACTTTTCCGCCTTTTTTTTCTGTTCTTCACTGTGGTAAAATATGGCAGTCTTATACTGGGAACCCCTGTCTGCAAACTGTCCGCTGCTATCTGCAGGGTCAATCTGTCTCCAGAATACATGAAGTAATTGTTCATAGTTTATTTTGGACGGATCATAGGTTATCTGAACTGCTTCATAATGACCTGTAGTCCCGGTGCATACCTCTTCATAGGAAGGATTTTTTGTTTTACCGCCCGTGTATCCTGAAACTACTTCCGTAACTCCGTCAAGCTCTTCGAAAGGTCCTTCGAGACACCAGAAACATCCTCCTGCAAAGGTGGCTTTTTCAAGAATGTTATCGGTATGTCCCGGTATGTCGGCACTTACAGCTTTACATCCCAGTAATATGATGGGAATAACCAGTAGAAAAGCTATTATTATTTCTGTCATAATAAACACCTCTTTCGTTAAACGTGACGCGGGGAGTGACATAAATATGTTACTATATATAGAATTTGGAAAATTTTAAGATTTCCTTTGAGATATAAAAAAATTTGTATAATAGAATTTAAGGGAAGAAATTATTACAGACGGACAGGTCATCTCCTCTGTTTTATTTTTTGAATAGATTGATAGCAGGAAAATTTTTTTATTGGTAGAAAATCCTGATAAAACAAGTTGCAGTGTATTTTGTAACTTAATTAGAGTGAGTGGTGAGTGGATACGCATTACGCATCACGCATTACGCATCACGCATTACGCATCACGAACCACCCGTCACGCGTCACTACTACGTAAATTCTAATACACTATAACAATGAATATTCGCTAAAGGTAAGGATTATTTATAACAATGGTTGAAAAACAGCTTTTCAGGCAGGAAGCTCTTCAGAAATTATCCTCTCCGGAACAACTGGATCAGGCAATTACCATAACTGATTCCAGAGGATGGCTTGCCCTTGCCATGTTCGGTGTAATAATCATGGTAATATTCTGGTGGTTAATCGTAGGCACTATTCCTGTTACTGTTACAGGAGAAGGTATTTTTCTCAAAAGAGGAGGACTGGCACAGGTTGTTTCCGTAACAGGCGGTTCCGTTGTTGAATTGAATGTAAAAGCAGGTTCTACTGTTACAGAGGATCAGGTGCTTGTAAAGGTTATGAGACCTGAAATATCCGATATATCTATTCTTATTCATGAAACAGAAGAAGAATTAGAAACACTTTACGGAAATAAAGAAAAAAACGGAAAATTGATTAAAAAACTGGAAAATAAACTGAGATTATTTAAGGAAAAGAAATTAATAATGTCGGAAATAAGAAGCCCTGTAAGTGGAAAAATCCTGGATTTAATCGTAGAACCGGGTGATATTATAAAAGAATATGATACTGTAGCAGTTATTGAACCGATTGATGAAACCATGGAGGCTATAATTTATATACCTCTGGCTGCAGATAAAAAAATTGACCCTTCTATGGAAGTGCAGATTTCACCTGCTACAGCCAGAAGAGACCTTTATGGTTTTATCCCCGGTAAAGTAAAATCTGTAGATATTTTTCCTGAAACCAGAGAAAGTATGATGAAGGTTATAGGTAATGAAGCACTGGTCAGTATGTTTTTATCATACGGTCCCTCTATGGAAGTACATGTGGAACTTCCCTGTGATGCAAATACGGCAAGTGGTTTTCAATGGTCTTCAGGCAGAACAGGCCCTCCTTTTAAAATTTGCAGCGGAACACTCTGCGGAGGAACTGTAATATTAAAGAAGATTCATCCTGTAAATCTCCTTTTTCCTTCAATAGAATAAATATGAAAAAATTATCACATAAAAGAGTTAAAACTCCTACAGTGCTTCAAATGGAAGCTGTTGAATGCGGTGCCGCGTCACTCGCTATTATTCTGTCCTATTACGGAAGAATCGTTCCCCTTGAAAGGCTGAGAATAGATTGCGGTGTATCCCGTGATGGCAGTAAAGCTGTAAATATATTAAGAGCAGCCAGGAAATACGGACTTATTGCAAAGGCTTTCAAAGCTCCCGGAGTAGAGCTGCTGTTAAAACTCGACGTGCCTTTTATTGTATTCTGGAATTTTAATCATTTTCTTGTAGTGGAAGGTATTGGTAAACATTGCATATATTTAAATGATCCTGCCTCGGGGCCAAGAACTGTTTCAAAAGATGAATTCAGCAGATCCTTTACAGGTATTGCACTTACTTTTGAGCCAGGGCCTGACTTCAAAAAAGAAGGAGTAAAATCAAGCCTTTACGGAAAACTTGCAAGTCGCCTTAAAGGTTCCGAAACAGCCATACTCTATGTGTTGCTTGCAGGATTGCTCCTTGTGTTCCCCGGCCTTATTATACCTATGTTCCTGAAGATTTTTGTAGATAATATTCTTATAAACAGAATGGAAAATATTATTGCTCCTCTTATTACGGGAATAATTATCTCTGCCATACTTCAGGGTGGACTCACATGGCTTCAGCAGTATTATATATTAAGATTTGAAACCAAACTTTCTTTAAGCACTTCAAGCAAGTTTTTCTGGCATATACTGCGACTGCCTGTTGAATTTTTCACACAGCGCTTTGCCGGTGATATAAGTTCAAGAGTTGCCATAAATGATAAAATCTGCCAGTTACTTGCCCAGCAGGTTGCACCGAATATACTTAATATACTTATGTGTGTTTTTTATCTTGTTGTTCTTTTTACTTATAATATCTCCCTTACTCTTACAGGTCTCTTTATTGCATTTCTGAATGTTCTTGCTCTTAAATATATAGCCAGAAAAAGGATAGATGGAAATATGCGTGTACTTCAGGAAAGAGGCAAACTCCTGGGTACATCCATGGCAGGTCTGAGCTATATTGAAACTATCAAGTCAAGCGGTACAGAAGGAGATTTTTATACGAGATGGTCAGGATATTTTGCAAAAACAATCAATATAGAGCAGGAACTGAATGTTTATAGCCAGTTTCTTGCAGTTATTCCATCATTTCTCAATTCTCTCAATACAATGGTTATACTTTCCGTTGGCACTTATCTTATTATAAAAGGCCATATGACAGCAGGTACGCTTGTAGCATATCAAACTCTTATGGGATGTTTTATGACGCCTTTTAACAGGCTGGTAAACCTGGGAAGTACCGTCCAGGAAGTCCATGGAGATATGGACAGGCTCGATGATATTCTGAGATATGATATAGATAGAACCATTGAAGATACAAATAAAGATACATCTATGAAGTTAACCGGTAAACTGGAACTTAAAGGAATAACATTCGGCTATAGTCCTCTTGAGCCTCCTCTGCTCGATGATTTTAACCTTACTTTATTACCCGGTTCAAGAGTTGCCCTTGTCGGTTCTTCAGGAAGCGGTAAATCTACAATAGGTAAGCTTATATGCAGTCTTTATCGTCCCTGGAAAGGAGAAATACTGTTTGATGAAAAGCCTGTAGAAAAAATACCTGTAAAGGTTATAAATAATACTCTTGCTATGGTGGATCAGAGTATTATGCTCTTTGAAGGGACAGTAAACGAAAATATAAGTCTCTGGGATGTATCACTTGAAAAGACTGATATTATAAGGGCTGCCAGGGATGCCTGTATCCATGATGGCATAACGGAAAAAGAAAAAGGATATGACTCTTTTGTAGAGGAAGATGGAAGAAATTTCAGCGGAGGTCAGAGGCAGAGACTGGAAATAGCCAGAGCTATAGCCACGAACCCGAGAATTCTGGTGCTGGATGAGGCTACAAGTGCTCTTGATGCCATTACTGAAAAGAAGATAGATGAAAATCTAAGAAAAAGAGGATGTACCACTGTCATAATTGCACACAGGTTAAGTACTATAAAAGACTGTGATGAAATTGTAGTTCTTGATAAAGGAAAGGTAGTTCAGAGAGGAATACATGACGATCTTATTAAAGATGAGAATGGTCTTTACAGGAAACTTGTTCAGATGTATTGAGCAAAGTGAGTCGTGAACAGTGAGTTGACAAGCATTACCCATTACCCGTCACGCATCACGAAACCACGCGTGACGCGTCACGAATAAGGAGTTATAATGAATAACACAGATATAACAAATAATTTAATAGAACTCGGCGGCAACAATCCTTTTCTTATTGATGATACCGGTTATATCTGGATAGTTAAAGAACATAAGGTCAATATTTACGGAGTTTATCTTAAAGACAGGCTTATTACCGGGCCGAGAAACCATATATGCACCATAGAAAAAGGAGGAGCTTTCTTTGGATTCAAACCTTTTGATACCTTCGGTTTCCTTGCGGCAGGCGAAACAGGTACAGAGGTTATAAAGATTAAGATAGATGAATTAAAGGAAGAACTATCTCCTTATATTGACAAATGGATAGAAGATTTTACCGTAGCTCTCTCTGAGAGAGTAAAACGATTTAATTTGATTAAGCCTGATGAAGAGATTGACGTGAAAGCAGGTGAAGCCGTAGTAAGTTCTGATTCAATTCTGTGGATAAAAAACCTTAAAGGTTCTTTTTCTTTTATGGGTAGAGACGATCTGTCATCATTTAAAGAAGATGTCATGTTTCCTGTTTCCGCTTCTCTCTGGTGGAAAGCAGAAGAAGATTCCAGGGTAATGGTATTCAATACGGAAAAATATCTCCTTTATGATCGTGAAAGAAAGTATCTGGAACAGTTTCATGATTTCATACTGGATTTTATAAAACTAAAACTGGTAGAAGAATATATAGATGAAAAAGAACAGCTTGAAAAGAAGGAATTAACGGAGATTTCTGCCTTCAGTGATGCAGTGTCGGGACTTGCATCCACTATGGAAGACAGGCCACTTTTATATCAGGCCGGTCATAAAGACAGGCTTTTTATTGCCTGTCAGATAACAGGTAAAAAGACCGGTATTACCTTTAAAGAACCTATGTTTGAATATGATAAAGATCTTATAGATCCGGTTACTGCTATTGCAAGAGCTTCAAAGGTAAGGCACAGGAAAATCACTCTTGAGAAAAACTGGTGGAAGAAAGATAACGGCTCTCTTCTTGCTTTTTCAGGGGAAAGCCCCGTTGCTCTGTTACCGGTATTCCCCGGCGGATATGAAATGATTGACCCTGCAGATAACAGAAAATATCGTATCACTGAAGCTATTGCATCTAAAATTAATCATCACGCCTATATGTTCTATCCTGCTTTACCTACAAAGGCCATTACTCTTTCGAATATTATCTGTTTCGGTTTAAAATACTGTAAATCTGACATATTAAACTTTTTGTTTGTATCTGTTATTGTCGGGTTGCTTGGCATGGTGACTCCTGTTGCGACAGGCATTATCTTTAATTATATTATCCCTTCAGGGGAAAGCCGTCAGATACTGGAACTTTCTGTTGCTCTTTTTATAAGTGCTATTGCCGTAGCTATATTTCAGATATTACAGAGTATTTCTCTTATAAGAATACAGGGCAGGATGAACCTGACAATACAATCAGCCATATGGGACAGGATCCTTCTTCTTCCATGTTCGTTTTTCAGGAAATATTCATCAGGAGATCTGGCTGCACGGTCTCTCGGTTTCGACAGCATATGCAGGGAATTTTTTACAGGTCTTACACTGCCGTCACTTCTTGCTTTTATATATGCACTGTTCAATTTATTTCTTTTGTTTTATTACAGTAAAAGCCTTGCCGTAATTGCTTTTATCATAGCTTTTATCACTGTTCTCGTGATAATTTTTACCACTTATTTTCAACTTTCCTTTTATAGAAATTTACTCACCCTTGAAGGACAGATTTCCGGATTTGTATTTCAAATTATAAATGGTATAACAAAACTGAAGGTTGCAGGTGCTGAAAGCAGAGCTTTTGCACAGTGGGCTGAAAAGTTCGGACTTCAGAAGAGGTTTTCCTTTAAAATTCAGAATATTAAAAATTTTTATCAGGTCTTTAATTCTGTTATACTCCTTATTTCATCAATAGTAATTTTTCTTGTTATATCATCAGATATTTACAGAGGCCATGCAGTTATATGCAGCGGAAATTTTCTTGCCTTTAATACAGCTTTTACGTCATTTATGGCATCAGTTATACAGCTCGGTATGACCATATCTCTTCTTACCAGTATAGTTCCTGTTACAGAAAGAATGAAACCCATATTTGAAGCCTGTCCCGAAGTAGATGACGGAAAAAACGAACCCGGTGAAATAAGCGGTGAAATCGAGGTCAATCATCTGTCCTTCAGATACAAA
>JBEHWO010000019.1:0-38614 GCA_040217695.1 Vulcanimicrobiota bacterium | reverse complement strand
GCGTAACGCGTGACAGGTTTAATCCCTGCGCATCTCGCATCACGCATTACGAGGTCATTATTTATAGATAATTATAAAATTAACTATAATAAAATCTTTTTCCCTTCACTCTTCACCCTTCACCATCCTTCACTATTTTAAGTAATTCCCTTTATCCTTTTTATCTGTTATAATTTAAATTACAGATTTCTGTATTACCATTTGATAAAATCCTGTCTCTCGATATATAATGGTACAGGTAATCCTCGCGTCACGCGTTACGCGTCACGCGTCACGATAATTTAACCGGAGTTTATTGATGAAAGAACTGTATGTATCTATGTTTGACCTGATTATGTGTCTGTCAGGTGCAATGGATATGATCAATCCGTCTGTAGTGGATCACCATAAAAGGGTTGCCTGTATTGCACTCTGTATAGGTAAAGAACTGGGCTTATCTCTGGAAGAACAGAATAATCTCGTTCTTGCAGGACTTCTGCATGACAGCGGTGCTTTATATTTAAAAGAAAGACTGGCAACTCTTGAATTTGAGCAGGAAAGCCCTTATATACATGCCGAAAGAGGCTATTTATTACTGAAGAATTTTCAACCTTTTCACAGGATAGCCACTCTGGTACGTTACCATCATACTCCCTGGGCAGACGCTATGACCGGCCATAAAGCGATTCCACTGGGAAGTCATATCCTTCATCTGGCAGATAGAATAAGTGTACTTATTGATAATAGAGAGAAAAATATTGTCTGGCGAGGTAAACATATTATTGAACAGATTAATAGATTTTCAGAAAAATTATTCAATCCTGATTTGCTGGATGTTTTTAAGAGTTTATCAGGTAAAGAATCTTTCTGGCTTGATGCATCCTCTCCGTTTATAGGTTTTATTCTTTCCAGAAGGACAAAATTACCGTCAATTGAATTAAATCTGAAAGAACTTATCAATCTGGGAAAACTCTTCTGTCAGATTATAGATTTCAGAAGCCACTTTACTGCTACCCATACGAGCGGTGTGGCGGCAAGTGCTGAAACTCTGGCCAGTCTGTCAGGTTTTTCTGAAAGAGAATGCCATTCGATGAGACTGGCAGGATATCTTCATGATCTCGGTAAGCTTGCAGTCCCTTCAGAGATTTTAGAGAAGCCGGGTAAATTAACAGAAGAGGAGTTCGGTATTATTCGTTCTCATACGTACTATACATACATTACACTTGAACATATCAGTGAATTCGACGTTATTAACAGCTGGGCTTCTTTTCATCATGAAAGACTTGATGGCAGAGGATATCCATTTCATCTCAATAAACAGGATTTATCCATAGGATCGCGAATTATGTCTGTAGCAGATGTATTTACTGCCCTGACCGAAGACAGACCTTATAGAACCGGTATGGATAGTGAGAAAACAATGAAAACTATCCGGACTATGGCAGAAAATTCAGCCCTGGATAAGCATATTGTTGAACTGCTGGAAGATAATTTTGATGAGATTAATAATTGCCGGGCAGAAGCCCAGAAAATGGCAAGGGAAGAATATAAAGAATTTGAAGAATCCGGGAATAAGGAGATGATCTTATGAAGGAACATCCATGGCATGAAGCCTTAACCGTATCAGGTATTCCGGAAGAATATAAATATGTGAGATCACAAAAATGCAGTGCATGCGGCGGAACACTTGAGAAAAAAATGCAGGCCCTTCTTTTCAGTGAAGAGCAAAAACCTTATGACTTATTGACCTGTGAATG
The DNA here is from genome assembly GCA_040217695.1 of Vulcanimicrobiota bacterium. GTDB lineage: Bacteria > Vulcanimicrobiota > SpSt-956 > SpSt-956 > JAKJGF01 > CALARM01. Next base: position 36,878 of record JBEHWO010000019.1, on the reverse strand, counting down.
CACACACTGTCACAAGGAAAAGAAATTTTATTTTGATATAAGCAGTTTTTTCGGTAAAAATATATAATTTTTTTTAGAATAAAATTTTGTTGTTATTACTTGCCGTAGGAAAAATCTAAATATATAATGCTATGTGGTTACAGGGAAAAGATGGAAATATCCTCTATGTTATGTTATTCTCATATAAATTCCGCTTAACCTGTTATGTGGCGAATAATTTTGTCCTGGAGAGGAAGTTAACTTTGATAACTCATAATCCCAATCCTATAGATGAACTTACACTGGAAAAATTAAGGGAAGCAGCAGGTAAAGGGCCTGTTCTTATTCTGACCCATCACAATCCGGACCCTGACGGACTTGCATCAGGTTATGCTCTTTCCATACTGTTAAAAAAAGCCTGGGGTATACAGAGCAGATTGATCTATACAGGACTGGTTGGCAGAGTGGAAAACAGAGCAATGCTTAAATATCTTACTCCTGAGTGGCAAAAACAGAAAACTATCAGGAAATTTGATCCCTATTCGGCTATTGCCCTGGTAGATACTCAGGCAGGATGCGGAAATCATATCCTGTCAAAGAAGTTCCGTCCCTCTATAGTAATAGATCATCATCAATCAGTCCTGGCTTCAACGGAAAGCATTAAATATGTGGATATAAGAACTGAAATCGGTGCCACGTCAACCATGTTATTTCAGTATCTGGAAGCAGCAGGTATAGAAATACATGGCCGCCTTGCTACGGCACTGTTTTACGGACTTAAAACAGACACAAGGGGATTGTCACGAAGTACTACATGTTCCGATGAATATGCCTATTTCAAACTTCTGTCCAATGTGGATCATCATAAATTATCACAGGTTGAGCAGGCCCAGTTACCACTTGTCTATTTTCGTGCTTTTGATAATGCCCTCCGTTCTACCAGGGTTTACGGTAAAGCCGTAATAACAGTACTTGAACAGATGCACAGTCCTGATCTGCCGGCAGAGATAGCAGATTTACTTATAAGACTTTCAGGCACAAAGGCTGCCCTCTGCATGGGCCAGTATAATGACACACTTAATCTGTCTCTCAGGACGACCCCTCTTTACCCTTATGCCGGTTCTCTTATTCATCAGGTACTTGATGGTCTGGGCATGGCAGGAGGCCACAGGGTTATGGCAGGAGGCCAGGTACCTCTCGGAAAAAGTACTCCCAATACGATAGAGGCGGAAATAACCGTAAGGTTTCTCCAGGCCATGGGAGAAAAAGGGCCGGGGAAACCTTTGCTGTCTGTTAAAGAATCTTAATGACTGTCCTAAGATGTTACTTCCATATCTTTAAATAATATATAAGGAACTCTGGCTCCGGAAGACATTGAATAATAAAGATCTGCGCTCATGCCAAGCAACTGGTTTTTCAGTAAATTGTACAGATTGCCGCTTATAACAGTATTTTTTATTCTCCCTGATATGTTTCCATGTTCTACTTTAAAACCATGTATTACTGTGCCGGCAAAATCTCCGTTCTGGATATTCCCCATGGACAGATCTGGCGCCGACTTTACAAGAATTCCTTCTTTTATTGAAGATAGAAGCTCTTCATAAGAAGAATTACCCGGATTGATTGTAATACATGAAGAATTTATGGAAGGATAATATTCATAACTTCTGCCTGTAATCCAGTTTTTACGAAAACCGTTGCCGGAAGAAGGCATGTTCAGTTTGACACTGTTTTTAAGATCCAGAAGAAACCCTTTAAGAATCCCTTTCTCTACAAGAGGAGTCTTCTGTGACGGCACACCTTCGTCATCAAAAGGACAGGAATTTGCCCCCCCCCTTATGGTCGGATCGTCATAAATACTTATAGATTCATTAAATATCTCGTGCCCGAGTTTTGAATAAAGAGGAGATGTCTTCCTGTATATCCTGTTGCCATCAACACCTGTAACAAAAATGCTGAAAAGTTCTTCCACCGCATCGGGAGAAAATAAAACAGGATATTTGCCGTTCTGTATTTTTACCACAGACAGGCCTTGTTTTATATCAAATAACACTTCTGAAATCAATTTTTCTTCCGTTGTTTCTCTGTCTGTAAAACCTTTCCATATTTCGAATATATCATTTTCTCTGGTAAATTCTGTCATGACAAAGAGGGAATAATAATTTTTTCTGTAATGTCCTCTGAAGCCCCGAGATGTAAGGATATGAACTTCCTCAAGTCTTTTTTCAAAGGTTATATTTACATTTATCTTTTTATCAAAATCTCTTATTTCATTGATTATCTCTTCTCCTCTGGAAACAAGGCTGTTTATGTCAATATTATCCACTTCCCTGTCCATATAATCGGCGGAACATTGTTCATGTTTTCCTGAAAAAGAAAATCTCGACTCATCGCCAAATTCGGCACTTGAAATGGCTTTCTCTACAATACTTTCTTCTATCTTACTGGAAGTAACAAAACCTGTTTTACCGTCTTTTCTGACCCTTAAACCTGCCCCTTCACTTTCTTTCCCTGTCATACTCTGCAATTCATTTTTTTCAAATTCTAACTTTTCGCTGGAATTTTTCAAATAAAATAATTCACTTTCTTCTGTTTCAGAAGAAGATTTATCTAAAATTTTTTCCAGATGTTCCATTAAGACTCACCTCCTACTGATACATTCTGTATCCTTATATGGGGCCCCGATTCCGTTGTTGCAAGAGGCCACTGTTCGCCTCTTCCGCATCCTCCTCCTGAGTCATTTATTTTAAAATCATTTCCTGTCATATCTATGTTTTTTAATGTTTCAAAGAGGTTCCCTGTTATCTTTACATCCCTTACTGCTTCGGCAATATGACCATTTCTTATCATGTAACTGTAAGCAGGTGCGACTGTAAACATCTCCCCTCCCATGCCGTAAAGGAAATCTACGGCATAAATGCCGAGTTTTATATCTTTTATCATGTCATCAAAAGTGGAATTTCCTCCTTCTATGCAGGTATTTCTCATCCTGCATATGGGAGGGAAACGGTAATCTATCGAACGTGCCGAACCTGTAGGATTTTCTCCTAAAATGGAGGCAGTTTCCCTGGAATGAAGCCTCCCTGATAGAACGCCTTCTTTTATGAGATAGGTTTTTTCTGTTTTTACACCTTCGTCATCATATTTCATGGAACCTCTTGAACCGATATCAAGACCTGTGTCGTAAATACTCAGAACTTTACTGCCGAAAACTCTTCCAAGCCTCATTTCTTTCTTTAAAGATTCGCTTTTATAAAAATGATCTGCCTCACATGTGTGGCCGAATGCCTCATGTGCAAAAGTTCCTGTTACGGCAGGGTCGCAGATTACAGTATAAACACCTGATTTTACTTTCGGCGCATCCAGGAATTTTATAGCAGTCTTACAGGATTTTTCTATTTTTTCTTCCAGATTGCGGCATACATCGAAATTATTTGAGCTGCCGTTTGTAACGACAGCAGGCTGTGTGATACCGTCCTTTGCAGCAATAATCTTCACTGTAATATAGAGATCCAGAAGCTCCTGTTCTATAAAAGTTCCTTCCGAGTTGCAGAAATATTTCTTTTTAATCTGATCATAATAGGCAAGAAAGGAATTTTTTATAAGTTCTCTGTCATAATTCAGTATTATTTTATTATAATCATCAAGGAGTTTTTTCTTTTCTTTTAAGGTTATATTTCTCGGATCGGAAAGAGGTTCTGTTTTTACTCTGTCCACTATAGAAGGAACGGGAGACAGCACGAGTTTGTTTCTTCCCACATGTTTTGCATGGTCTATGGCTCTGGCTGCGAAGGTGGGAAGTAAATCAATATTATTGAATGAAATAAACCCCCAGCCTCCGTTTACGAGAGCTCTTATATTGCCCCCAAATTCAAAAGAAGTGCCAATTTTTTCCGTTTCGTCCGTATTTATGGCAATTTTTGTAGTCTCATAATCTTCTATTCTTATCTCCATATAATCACAGAGATTCTTAAACTTATTTACTGTTTCAGTCAGTATGTCCTGCAAATTTACTTTACCTCTTTTCTGCATCAGAGCCCTGATGCGTAATGAATAAACGGTGACAGTCATCCCGGTAGTGGCGTTTACGCCACTACTCACTGGTGCCTGATAACTGGTCTCTGATAGCTGGTCACTGTCTAATAGCTCACTCTCAATGCTTCTTCCAGAGTAGTAATTCCTGAAAGAACATAATCTATAGCTTTCTCCCGAAGAGAGCGGAATCCTTTTTCGTGAAAAACTTTTTTTAATTTATCTGTCTTTTCTCCGTCTGCAATGGCTTCTTTTAATTCCGTATCACACATACATATTTCGTACAATCCGGTTCTCCCGGAGTAACCGCTGTTATGACATTCACTGCATCCCTTTCCTCTGAAGAGAGAAACATTCTCTCTGTCTGAAAAATATTTTTTGATAAGATCAGGGGAAGGGGTGAATTTTTCTTTACAATTTTTACAGATCTTTCTTACCAGCCTCTGAGCTATGACTCCTTCCAGAACAGAAGCCAGCAGATATGGTTCAAGACCGAGATTTTTCAGGTAATCTACAGACTGAAATATATCGGAACATGTTAACTGCACTATGATAAGATGACCTGTAAGAGCTATTTCGGAAACCATCATGGCTGTTTTACTGTCTGAAAGCTCTCCGACAAATATTACATCGGGGTCCTGCCACATAATACCCTTCAATAGTTCATAATAACCTTCTCGGTCAGGATGTACTGTTATCTGTGATATACCCTTCATAGGATATTCGATGGAATCTTCCAGAGTCATAATACTGGCATGGCCCCTGGTTTTTGAAAGAATATAATTCAATGCGCCATGACATGTAGTGGTTTTACCGCTCCCTGATGTTCCTGTAACAATTACAAGGCCGAAGGCTCTGTTGAATATTTTCTTTACTGTCTCAAGGTCTTCTTTCTCGAACCGGAGCAGTTCGAGCCCCTGCTCTACTGTTGCCTTTGCTTTTTCCACAGGTTTAATTCTCATAGTAATCCTTTCTCCGTATATAACAGGAATTATTCCGATTTTTATATCAAACCTGTTGTCACCTCCGGTGATTTTATCTGTTTCTATCATTATTTTCCCTGTCTGCACCTTTTCCGTTATGTCCGGATCCAGGTCTGCCATATGCTTCAATCTTATTATCAGTTCTTCTCCCGTTTCATGGGACAGTAATTTTATCTCCTCCAGGGAACCTTGAATGCGGTATTTAACCATAAGCCCGTCTTTTAAAGGTTCTAAATGTATATCACTGGCCTTATCACTGAAACTATCCAGAAATAATCTTTCGGCAAGATTTTTTATCAGTACATCTTTTTCATCGTAAGAAGTGATTATATCTTTTGTAGTCCCTGTATCGCTTCCTGCCGGTATATTCTTTCTTTCAAGTTTTTCTTCGAAAAACTTGATTGATTCTTTAAAGTCCTTTTTTAACAGAACAAAATCAGTCCCGCTTGATTCCATGAAAGATACAAGGTCACGCCTGTAAAAACGCCATTGTTTTCCCACTTTAAATCCCTGTAATTTACCGATTTTAAGCCATCTGGCAAAGGTGGGTCTGGATATTTTAAGAAATTCTATAGCCTGGTCTGCATCAAAAATTTCTTCTGCCATACTTACTCCTCCTTTATTTTTTATATCTTCAAATATCATTATATATTATTAAATATCAAAAATCAAGATCCATTTTGCAAAAATATTTTTGTGATAGAATTATCTTGTATTGGTACGGAATTTCACGTAAAATAATTATAATTCAGAGGGAGGTGATTTTAATGAAACCCGGGTTTATGATATTCGCTATAATTATTACTTCAATATTATTCTGCGGCTGTACACAGAACAGTAAGGAACGCATCAAATTAACAGGGAATAAGTTATCTTTAAATACCGGTCTTTACCGGATGGAAATGGAAAAAGAAACAGAGAAAACGGAACAGTATGTAATAGCAGGTGCCGCTTCCCGCAAAAACAAAGAAGACTGTTATGATATGGCTCTTTTTGCAATTCCATATGAAAAGATGAAAGAATTTACAAAACAATATGGCGATTGTTTTACATGAGGAAACCCTGGAACTGGTGCAGTTCAAAGTGCTTCTCTCAATCTTATTGTTCTTGGCTATGGAGTAATAACGCAGAATAAGCTGAAAGAAATAGAAAAACTTTCGTCAGGAGGCAAAAAACCCATTGTAGAGATGAAAATATCAAAATTGAAAACTGTAAAAAGCCTGTATAATAATAACGGAAAAATGGTTGACTGCAGTATGAATATAGAATTTTATTTAGTAAAAGATGCAAAAATTATTAAGGAAAACTATTTATAATATTTCAGCAAATATTTACTGACCTGAGCATAAGCATTTAATAAACGTGTTCCTCCCGTCACGCATCACGCGTGACGCGCCACGAGAGCATATATGTATTATCTATGCTTAACTCAGTAAGTAACGCGTCACGCGTTACGAATTTTTATAAAGGAGTGTTTATATTGAAAGAACCTGTTCCGGTAAATATCAGTAAAGAAGCAAAGGATTTTTTAATAAATTTTAAGAATGATTTTTGCCATGAAGAATATAAAAATCCTCTGAAAGTCAGAGAAAGAAGAGAAAAATACAACCTGTTTTTACAGATGTTTTTAAAAGCATATGGTAATAAACTTTTTGACCATATAGAAGAAAAAAAGATAGGAAATATACCGGTATCTATAATAACTCCTGTAAATTACGACAGTTCCCGTGATGATAAAATTGCCATATATACCTTCGGAGGTGCCTATTATTTCGGCACACCTGTTACATCATTGTCTGCCGGTCTTGCCTTTGAACTTGGCATAAAGGTCTGTGCCATAGATTATCGGCTCGGCCCGGAACATCCCTATCCTGCTGCACTGGAAGACAGTTTTTCTGTCTACAGAGAAATCATAAAAGATTTTAATAGCAAAAATATTGTCTGGCTCGGTGATTCGGCAGGAGGTCATCTGGCACTCACAACACTCCTTAAAGCACAGAATGAATGTCTGCCTCTTCCTGCCGCTGCTGGTCTCTGTTCTCCATGGACGGAAGCGGAGAAATTAAGCGATACTTATTTTACCCTTGACGGGTATGATCCTTTACTTTCTTATGACAGTTTCATTAAACCCATGTCGGAAGAATATTTTAAAGGCTATAACACTAAAGATCCTCTCATATCCCCTGTTTACGGAACGTACAGTAAAAATTTTCCGCCTGTTATAATTACAACAGGCACAAGGGATCTGCTGTTAAGTGATTCTGTGAGACTCCAGAGACAGATGAAAAGATGCGGTGTCGCGGCAGAGCTGAATGTATGGGAAGGCATGTGGCATGTATTCGAATCCTTCGGATATCCTTTTATACCTGAAGCAAAGGAATCTATGGTTGAGATTGCATCTTTTCTTGGTAAAGAACTTTGTCTTACGGACAGAAAGTAATATACTTTTTTGCATAGATAATTGTATCGCTTAAATTTCTCATGTATTTATCTATGCAAATGAGTATAGATAGAAGGGAGATTATAATGGGGAATGAAATAATTTTTACTGAAATTCAAAAAATGCGTCAGCCATGGGTATGGGCAATTATATTTTTGCCTCTTGCTCTGGTAATATGGCACTGGAAAAAAATGCTCCCAGATCCGGTCATGTTGATATTACCTCTGATTATGGGAATCTTATGTCCTCTGCTGTTTTATATCTGTAATCTCACAACAGAGGTTCGTGCAGACGGTTTATATTTTCGCTTTTTTCCTTTCCAGTTATCTTTTCATAAAATAAATGTGAGTGATATAAAAACATATGAAGTAAGAACGTACAGACCCATAATGGAATACGGAGGATGGGGGATTCGTTACAGCTTGACATGTGGAAAGGCATATAATGTAAGCGGGAATCTCGGTATCCAGCTGGTTCTTAAGAATGGAAGCAAAATATTATTCGGTTCTCAAAAACCGGAAGAATTTGTAGAAGCGCTGAAAAAGGTTGTTCCAGTCAGCTGATTGCCGGAATAGGAAAATTCATTCAACTCTCAACACCCGGTAATACTCATAATAAACTCAATGATATTCTGCCTCTGTCAATATCTATATCTATTACTTTCACTTCCACTACCTGTCCCACAGAAAGAACTTCAAGGGGATGTTTTATGTATCTCTCTCCCATCTGTGATATATGAATGAGTCCGTCCCTTTTTACGCCGAGATCCACAAATGCTCCGAAATCTATGACATTCCTGACTGTACCTTTCATTGTCATGCCGGGTTTTAACTGTTCCATAGTTAAAATATCTGTACGAAATATTGGTTTAGGTATATCTTCCCTTACATCTCTTCCCGGTTTTTTCAATGCTTCCAGTATGTCCTGAAGTGTAAGTTCTCCTATGTTCAATTCTTTTATCAGTTCTTTTACCGATAATTTTTCAATAGAACTTCTTATATCCTTCCATTTTGATTTTGTTTTCAGATCCAGAATGTCAAGGCCGAGTTTATGAAATAAAGCTTTTACCGCTCCATAAGATTCCGGATGGACAGGAGTACTGTCAAGGGGGTTGTCTCCGTCCAGTATTCTCATAAATCCGGAGCATTGTGTAAAGGTTTTTTCTCCCAGCCCTGATACATCGAGTAATTCCTCTCTGCTTTTAAACTCACCTTTTTTCTGTCTGTAAAGAACTATGTTTTTTGCAAGCTTTGAATTCATGCCTGAGACATATTCCAGAAGTGACGGAGATGCAGTATTTAAATTGACTCCCACTTCATTTACGACAGACTCTACGACATGGCCGAGAACTCTGGTCAGTTCTTTTTGATCTACATCATGCTGATACATGCCCACACCTATAGCTTTCGGTTCTATTTTTACAAGTTCGGCCAGAGGGTCCTGGAGTCTTCTGGCAATGGACACTGCTCCTCTTATACTTACATCCATATCTGGAAATTCTTCTTTCGCAAGAGGTGATGCGGAATATACGGAAGCACCTGCTTCACTTACTATTGTAAACGCAGTGCCTTGAGGGAACAGATCCATTGCTTCCGCAAGGAATGCTTCTGTTTCACGGCAGGCAGTTCCATTGCCTACAGCTATGAATTTGATGTTATTTACCTTTATAAATTCTGCAACTATTTTTTTAGCTTCTTCTTTTTTAGACTGAGGAGGATGGGGATATATTGTAGCGGTTCCCAGGAGTTTCCCCGTTTCATCCACTGCAGCAATCTTACATCCTGTCCGAAATCCCGGGTCTATTCCGAGAACCCTGTGCCCTTTCACAGGCGGCAGCAGAAGGAGGCTTTTTAGATTTTTTGAAAATACTTCTATTGCCTGTTTTTCTGCTTCTTCTGTCTTTACTTTTCTCATTTCCCTTTCTATGGAAGGCCATAGAAGTCTCTTGAACCCGTCCTGAAGGGCTTCTGTAAAATATTCTACATCGCCGCTGTAGCCGAAAACATTCTTCAATCTCTGAATTATTTTCTCTTCATCCAGTTCTATTGATACCTTCAGATGTTTTTCTCTGTTTCCTCTGTTTATGGCGAGAATTCTGTGGGGAGGCATGGAGGAAAAGGCTTCGTTATAGTTATAATATATTTCATAATTGGTTTTAGCCTCTTTGTCAGATGCAGTTGAAGTTACCCTCCCTTCTTTTGCCACTGTTTCTCTCAGAAAATTTCTGACTTTTATATCTTCGGAGATTCTTTCGGCTACTATATCTTTGGCGCCGTTAATAACATCTTCAACCGTATGAACCTGTTTTTCGGGATTTATATATTTTAAAGCTTCTCTATCTATATCTTCTTTTTTCTTATTTTCATCGCCAATCAGATCTGCCACAGGTGTAAGGCCTTTTTCTTTTGCTATACTGGCCCTTGTGTTTTTCTTCTGTTTATACGGAAGATATAGATCTTCAAGTTCCTGTAATTTTGTGGCCTTTACGATTTTTCCCCTGAGTTCTTCAGTCATTTTCCCCTGTTCTTCTATGGATTTTATTATTTGTTCTTTTCTTTCCTGAAGGTTTCTTAAATAACCAATTCTTTCTTCTATGTGTCTGAGGACTTCCTCGTTCAAGTTTCCTGTTACTTCTTTTCTGTATCTTGCAATAAACGGTATTGTGTTGCCTTCATCGAGAAGGTTTATCGTTTTTTCTACCTGTGAAGGTTTAATGTTCAATTCCTGAGCAATAATGACAATGAAATTCATATATATATGAATCCTTTCCCTGTATAATTCCTGGTAAAAGTGTGTTTCTGAAACATTAACAAAATACGGGCTAAAAGTCAATGAATTTTTTTAGATAATGATTTTACATAGTGTTTTTTTACGACAGGTAGATTCATTTCTACTGGAAATTAGAATTGATTTTATAAATCTATTAATTAGTGAATAGTGAATAGTGAAAAGTAAGTAAAATCCAAATTTTTTCACTTTTCACTTTGAATATTCTGTGATAAATTTCTTTTTCCATTGTATATAAAATCACCTGCCATTTTTACTGAGGTGAGCATAAATAATACATATATGCTCTCGTGACGCGTAACGCGTGACGCGTGACAGGAGGAAGACATTTATTAAATGCTTATGCTCAGGTCAGTAAACGCAATCTGACATTTTTATTTACTGACGTAATACCATTTAGCTATCAACTATAGCGCTTTGCTTGCCTGGTGCTCCGGAGAAAAAAATATCACGGCAGCACAAGTCTATTTGAATAGAATATAATGCAAAGTGGTATGATGTAAGTTTTAACAAATATGCCTGTTCCAGTTTAGATTTTTTTCGGAGGAGCGCCAGGCAGGCAAAGCCAGGAGATTTATAATACTAAAATTGATAGCGAATTGGTATAAGCATAAATAATACATATTATGATCTCGTGACGCGTAACGCGTGACGGGAGGAAAATGTTTATTAAATGCTTATGGTCGGGTCAATAAAATGGCATGTTTTCTGCTGGTTTTATACAGGGGTGATGTTATGAAAAAAGTAATTATTATAGGTGCAACATCCGGTATAGGAAAAGAACTGGCCCGAATATTTTCTCGTAATGGATATACTGTCGGTATTGCAGGGAGACGAATAAATCTTCTGGAAGAATTAAAGAAGGAACTTTCCGGTGACGTACATTCTCAATATATTGATATTACAGATACCGATACAGCAATAAGTTCCCTGGAAAAATTGATTTCGGACATGAATGGCACTGATATGATTATAATAAGTTCCGGTACCGGCCATGAAAACCCTGAACTCGAATGGAGTCTGGAAGAGGATACGATAAAGACCAATGTCGCCGGATTTACCGCTATGGCAGGTGCGGCTTTTCGTTATTTCGTCAAAAAAGGGAGCGGTCATCTTGCCGCCATATCGTCTGTGGCCGGGATAAGAGGTGCCGGAGATGGACCTGCTTATAACGCATCAAAGGCTTTTGTTTCTAATTATCTGGAAGGGCTCAGGCACAGATCTGTGAAAATGAAGATACCTGTTACTGTAACAGACATAATACCGGGTTTTGTCGATACTGCCATGGCAAAGGGAGAAGGGCTTTTCTGGGTGGCTCCCTGTGAAAAAGCTGCCATACAGATATATATGGCTCTGGAACAAAAGAAAAATAAAGTTTATATAACAAAAAGATGGGCTCTTGTAGGGGCATTGTTAAGAATTATGCCTGATTTTATTTATTATAAATTTTAATTATATACCCTATGATATTTATATGAGAATCGTGACGCGTAACGCGTAACACGTGACGGGAGGGACAAAATTTCGTGCTTCGTTGTGAGCGAACAGGTCATTGTTGTCAGTCATTGTAAAAAGTTACCGTGAAAATTTCAATTCTTTATATCCGCTATCTTCATCGTTTTCCCTTGTAAATTTTACATCTTTTATATTGCCGAGAACTATTTCTGCGGTGGTGTAAATCTTTGAGCCTGACATCAGATGTCCTCCGTAAGTTCTGCCTTCTCCGTCAGAAATAGATATATGAATATGTGAACCGCCTGTAGAAGAAAGAGTTCCCGTAAGAGAAACTATTTCGAAATGTCCCTTTAATATTGCTGTTTCATTTTTATTGGCGAATCTTATAGAGCCTTCGGTAAGGCTTCCGCAGCAGGTTATAATATAGCCAGCTTCAAGATTATGTTCTTTCGCGAATTTATCCAGTTCTTCTTTCAAATCCTGGCCTGGCCTGAGTCTTAATCCGTAGATTTCTGTGGTGCATGGGCCGGTAAATTCAGGTTCTTTAATGGCTTCTCCCGCAGTTGTTTTGCCTGCAAATAAAACAGACATAAAGAAAGAAAAAAATATTAAGATAAAGATTTTTTTATCACTTTTATGAAGCTTAACTCTGAACATTCTGTCTGACTCTTTCAAGGGTTCCGGATTTCATAAATTTCGATGCTTCTTCAAGGGCTTTCTTCTGACTCTCTTCATAAAGGGACATCATTGTAGAAGCTTCCTGATTGAATCCGTTCTTATGAAGCCATTCATAGGCTATGTATTTATCCTGTGCCTGTCCGTAGACATTTACGAGATCCGTCATTGTTTTTACATCTTTTTCACTGAAACCGAATGTATCTTCTGTGGCATTCATGGAATTAAGTAGTTTCCTCAGAGATTTACGTCCTTCATGGAATGTTTCGGGATCTTTATGCTGAAGTCCTACTTCTTCTACCGTGTCTAACAGTTCACCCATATTTTTACTCAGAAGCTCCCTGTCTTTTGCTTCCAGTTTATGTGGCTTTGAACTTTCCGGTTCTTCCGGGTTCCTTAAAATTTTCAGGGCCTTATCCATATCTTCTTTTCGAAACTCTTTATAAGTTTCCTGGAAATTTTCAGCCTGTTTATCTCTGTATGAATCAATTTCTTTCTGGATTTTTGCCGGTATTTTACCGTCGGGACAGATTTTTTTCAGTTCTGTTTCAATAACGGATATATCTTTATATTTCCCGAGACTGCTTGCAAGGGACTGGATTTTCTTCATAGATTTTTTAAAATCTTTTCTGTCATAACTGCCTTCAAATGCTTCTGCTACAGGCTGAAATGCTCTTATCAATCTTCTTATATTGGATCTGTCCACTTCTTCCGGTGTCGGATGTTTGCCCAGTTCTTCAACGGTTTTTTCCATGGCATCCAGGGCGGGAAAGAGCTTTTTCTCCATTGTTGGATAAAGAGGTTCCTCTCTTTTTTCAGGTTCAGGTAAAGAGCCGTATATGTCTGTTGTACCTTCGAGAAAGAATTTTTTCTCCTTTGCTGTTTCTTCAGAAGATTTTTCTTTAGTTTTTTCAGAAGACTTTTCTTCAACCTGTGAAAAATTACTGTCTTTATAAAATTTTGTAGTTTCTTCCAGATGCCTGTTCAGGGTTTTTTGATTCACCTTCTGAGAAGAAACGGAAGCCTGCTGCGTCCCTGCCAGTCTCTGGCCTGCCTTTGTTCCGTAATTACCGGCTATTAAATATTGATCGTTTGATTGTATATTCATGACTTTTATCTCCCCTATGTTCAGAATACAGGAAAATCCATTTTTTAAATGGTGGTGGGTTGAGAAACCTGGAACCCAAAACCTGATTTATAGTTAGTTTCATAACTATCCATAAATAATGACCTCGTAATGCGTAAAGCGTAATGCGTGATGCGCAGTGATTAAACCCGTCACGCGTTACGCGTTACGCGTCACGACAACTTGAATTCTAATAAGTTATGAAAACACTATAATTAAGATAGAAACTATGACATGTTAAAAATAACATATAAAAAAATACAGGTAAATATAGAAGAAGTTAAATTTTTGTTAATTTTTTATTGAAAATTTTATCTATAATATTACTGAGTCCTCCCGTCACGCGTTACGCGTCACGAGAGCCTTAACTCAGTAACAATAAAAAACTGTCACAGAGAGAGGAATTCCGTGACAGTTCTTTTTGAAAGTTAAATTATTTTTCCACACCTGCTTTGATTTTTACCTGAAATTCTGCAGGTTCTGCTTCTTTTTCTTCTTTTATCTCAAACCAGTGAATTTTTTCTCCTGATTCAATAAGCTTTTCTACTGTTTCTTTTACTGCTTCTTCAAAGCTCTGATGTGAATTGCCAACACATTCCATCATTTTAATCATTTCTAACAACCCTCCGTTATTTTTTATCCAATCCCATTTTTCTGAAAACCTCTGTGGCTTTTCTTATAACATCATAATCTTTATCAGATGTTTCACAATAATGACTTGTCTTGATTAATTTTCTTATTTCTTCTGTTTCTTTGTTATCTCCTACAGACAGATAGGCTTTCTTTATAAGTTCTATTTTCTCTGACGGTATTTCCTTTCTGATGACAATAGGCCCTGTAGGAATCGGTTCGGATTTTTTTATTATTATTATATCCTTCAGCCTTGGATCCTTATTGTCCAGGAACAATCTGCTGTATACTGCGCCTCCGTCTACATAGCCATTGTAAACAGCCAGAAAGGCTGCTTCATGATCCCCTGTAAACAGATATGAGGAAAAAAATTTTAAATTTTTAATGCCACTGTCTGCCATCATAGATACAGGTATAAGATAACCTGATGTGGAATCTTTATCGGTAAAAGCAAATTTTTTACCCTTCAGATCGGCAAATCTTTTGATGCCGCTGTCTTTTCTCACAATAATACAGCTTCTGTAAGTAGGTTCTTTTTCCGTTATGAAATTTGGCTGCACCACAGGAATAACACCTGCTACGTCATGAGCTTTTATATAGGAAAGAGCTCCCAGGTAAGCCATGTCTACTTCTCCGTTTTTCAATCCGTTTATAATATCTTCATAGGATTTTTTTGTGTCTATTTCTACAGGTATGCCGGTCTGAGCTGTAATATAATCTGCAAGCAGTTGCCACCCTTCTATAAGTTTTAATTCACTTTCTATCGGTATACAACTCAATACAAGGGGCTTTTCTTTTGCTGTACTTACAGAAGTAGGAACAGGAACAGGCGTATTTATAACAGTTTCCCTCCTGCAGGAAGACAGAAGAATAATTAAGATAAGTAACAGGAAACATATTTTTTTCATAAATTCAGGTGAATGACAGTTTCTATACCTTTAAATTATAAATAAATGCAGGGGCTTTTTACATGTTTGCCCCTGCATTATATTGCTATTTTATACCCAGTCTGTTTTTCTCGCAGTGTATCCAGAACCTGTGAAGTCCCTTGTAATGAGCCATTTTTTCAGGTACTTCAGCAGGAACTCTGAAATATCTTCTTACAGCCTCTTCAAGGACTGCTTCGAATTTTTCACCTGAGAAATATTCAAGAGCTTTTGTGTCGAAATCTGACAGGTGTTCTTCACAGAATTCGTTGAATTTCTTTGTTTCGAAATAGTCATCGGCAATCTTTTCATATTTATCCAGTTTTTCCTGATAGGAAAGACCTTTTTTCTTTGCTTCTTCCAGAACTTTGTAGTATTTGCTCCATTCATTCATGAAATTGAGCTTCTGATGTCTCGGATGGAAAGCGCAGTATATAAGCCATTTTGCCATGGCTTTTACCACGCCCGGGAAATAATAATGAAGTGATATGACATCACTGTCAGGATAGGCATTTGCAAAGTCTATGACGTAGATTTTATCATCGTCTTTAGATATTAAAGCTTCGCAGGAATTATGATCCCATCCGTAAAAAGCATTTATTATCTTTATTATCTGTACTATTTCTTTTCTTTCTGCATCTGTAATGAAATTATGTTCTATAGCTTTTTCTGCACTTCTTATATATCTGTCATGGGAATATTTGGAGTCTGCATTGTAATGCATCGGCATTATTTGAGGGCCTATACCGACTGAACGGACGAATTCCTTATAATTTATACCATGCTGGAGATTCTGAGGTTTTTCTCCTGATTTATCATAGGCTTTCTGTAATTCTTCTCCGTTTGTAACCCTTTCTACTCCAACCCATCCGCCTCCGTCCTGGGGTTTTAAAAATGCTGGATAACCTACTTTTTCTCCAAGGTCCTGTAAGTTGAAAAGTTCATGATCCTCAAAAATAAGATCCTTGTGGATGGGGACCTTTACTTTCGGATCATCCAGTTCCGAATAATCCTGCTGGGGAATAGCCCATGTGGGAGGTATGTTTATACCAAGTTCACTCATCTGGCCATAGCCGGAATTTTTATCAATAGTTTTAAAAGAAAACATATTGTATATCAGGTGAACCTTTGTGGAGAGTATTGTAAACAGACTATTTCTGTGAGGATTCCAGTGGGAACCTCTGTTCATTATTACATCAAAATTTGTTTCTGCCGAGTTCAGAACGTCATAGGGTTTACACTTTACCCTTTCCGTTACTACATCATATTCCTGTGATTTAATTTTTATTTTCGGATCAATATGAGCTATGAGATTCTCAAGAGATCTCAGAAAAGCATAGTGATTTGGATCCATAAGACCTATGTACTTTTTCTTTGTTTCCATTATAAAAAACATCTCCTTATAGTTAAAATAAATGAAATGTTATTATTCTATCAAATTAACAATATTCCTTTATTTTTACATTTTCATAGATGAAACACTGACCGGTAAATATTCCTGAAGGTGGAAATAAATTTTTTATAAGCCATATTGACTTTTGTTTTTTATATTGGTATAATAGTACCACTATACCAGTATTGGAGGATAATAAATTGTCTTCTGTAATAAAAATATCTGAAGCAGCGTCTCTGGCATTGCATACTATGGTAGTTCTTGCAAAGAACAGAAATAAAATTTTTACTACGAAAGATATTGCCATTTTCTTGAATGCATCCAGGGATCATCTGTCAAAGGTGCTTCAAAGGCTTGAAAAGGAAAATTTTATAGTTTCAGTGAAAGGCCCGAAAGGTGGCTTTAAAATAGGGAAGAATAAAGAAGATGTTACCCTTCTTCAGATTTATGAGGCTATAGACGGTCCTCTTTTACCCACTCATTGCCTGCTTGATAATCCCATATGTGATGGAACAAATTGTATCATGGGAGATCTGAATAAGATAAATATTCAGGTCAGAAATTATTTGACCAATACAAAACTTTCCGGACTGGCCTATATCTGTGAAGATAAAAAGCCCGGAGATATGGACCCTGTATAAATTATTATTTAAAAATAGAACATATTAAAATTTCGGGGAGGTGATTTTTAAAAGTCCTGGTTATGCCATCAGAAAATATTACACCGGATTTTTCCAGAGTTCAGTTCCTCGCGTCACGCGTCACGCGTCACGACTATTACCGTTATCAGTAATTAGCTATGGATTTTTATCTTTAATCGGTTGAAAATATGTTAAAAATTGAAAGGAGACAAAAAAATAATGAGTATGTTTTGTTATCAATGTGAACAGACAGCAAAAGGAACAGGTTGTACCGTTATGGGAGTATGCGGAAAAGATGAAAAAACGTCAAATCTGCAGGACCTTCTTATATATACATGTAAGGGAATTTCCATGTATGCCCACAGGGCAAGAGAACTGGGGGCAAAGGATCATGAAGTTGATAAATTCATTTTCGAGGCACTCTTTACTACAATAACTAATGTTAATTTTGATGAAGATCGCATTAAAGACTGGATTGTTACTGGAATAAAATTAAGAGAGAAAGCAAAAAAACTTTATGAATCAGCATGTAAAGCAAAAAATATTACACCGGAAAAACTTGAAGGACCTGCTTCTTTTATTCCTGGAGCTACAAAAGAAGAACTCCTGAAACAGAGTGAAGATGCAGGTATAAAAAAACTTATGGAATTACAGGGAGATGTTATTGCGGGCCTTCATTTCCTTCTGATTTACGGGCTTAAAGGAACTGCCGCTTACGGCGATCATGCCGCCATACTCGGTAAAGAAAATGAAGAAATTTATGCCTATTTCCATAAGGCACTGGATTTCCTCGCAGGTAATCCCTCTTCCGTAGATGATCTGCTTCCTATGATTTTAAAATGCGGTGAAGTAAACCTTAAAGCTATGGAAATTCTTGATACAGCCAATACTGAAACTTACGGTCATCCTGAACCCACAAAGGTTCGTGTTACAGCAGTTAAAGGTAAATGTATCTTAGCTTCAGGCCATGATCTTAAAGATATGGAAGAACTTTTAAAGCAGACAGAAGGAAAAGGAATTAATGTATATACTCACGGTGAAATGCTTCCTTTAAATGCCTATCCGGGTCTTAAAAAATATAAACATCTGGTCGGAAATTACGGCAGTGCATGGCAGAATCAGCAGAAGGAATTCGATGCATTCCCCGGTGCTATAGTTATGACTACAAATTGTATACAGAAACCGAAAGATACCTATAAAGGCAGAATATTTACCTGTGGCCTTGTCGGGTGGCCCGGTGTAACTCATATTAAAAACAGAGATTTTACCCCTGTCATAGAAGCTGCCCTTAAAGCGGAAGGTTTTAAGGAAGATGAGCCGGAAAAGACTATAATGGTCGGTTTCGGACGCAATACAGTAATGAGTGTGGCAGATAAGGTCATACAGGCGGTAAAAGACGGAGCAATAAAACATTTCTTCCTCATAGGCGGCTGTGACGGCGCAAAACCGGGAAGAAATTATTATACGGAATTCGCCCAGCAAGTGCCGAAAGACTGTGTCATACTGACCCTTGCCTGCGGAAAATACCGTTTCAATAAGCTGGATTTCGGCGATATTGGAGGCATTCCGAGATTGCTCGATATGGGGCAGTGTAATGACGCCTATTCTGCTATTCAGGTAGCAGTGGCTCTCGCAGGGGCATTTAATACCGATGTAAACAGCCTGCCTCTGTCCATGGTTCTGTCCTGGTATGAACAGAAAGCGGTCTGTATACTTCTTACCCTGCTCCATCTCGGTATCAAGAATATAAGATTGGGCCCTAGCTTGCCTGCTTTCATAACACCGCCTGTATTACAGGTTCTGGTAGACAAGTTTGCCATAAAACCCATATCTACGCCTGATGAAGATTTAAAGGCTATTCTGAAGAATTAATTTTTATAATAAAGGCGGCCAGTTTCGGCCGCCTTTATGTGTTTTACAGGCCTGACAGGGACTAAAGGACTGACTATGAAAGCAAAAATGGAAAGAGAAAAAAAGACAATTGAAGCCATGATTTTCATATACTGTAAGGGTATTCATAAAACAGAAGCCTCTCTCTGTAAAGACTGTAAAAATCTTCTGGACTATGCCTTTATGAGGCTTGATCTGTGTCCTTTTAAAGATAAAAAACCTGTCTGCGCTAAATGTACTGTTCATTGTTATAAAGATGATATGAGAAAGAAAATCAGAGAAGTTATGAAATATTCCGGGCCCAGAATGGCGCTGAGACATCCTTTTTTAACACTTCTTCATTATATTCAGGGGTGAAGAGATATTTGAAAATTTACACAGGATTTATCCGGGAACTTATAGAATATAAATTTTTTTTATATAGTTTTTTGAGATACGAGATACTCTTTTACCTGTTGCGATAATTAGATAAAATATGGATAAATTATTGAGAAAATTAACCTTGATTTTTCTGGGTATGTTAATGGGAACAGGCTTTTATACTTTTTATTATGCAAAGGGTTATTCCTATATGTTCGATAAACCTGAAGCCTGCATAAACTGCCATGTTATGAGAGAACATTATGATGGATGGCGAAATTCTTCCCATCATGCCTTTACTACCTGTAATGAGTGTCATGTGCCTCATGAAATAGTTTATAAATATCCTGCGAAAGGCCTCATAGGAATGAAACACAGTTACTATTTTACGGCAGGAAATTTTCCTGAACCTATAAAAATAGGCCCTACAAGCAAGAAAATTGTAGAAAGAAACTGCAGGAGATGTCATGAACATATGGTAGGAGAAATAGAGAATATGCACAACCAGAAACTTGAATGTACTTTCTGTCATGATAATGTGGGGCATAAAAAATGACAGGGATTTATGGGATTTTCGGGATTACCGTGATTGAGATGTCGTTGAATATTTAAACGAAAGGAGAGGAAAGACTGGATTGACTTACTGATATGACTGTGAGCATGTAATAAACATGTTCATTCTGTCACGCGTGACGCGTCACACGTAACGCATCACATACCGGTAATTTGACTCCAGCCGGTCAAAATATGCTTAAATATGTGAATAAAATTTATATTTTAATTCTGCTTGTTTCTGTAATAGGTACTTTCCTCGTTACTGCATTACTCGTGAATATCTTTGAAAAGAAAGAGGAAGGTAAAAATCGTTTCGTTCAGGTTTTACCTATAGGAGAATATGAAACAGATCCTGCTGTGTGGGGCCATAATTTCCCCGATGAATATGATACATGGCGTAAAACCACTGAAAATTACGGAGATACTGAATTCGGCGGAAGCGGCAAAAGAGATAAACTTGCAGAAAATCCAAGATTGAAGACTCTTTATGGAGGATATCCTTTCAGCATTGAATATAACGATGAAAGAGGTCACGGATGGTCAATTGTAGATGTGGTAAGCATAAAAAGACTGGGTGACAAAAAGCCCGGCACCTGCTTTACCTGCAAAAGCAGTGATAATGTACGTATGTGGCACGAAATGGGAGCGGAAAAATTTTATCTCACACCTATGAAAGAACTTGTCATGCATGCTAAAAACCCTATCAGCTGTCTTAACTGCCATGACCCGAAAACTATGGAATTGCGACCTGCCAATCCTGCTTTCCTTGAGGCCATGAAGGAAAGAGGTATTGACCTCTCTGCCGCTACAAGACAGGAAATGAGAAGCTATGTATGCGGCCAGTGTCATGTAGAATATTATTTTGAAAGTAAAGAAAAGCCAGTGCTGCATTTCCCCTGGAAAAACGGCCTCGCCCTTGATGATATAGAAAAATACTATGATGATATTAATTTCCATGACTGGACTTACCCCGGCACCGGAACAGACATGATAAAGATGCAGCACCCTGATTTTGAATTATGGTCTACAGGTATTCATTCAAGAAGCGGTGTCGCCTGCGCAGACTGTCATATGCCATTTAAAAGAATTGGATCTCAGAAAATTTCCAATCACTGGGTAAGAAGCCCACTTATGACCGTTAATGCTTCATGTCAGACCTGTCACAGATGGGATGAACAGGAACTCAAGCAGAGGGTTTCTACTATACAGAGAAGAACAAGAAAATTGATGGATCAATCTGAAATTGCTATTATAGACGCAATCAATGCAATTAAAACTGCAAAAGATGCGGGAGTGGATGATACTGCCCTTGTTGAAGCAAAAAAACTCCATAGAAGAGCTCAGATGAGATGGGATTTTATCAGCTCAGAGAATAGCATGGGATTTCACAGCCCCCAGGAATCTGCAAGATTGCTGGCTGAAGCTATTGATTTTGCAAGACAGGCACAGATAACCGCCATGAAAGCTGTAGAGGGTAAAGGTAAGAAGGTAAGCCATAGCGCAACATTGTCTTCTTTTCGTTAAAGTTTTTCTAAAAATACTATTGACAGAATCTATTTTTCTGTTATAATGTAGTTAGTAAATACTAACTAACGTGATAAATTTTTTTAATCATTTTAGTTAGTTAGTGATAACTAATAAGAAGGAAGATTGAAATGGCAGATTTCACGGTAAGGCAGAAAGAAATTATTGAAGTTTCCATAGAGCTTATTTCGAAAGGAGGCATACAGGAGTTAACGATAAAGCATATTTCCAGAGAAATGGGTATAAGTGAGCCTGCAATATATCGTCATTTTGAGAGCAAACTTGATATACTTCTCGCTATCCTCACTTATTTTGAAGAACTTACGGGACGTGTTTCTGAAAAGGCTTTTTCTATGAAAAATCCTGTTTTTGAAAGGATAGAAACGTTTTTTTCCGGGCTTATGGATGAATTCAGTAAAAATCCGTCTCTTACGAAGGTAATTTTTTCCGAAGAGATTTTTCAAAATGACAGGAGATTATCCGAAAAGGTTCTGTCTGTTATGAAAGGTCATCAGAAAAAAATTCTTGAATGTGTAAAAGAGGGGCAACTTAAGGGCCATATAAGAAATGACATCAAGGAAAAACATGCCGTTATGTTTATTATGGGTACCTTCAGATTGCTTATAACAAGATGGAGGCTTTCAGGTTTCAATTTTGATTTAAAACAGGAAGGTAAGGAACTTTTCAGTTCCCTGAAAAAATTAATTGTAAAGGAGTAATATTATGAAAATTACAGATGTTAAACATGCAAATATAATGAAAAATGCTTTTAATATTGATGCAGCTAAAATTTACGATACTGAACATGCCGTGGCAATTCATATGACTTTAAAACCGGGAGAATCTCTAAAACCTCATATAACGCCTGTAGATGTTTTCTTCTATGTTCTTGAAGGAGAACCTTTTATAGAAATAGGTGAAGAAAAGATACAGGTCTGTGCGGACCATATTGTAGACAGTCCTGCAAAAATTCCTCACTGCATATATAATGAAAGTGATAGCATAGCAAGGATACTTGTTGTAAAAGTTCCGAGGCCGACAGCAGAAACTAAATTTGTAGAAAAAGTTTGAATGATTTAGTGAAGGGTGAAGAGTGAGGAGAAAGAGCTTTTGTCAAATCAGTAATATATAAAGAAACCTCGCGTCACGCGTCACGCGTCACGCGTCACGATCTTACAATAGGAGGAAATAAAACAATGAAAAGAAAGATAATAAAAATAGACGAAGAAAAATGCACGGGATGCGGTCTCTGTATCCCGAATTGCCCCGAAGGAGCTCTCCGGGTAATTGACGGCAAAGTGAGACTCATAAGCGACCTGTTCTGTGACGGCCTTGGGGCCTGTATTGGCCACTGCCCGGAAGGAGCCATAGCCATAGAAGAAAGAGAGGCAGAGGTTTACGATGAAGCCAGGGTTATGGAAAATGTCATAAAGGGCGGAAAGAATGTGATTAAAGCTCATCTGGAACATCTTAAAGAACATAATGAAGTTACATATTTAAAAGATGCGGTAGATTTTTTAAAGTCAAAAAATATGGAAATTCCAATCGGAATAGAAGAGGAAAAACCGGTAAATCATCATAAAGGATGTCCCGGTGCAAGGATGATAGATCTGGGAGAGAAAAAGGAAAAACCTGCAGCGGGGCAGAATGTGGAGTTGACATCTGAACTGAGAAACTGGCCCGTAGAACTTACTCTCTTGAACCCTGATGCACCTTATCTGAAAAAAGCAGATCTTCTGGTGGCTGCTGACTGTGTTGCCTTTGCGTATCCCAATTTTCATAAAAAATTTCTTGCAGGTAAGATACTGACAATTTTTTGCCCCAAACTGGATACAACTATAGAGCAATATATTGATAAACTTTCTCATATATTTAAGAATGCAGATATAAAATCAATAACCCTTGTGCATATGGAAGTTCCCTGCTGTTTCGGTACGGAAAAAGTTGTGAAAATGGCTATGGAAAAAGCCGGAAAAGATATGCCGTTGGAAAGACACATCATCTCTCTGAAAGGAGAAATAAAAAGTTAGGAGGTAATGGAGATGTTTGATGAA
This sequence comes from Vulcanimicrobiota bacterium, assembly GCA_040217695.1. Lineage (GTDB taxonomy): Bacteria > Vulcanimicrobiota > SpSt-956 > SpSt-956 > JAKJGF01 > CALARM01. The sequence goes on along the minus strand of JBEHWO010000019.1, from coordinate 13,428 downwards.
CATACAACCCTGGGAGAAATAGTAACAAATTATCCTCAGACAAGAAGTGTTTTTGAACATTTCGGTCTTGATTATTGCTGTGGCGGAGGAAGAGAACTCAAAATGGCTCTCCATGAGAAGAGTATATCCTCCGAGGTTTTCTTCCCGAAATTGAAAGAGGCTATCCAATCTCCTTCTATGGCAGGTTATGATAGAGACTGGAAAAAAGCTATGCTTACGGAACTTGTAGATTATATAGAAACGGTTCACCATGGTTTTATGAAGAAAAATCTGCCTGAAATCAAGGATCTTATAATTAAAGTATCTGAAGTCCACGGCGTAAAACATGGAAAAATTCTTGCATATTTAAATCTGGTTTTTGACTCTTTCTGGGAGGAAATATGGCAGCATCTCTTAAAGGAAGAAGAAATTTTATTCCCTTATATAAGACAGCTTGAAGCATATGCTCGCGGAAAAGGAGAAAAACCTGTTCCTCCTTACGGAACGGTTCAGAATATTATTCGCCATATGGAGAGATATGAACATGCCAATGCGGGCCAGACCATGCTTGATATAAGGGAATATACAGATAATTATACCGTACCTGAAGTTTCCTGCCAGAGTTTTAAGGCTCTTTATGATATATTTAAAGCGCTCGAACAGGATCTTTATAAGCATATTCATCTGGAGAATAATATACTTTTCCCTGAGACTATAGAGCTTGAGAAAAAGTCTCAAATTATATAAAGGGGTATTTTCATGAAATTTTATGAAAATCTTGAAAATCATTATGACAGGATGACCCGTTTTAATGAAAGAATAGATAGAGAAAAATCACTCCTTGAAAAATGGGTGGAAAAATATAAATTTCAATCGGCTCTGGATGTGGCATGCGGCACCGGTCTTCATTCAATATTACTGGCACAGATGGGAATTAAAACCACAGGTGTTGATATATCGGAAACTATGTTGAAGCAAGCCCGCCTTCATGGAAAAGAATTTAAGGGAGAAGTTACGTGGATTCTCTCTTCTATGGAAGAATTGAAGAGTAATTTACGGGAGAAATACGATGCCATCTTCTGTCTCGGTAATTCTATACCGCATATTTTAGATGTACCTTCACTTGGCAAAACCTTTAAAAATTTTTATGAGCTTTTAAATGCCGGCGGTCTTCTGGTTATTCAATTATTGAATTATAAAAAAATTTATGACTACAAAAATCGTATTGTAGGCATTCACAGGGAAAAAGATACTGAATATATCAGATTTTATGATTTCTATCCTGCTCTTACATTCAATATTCTTATAGTAACCTGGAAAGGTAATAAGAGTAAATATAAACTTCAGTCTACAGGGCTTTATCCTTACAGAAAAGAAGAACTTGACATGTTTTTGCAAAAAGAGGGATTCAGGCAATTTGAATATTACGGAGATATGACTTTTTCTCCTTTTGATGAGAATAATTCTTCCAATCTTGTTCTGGTAGCCAGAAAGATTTCTCCGTAAAAAATTACTCTGCTGCAGAATATAGACATTTATAAAATTTATATGAGAATGATGAGATTGGCAACTTCTCCGGATGTTGGTTCTCATGTCTGGTTATGACCGAGCCGGTTATGTCTGTAAGTATGGTAATTTTATCGTGAAAATACTTCCTTTGCCGGGAGTGCTTTCAACCTTTATTTCTCCGTTATGTTTTTTTATTATGTCATAACATATGCTTAAACCGAGTCCTGTTCCTTTCCCTACATCTTTTGTCGTAAAAAAAGGTTCGAAGATTCTGTTTATATGTTCTTCTTTAATACCGTATCCTGTATCTGATACTGAAATAAATATTGAATCTTCTTCTTCCCATGTTTTTACTGTTATTTCTCCATGTTTTTCAATGGCCTGTGATGCATTTATAAGGAGATTTAAGAATACCTGGTTAAGTTCCTGGGGATAACATTTGATTTCTCTTATGGAACCATATTCCTTTTTTACAGTAGCTTTATATTTAAGTTCATTCCATACTATATTTATTGTACTTTCTATACATTCATTGATATTTGCTTCTTTATAATTTGATTCATCCACTCTCGAGAAACTTTTTAAATTTTCAACTATCTTTTTTATTCTGTCTGCCCCTTCAAGGGATTCGTCTATTAAATCTTTCAAATCATTGATTACATAATCTATTTTTAGCTGTTTTCTCCTGGCTTCCATAGAAGATAGAGAACGTTCCGTATTGTGAGATTTTATAATTTCACTCTGAAATTCTATAAAATCCGTGAGTTTCTTTGTATATTTATTTAATGCTCTCAGATTACCGGCTATAAAACCTGCAGGATTATTTATTTCATGAGCCACTCCTGCTGCGAGCTGACCTATGGAAGCCATTTTTTCTCGATGCAGCAGTTGTGAATGGGTCATTTTTAATTTGTTGTACGCTTCTTCCAGTTCTATTTTTTGCCTCTGTATGTTTAAATTTTTATTCCACCCTTTTACAAGGGAATCTACAAGGCAATAAAGTTCATTGACAACAAAAGGTTTTTTTATGTAATAAATATTTTCCTGTAAACTTTCACTTATTTCATCGAGTGTTAAATCTATTGATGTTACCATAAGGATAATAACGTCTCTGTCAATTTTTCTGATTTCCTTCCCTGTTTCCATTCCGTCCAGAAATGGCATCATGTAATCCAGTATGCAGAGAGGTATCCTCACTCCTTTGCTGTACTGCCATTTAAAATGTTCCAGAAGGTCTTTCCCGTTCTCAAAAAATGCCGGATCAAAATTCTTCTCCTCCGGAAGTACATTGCCTTCTTTTTTTCTTGAAAAGATTTTTTTATACATCATTAAAAAAACCTTTCCGTCATCTGCTATCAGAATTTTGTTGTTATATATAACTGTCATCTCCTTGCATTACCCGGGTAATCGTAAATAATACATATACGCTTTCGTGACGCGTAACGCGTAACGCGTGACGGGAAGAAAACGTTTGTCACATGCTTATGCTCAGCCCGATAAATAATTCGTGATGGGTAAAGCATAATGCTTAACGGGTTGTTACTCCTTTGCGTTAAGTGTCACGATTGTAAATATGGTTGTTTTTTTACCCCCCCTGATTATAACTTATAACCGCATACTATACAGAAATTGGTATTATGGTTAAGTTCTCCGCATGATGGGCATTTGACTGAATTATTTTCATATGAAGGAATTTTTTGTGTATTTTTATTCTCTTCCGGCACAGGTAATATATGGGAATATGTGAATTCGTGACTCTTTTCAGAATAGAAATCCGAAATGACTCTGCTTCCCTGGAAAACCTCTTTCTTTTCCAGTAATCCTTCTATAATATTAAAGATAAACTGAAAATATATAAACTGTTCTTTTATATAATCATAGTTAAGAAGATCCGTTTCAAGAGCCGGTTCGAAAAATTCGCTTCCTCTGTGCATGGCTATATATAGTTTTCTGTCTTTTACAGATATCCATATATAGTCGGATTTTATATTACCCACTCCTGTAAAATTTTCAGGTAATAATCCTTTAATCTCAAGATAATTATTACTCATAATATTTGCAGTTATATTTTCTTTAAATTTTTCGGGGAAAGTAGCCATGCAGAAAAAACCTTTAAAATTACTTCCTCCTATTAATGATGAGCTGAATGTAGCAGAAATTTCTGACATTTCTATCGATACATCCTTTATGTATCCATTAAAATAATCATCTCCGCTGAATGTAACAGAAGGGCCATGTTCAAAGAAATTACTGTTGAAAAAGTCTATTCTTTCAAGGCATGTAGATGGATTGTAAAGAATTTCGTATGGAAAAAATTTAAGCATTTTACCTGTAACAGTAGTTTTAAATTGTCCGTAATATCCTGTTTTTCTCATGATAGAATTATTGACTGCCATAATTATCCATCCGAATATACAGAACACTGCCGGTGCTATACAGCCGCATACGATTAATTTACTGCTTATAAGATATATACCTGTAAATATAACTCCTCCGGTAAGAAGAAAAAATGAAGGCCAGATAAACATATCTGCGCGACGCTGATGCTTTTTCCTTACTATATCAAGTTCTTTTAGCTCAGGCAGAAGTGTTTTTTTGTAATATTCCTGAAATTTTTCTTCTGAATATCTTTCTTCGTAATTCATGTTTATTTCACCTGTTTATATGAGAATCGTAACGCGTAACGCGTGACGGGTGGTTCGTGATGCGTGTTTTCACCGGTACCGGGCGAACACAGTGGTTCGCCCCTACTCTTCACTCTTCACCCTTCACAATTCTCATGTAAATAATTCATAAATGGTTACAAATTTACCTGTTACGGTAATAACTTGACAATGTCACGTTTAATAAAATAGCAATTAGCAATTAGCAATTAGCTGTTAGCTTTCAATTAATAATTAAAGCTAATCGCTAACAGCTAATAGCTAAGAGCTAAAAACTAATAATTATTTTATCAAAGCAGGTAATATGACAATGTCAAGCTAAGGACTGTAAGAAAAATAACTCTGGCAAATTATTAGAACGATTGGCATCCTCGCGTTACGCGTTACGCGTTACGCGTCACGATACAAGATGTAGTTATTTCCTGACAACTCCTGAGTTATGAAACACACTGTAAACTATTTCTATTATATCATTCCCGGCAAATATCATGAAAGTTTTTTATATAAAAATCTTGTAATTAAATTATTTATATGATATAATTCAAAAATTGAATATTTTAAATGTTAAATTATTAAAAAATTGAAGGTTTGGGCTATGAAGGACGAAGAACTTGTTAAGCTTTTAACCGATTCCTGCGTTGAAATCGGTGATGTTATGTTTTACCTTATAATAAGCCATGTTAAGACAGCTCAGAATTTGACCTTATCTCATATTAAAGTTTTAAAACTTCTGGAGTTTAAAAAAGGGCTTAAAATGAAAGATATATCTGAAAAATTATCTATTGCTCCCGGTGGAGCCACCTATATAATAGATAGTCTCATAAAAGTTCATCTTGTGGAAAGATACAGGGTAGACGAAGACAGGAGAATTGTTTATATCAGATTAACAGAAGAGGGACATAAGAAACTGGATGATCTCAGAGAGGCCAAAAGAGAAACATGGAAACAGATACTGGCAGATGTACCTTCCCAGGAACTAGGAGAACTGATGAGTGGTATGGGAATAGTAAAAAAATTTGCTTTAAGAATCAGGGAGAAAGAACTCAGCTGATGTCAGGAGGTTTTTTATGAAATATATTTTCATTTTTATCATAGTAATGTTTGTGTTTTTTCAGTCGGGATGTAAAGAGAGTAATGGGAATATCAGGGCTTCCGGCACAGTAGAGGCTACTGAAATAAATATGGCTGCGAAAGTGCCGGGGAGAGTTGAGAACTTTATAGAAGAAGGAAAAAGGGTGAAGAAAGGTCAGGATATTATATGGCTTGACAGGGATGAACTGACCCATCAGGCAGAACAATCGGAGGCTGCCCTTAAATCTGCACAGATTCAATTAACTCAGGCTGTAAAGCTGGCAGAACTTCAGAAATCTCAGACTGAAACTCAGATACATGTAAGTAAGGTTTCTATAGATGCAACTCAGGCCCAGGTAGAACAGGCTGTATCAGGGTCAGACCTGCAGGTAACCCAGACAGACACGCAACTGGAACAGGCGCAGCTTCGTCTTAAAGAGAGCATCGACGCTTATAATCAGGCCAGAGAAGCTCTTTCTGCCCAGATAACAGACAGCGAAACAAAAATAAAACAGGCCCAATCGGCACTTCAGGCATCGGAGAAGAGGCTGGATATTCTCCTTGAAGGTGCGAGACCGCAGGAAAGATCTCAGGCCAGATCTTCCTATGAGCAGGCTCTTGCAAATTATGAAAATGTCAAAAAAGATATGGAAAGAGCACAGAAATTATTTGATGAAGGTGTAATACCGGCGCAGCAGCTTGATAGGGCAAAAAATCTTTATACATCGGCAGAAAGTGCTCTTAATATAGCAAGACAGAATTTGAGCCTTGTTCAGGAAGGGCCGAGAGCACAGGAAATAGAAATAGCAAAACAGCAGGTAATGCAGGCACAGGAAGGGCTTAAATCAGCAGAATCTACAAAATCACTCGTGGAAATGAAAAAACAGCAATTTTCCATAGCAGAAAAACAGGTAGAAGAGGCGAAGGCTGCTCTTGAACTTGCGGGTGCGGGATTTTTGCAGAACCGGATAAAAGAGCAACAGATAACAGTGACAAAAGCACAGCTGGAACAGGCAAAATCCAATTATGAACTTGCCAGGGATAACTGGAAGATGGTAGAGGTAAAGAACAAAGATGTAGAAGGAGCAAAAGCACTTGTCAAACAGAGAGAAGCAGCGCTGAAACTTGCCAGAACACAGCTTCAAAATTCTATAGTAAAATCTCCTATTGATGGTACTGTAAAATTAAAAGTAGCGGAAATCGGTGAAGTCATTCCGGCAGGAAGTACGATACTTAAACTTGCCGATCTGAATGATATATGGATTTCCGTATATATTCCGGAGGATCAATACGGTCAGATTGCCCTGAATGATAAGGCTGCCGTAACGGTTGATAGCTGGCCCGGTAAGTCTTTTAACGGTTATGTGAGCTATATAGCTTCAGAAGCACAGTTTACGCCTAAAACCATACAGACGCAGAAAGACAGAGTCACTCTTACCTATGAAGTCAGGGTAAAGGTAGATAATAAAGAGCAGAAGCTTATACCGGGTATGCCGGCAGATGTGGAAATTTTAATATCAAAATCGTGATGCGTAACGCGTAACGCGTAACGCGGGAACGAACAGTTATCGTCATATTGGAAAGTGAGATGTAAAGAGTGAGCGAAATTATGTATTACCCGTCACGCGTCACCCGTCACGCGTCACGAATTACAAAATATCTTTTTATAATATTTTTTTATACATTTTTAATTACTTCACTGTCAGCCCGGGAAACACCTCTTAAAATAGATCTGAAAACATGTATAGAAAATTCCCTTGCCACAGATCTGACTCTGAAAGAAGCCATTGCCGATGTGTCTGCAGCTGAAGGACAGCTCAGACAGGCGAGAGCAGGACTTTTTCCGTCACTTTCCGCTACTGCCTCGTATAGTAAAAGAAATGAAGTTCCTGAAATTAATATACCGGGCATACTTTCAGAGGGACTTATAGATGAAAACCAGCATGATGTAACCTTTACAATGAAATATCTTCTTTATGACGGAGGAGGAATCTCAAGTTTATCTTCTCAGGCAGAAGCGAATCTGGAAGGTTATAAAATAAATGAAGCAAAAACAGCACAGGATGTTATTTATAAATCGATAATATCTTATTTTAATGCACTCAGGTGGAAACATTTTGTCCATGTGGCAGAGGAATCCGTAGACTTGAGTAAAGAGCAGTTAGATATTGCTAAAAGTAGATTCGAAGCAGGTACTGCAGCAAAAGCAGATGTACTTAAAGCCGATGCTCAATTATCAGAATCTGAGATTAAGCTGTTAGATGCAACTAATAATTTTAATATTGCTCTGTCTTCATTGAATGATACCATGGGAGTGCCTCTGACTACACCTCTGGAATTGAGCGAAGATTATGTTTATAAAGAATGGAATGTAACACTTGAAGAATGTCAGAACATGGCCATGAGCGAAAGGCTTGAAATAGAAATAATAGAAAAAACTAAAGAATCTCTTTATTATGCAACAGAATTTGCAAAGAGTGCATGGTATCCTTCTATATTCCTGAAATTAGATTATACCCCCTATGGAAATTCCCTTCTTTCCATGAACAATACAGTGGTTGGCACGGTAGGTGCACAGTTTAATATATTTGACGGATTTAAAACAGGGGGAAATGTCGATGAAGCAGAAGCAAAATATGAAAAAGTTACGATCAGAGAAGCAGATGTAAAGAAAAAAATAACTCTCGATGTACAGAAATCCTTTCTTACCTTTCGGAGTAACTCTAAAAAGGTTCTGGAGGTTGAAAAAAATCTTGAAGCATCAAAGGAAAGTTTCAGAGTCGCCCAGATTAGTTATAGAGAAGGTATAAGTCCTTTTATAGATGTAAATCAGGCACAACTGGTTCTTATAAATGCAGAGGTGAACAAAGTTCAATCCATATTTGATTATTATGTGGCAAAACTGGATCTTCTCAGAGCGACAGGTTTGTTGAAAGAAAATTTTGATCCTTCGTCTTTAGATGAACATTGATCGAGTGAGTTTGTGCTCTCACGCATTACGCATTACGTATTACGCATTACGATATATATTTAAGAGGAGATATTCTATGATAAAAATACTTCTGGCAGACGATAATATTGTTAACAGAAAAATAATTCTCGCTATACTTGATAAAATGGGTTGTAAAGCAGATTTAGCAACGGATGGCAGGGAAGTGATAGAAGCTTTAGAAAAAGACTTCTATGATGTAATATTTATGGATATTTATATGCCCGGTATGACAGGTATTGAAGCAACAAAACATATAAGGGAATTTTTCCCGAAGGAAAAACAGCCCCTTATAATAGCCATGACTGCCGGAAGGATTGAAGGAGACAGAGATGCCTGTTTCAGTGCAGGTATGAATGGTTATATACATAAACCTGTGAATAAAGAGACATTGTCTGAAGCTATTAAAAACTGTACAAAAGGTAATTTGGCCGGGAGTTTTTCTATTCGGGAAGAAAGTGAAGAACAAATTTTTAATAAATCTGAAATAATGAAGCGATTGAGCGGAGATAAAGATTTGATACATGATATAGTAGAATTGTTTATCAGTAATGGCCCTCTTCAAGTTGATAAATTAAAGAAAGCTCTCGAGAATAATGACAGAGAACGTCTGAAGATTACAGCCCATACCATCAAAGGATCTGCGAGAAATGTCAGTGCTTCTCAGGTGGCTTCCAATGCTTTTGAAATAGAAAAAAAATCAGGAGAAGAAAGTCGTGAAGAGATTTCTTTACTTATAAAAAAACTTGAAGACAGCTACTATAAATTTAAGGAATTTGTAAGCAGAGATTATTTGTCTGATGAAATATGATGATAGAAACTATTAACCTGACAAGAATATTTAATGGAATTACAGCGGTAAATTCTCTATCTCTTTCTGTAAAGAAAGGGGAAATATTTGCTCTCGTAGGCCCTGACGGAGCAGGTAAAACTACCACTATGAGAATGCTCACTGCCATTATGGATCCTACGGAAGGAGATGCCAGAGTGGCAGGTTTCGATATAAGAACCGAAGGGGAAGCTTTGAGAGAACATATTGCCTATATGTCACAGAGATTTGGGCTCTATGAAGATCTTACGGTAGAGGAGAATATGGTTTTCTATGCAGATCTCTATGATATTCCTTATAAAGAAAGGCCGGGCCTTATGGAAAAACTCCTGTCTTTCAGTCAGATGCAACCTTTTCGCAAACGTCTTGCAGGCAATCTTTCAGGAGGTATGAAACAAAAACTCGGTCTTGCCTGTGCACTCATCCATAAACCTGATGTGCTGTTTCTTGATGAACCTACAAACGGTGTTGACCCCATATCCAGAAGGGAATTCTGGGGAATTTTATATGAACTGCTTCAGGAACAGGTAACAATATTTGTTTCCACTGCATATCTGGATGAAGCAGAAAGAGCAAATAAGGTAGGGTTTATTCATAAAGGAAATCTCCTTTTACAGGATACGCCGTCAGGAATGGCACAAAAATTTCCATTTATGCTGATGGCGGTAAAATCTTCTGATAACAGAAAAGCAAGGGATATTCTGAATAAAGAGCCTCTTATCATGAAGTGCAAGATTTTCGGCGAATATCTCCATGTAATGCTCGAAAAATATTTTAAAGAATGGGATAAAATCTGGAAAAAACTGGAAGATAACGGACTTCACATATATGAAAAAAGACAGGTAAAACCTTCGCTTGAAGATTGTTTTATAAATCTTGTGGAAGAAGAAGGAGGAAAAAGATTTCCCTATTCAGGATTTTTGAATAAGTAAAATCTTTATTTGTTATCTGTGAACGAATTTGCCGTAACTGCAGAAAACCTTACAAAGAAATTTGACTCTTTTATTGCCGTGAATAATGTGAATTTTTCGGTAAAAAAAGGTGAGATTTTCGGATTTTTAGGCCCTAACGGAGCGGGAAAATCCACTACAATACGCATGCTCTGCGGTCTCCTTACACCTACCGGAGGTAAAGGATGGGTCGGAGGCTATAATATTTCTACGGAAAGTGAACAGATAAAAAAAATAATAGGCTATATGTCACAGAAATTTTCTCTTTATCAGGATCTGACTGTAGAAGAAAATATAAGATTTTACAGCGGAGTCTATAATATAAAAGAGGAAAAAAAGAAAGAAAGAATGGATTGGGTTTTATCTATGGCAGGTCTTACGGATATGAGAAAATCCCTTACATCTGTTCTTTCCGGAGGATGGAAACAGCGTCTTGCTCTTGGCTGTGCAATTCTCCATGAACCTCAGATACTTTTCCTGGATGAACCCACGTCCGGCGTGGACCCTGTGGCGAGAAGGGATTTCTGGGAACTTATATATGACCTGGCAGCCCGCGGAGTCACAGTATTTGTAACAACTCATTATATGGACGAAGCAGAATACTGTGACAGAATGTCTCTCATGTACGGAGGGAAAATTATAGCTCTTGGAACGTCCATGGAATTAAAAGAAAAATATTTTCCCTATGATATTTATTCCCTTGACTGTGCTAATCCGCCTTCTATACTGGGAAAATTGAAACAGATGGATATAATTGCCGATGCGGCTCTTTTTGGACATTCCGTTCATGTAATTGTGAAAGATAAAAATATGACTCCAGAGAGACTCAATAGAGCTATTGAGGAAATATGTGAGATAGAGAGCCTTGAAAAGATTACTCCCAGTCTTGAAGACGTATTTGTATGGCTTATAGAAAAGGAGAAGAGTAAGGAGTGAGTCGTGAAAAGTGAATAGTGAATAGTGAAAAGTGAGTAGTGAAAAGTGAGTAGTGAAAAGTGAGTAGTGGCGTTTAATTAAACGCCCCGGGATTAAACACGCATCACGCATTACGCGTCACGCGTTACGCGTTACGCGTCACGATTATAGTATCACCCGTCACGCGTCACGAATTTATAGAATTATGAAACTTATAAGATTAAAGGCAATCGCCAGAAAAGAAATAATACAGATAATAAGAGACCCCAGGAGTCTTGCCATGGCAATACTTATGCCTGTTGTAATGATTTTTCTTTACAGCTACTGCCTTTCTCTTAATGTGGAGCATCTTTCTACAGTCGTATGGGATCAGGACAGACAGGAACTTTCACGGGAATATCTAGATCGTTTCAGAAATACAAAATATTTTGATGTAACACATTATGCCACCGGTTATAAGGAAATGACCGAATTTATGGATAGTGGTATCTGTTCTGTGGGCATAGTCATACCCCATAATTTTACCGAATATCTCAAACGATCGGAGGAAGCAGAAGTGCAGGTTATGATAGACGGAAGTGATACGAATGTTGCAAATACTGCCAGAGGCTATGTTACCGCCATTACACAGATATATAATCTGGAACTTGCTGAAAAACCTCTCTCGGATAAAGGTATAAAGTTAGGTACAGTAATAGATAACAGGGTAAGAGTTTTATATAATGAAGAACTGGAAAGCAGAAATTTTATTATTCCCGGACTCATAGCTGTGGTAATCATGGTAGTGGCTTCTTTACTTACAGCACTTACAATAGCAAAAGAATGGGACAGAGGAACTATGGAACAATTAATAGCCACCCCTGTAACAGCAAGGGAAATTATCACGGGAAAACTGATACCATATATAATTATAGGTTTTATAGATGTAATGCTTGCTGTGGCAACAGGAACAATTATATTTAAAGTTCCTCTAAGGGGGAGTTTTCTGGAAGTTATAGGGTTTTCATTGATTTTTATTACAGGTGTCATGGCCTGGGGCATTATGCTTTCCGTTATGGCAAAAAATCAGCTTCTTGCATCTCAGATGGCAATACTGACAACCTTTCTCCCTTCCTTCTGGCTTTCAGGATTTATGTTTCCCATATACTGTATGCCTTCTGCAATACAATATATAACATATATTGTGCCTGCAAAATATTTTATCATTATAATGAAAGGTATATTTCTCAAGGGCATTGGCCTGGATATTTTATGGTTTCCCGGATTATTACTTTTACTTTATACGATTGTAGTTTATAACAATGCCTGTCTCAGATTTAAAAAGAAACTTTTGTAAATCGTGAAGGGTGAAGAGTGAAGGGGGAAGGGAGAGGAAGTTCCCATTCTTCATTGTGTTCACCCGATCATGGTTGTTCGAACGAAATTTATGAGAGTTAATCTCGCGTCACGCGTCACGCGTCACGCGTCACGCGTCACGAGTATTTATAAAATGTTTGAACGAATAAAACAGATATTAATAAAAGAATTTATACAGACCTTCAGAGAACCGAAATTAAGGGCTATGATATTTATAACCCCTTTTCTTCAGTTATTTATCTTCGGTTATGCTGCCACAACCGATATAAAGCATATTCCCCTTGCTGTCCTGGATAGAAGCAGAAGCTTTGAAAGCCGGAACCTTATAGAACAGTTTACACGATCAGGTTACTTTAACCTTGACTATTACTGTGACAGGGAAGAATCTCTCATAAGATTACTGGAAAGAAGCGATGTTAAAGCTACTCTTAACATACCACCTGATTTTGCATCTAACCTTCAGAGGACAGGAGGGGCAAAAATACAGATGCTTATAGATGGTACAGAATCGACAACTTCCTATACGGTTCTTAACTATTCCACCCGTATCGTAACCAATTTCAGCCAGCAATTAAAACCTCTTCCAGACGGCATACCGTCTATAAAACTTGAAGACAGATTCTGGTATAATCCCCAGCTTGAAAGCAGCAATTTTTTTATCCCGGGCGTTATAGCCATGCTTATAACAATAACTGTTATCAATTTTACCGCTCTGGCAATAGTCAAAGAAAGAGAAATGGGGACTATAGAGCAACTCATGGTTACACCCATACGTCCTGTGGAACTTATAATAGGAAAGACTGTTCCTTTCGGCATAATAGGAATTGGTCAGGTCATTTTTATAACAATAGCCGGATTGCTGTGGTTTCAGGTGCCTCTTAAAGGCAGTATTCCCCTTCTGTGTATTGCAACTTTGATTTATATAATAAATGCCTTGGGCATAGGCCTTTATATTTCTACCATGTGCAAAACCCTTCAACAGGCTATGATGAGCGGTTTTTTCTATCTGTTTCCTGCTCTTTTACTTTCAGGTTTTGTATTCCCGATAAAGAATATGCCCTATGGTTTCCAATTACTTACTTATATAAATCCCATGAGATATTTTATAAATATACTGAGGGGAATATTTCTCAGGGGAAATGATATTTCTGTTCTTTATCCGGAATT
>JBEHWO010000018.1:0-38828 GCA_040217695.1 Vulcanimicrobiota bacterium | reverse complement strand
TGTATAACTCCCTTACATGCACTCAATGAAAAATCCATTTCTGCCAGAGCAGATTACATAACCTATAACCCTGATAAAATTATTTTTGTGGCAAATGGCAATGCTGCAGTTTCATTTCAGGGTCTGGAACTTACAGCAGGTACCATCTGTATGGATGGTGCCAATTCCCGTATTGTTGCTTCCAATAATGTATTCCTCAGATCCGAACAGGGAGAAATCAGTTGTTCTTCTATTTCCATTAATTTATATGATAAGAAATGTTATATGATTACCTCTGATGAAAATAAGCCTAAAGTTCAGTTTGACGCGGCTACTTTTCAGATAACGGGAACTGTAACAGATTTCCCTAAGGGCACATTTTTCATTGAAAATATAGTAAATTCAGACGTATGTGTTACGGGAACTGAGATAGTAATACACCCCAATGAAACGGCTCAGATAAGACCTGCAGCTTTCTGGGTAAACGGTAATCGTTCAATGGAACTTCCTTTTTATTCCTTTACTATAGGAGCAGGTTCCACTTATGCCACACCGAGAGTGGCCTATACTGACCTTGGTGCTACCGTTGATATACCTGTTATTGTGTCTCTGGAAGAAAAATCTATGTCAATAGCCCATATGAAATATAACGGAGATGCAGGTTTCAGTGTCAGTCTGGAACATCAACAACGTTTTTCAGATAATGCAAATGCTACAGTTTATATTGATGATATAAACAGTGACAAATACAGAAAAGCCAGAATGATTTACCGTCATAAATTTGGCCCTCAGACTGACGGAACACTTAATGTAGACTGGCAGAATAATAAAGACCTTGATGTGTTTTTTAATATGAGCCATAGATTCAGCCATTCCTATATGACATTTAATCTCAGAACTCAGAATGCTGTGAGTCAACCGGAAGGTAACCCTACATCCTTTGATCTTTCATGGAGGCAGACACCCGATGATTTTCTCGGGTCACCTGTTATATATTCCTTTTCTGCAGGTCTTGCCATGACGGGAACACAGTATGAAAAGCCGGGTGTATGGAATAAAAATATAGGATTAAACCTTACTCATAAACCGATAAAATTAGGAGACACCAGTTCTCTTATATTTGGAGCAGGGGATACTATGAGCTGGCTTTCAAATGGTGAACAGAGGAATAATATCCTGGGTAATATGACTCTTAATATAGGGACGAAATTCAGTGTCGATGCCTATCTCAATCAGTATTCTTACGATTATAACGGAATGAACAGTAAACTCTTATCAGGTAATATAGGAGTAACAACAAGATTTACAAATGAATTTTCTACGCGTCTGGCCTACTCTTTTGTTCAGTATGATGCAACTGTGGCAACAGGAAATTTTTCTTATTCCACGAGACTCATGAGATGTGGCTTTAATTATAACCCTTCCCAGAATTTCCAGCTCAGCCTTGAAGGTACCTATGACCTTCAGTTATCCAGGATGCGTTACGCCCAGGGAAATGTAAGGTTCAGAGTCGGCAAATATTTTTTCTTAACTCTCCGCCCTTATTATGATTTTATACTGGATAAGAGCACTTTTAATTTTCAGGTAGATCCTATTTTCGGACAGTAATGTTGTTTTTTATAATAACAGATTTTATAGCTTAAAATACGGTGATGTTTAAGGGTTGCAGACATCAGATTAAATAAACAGCAGAATCTAAGACCGGAACCCTGGTTTTTTGTTGCAGATTAATGTCTTAAATCTCTTCCTGGCTGAAGTATCGATACATAAGATAAAATGAGACTGAGCCGGTACTTTTAAAGAGTTTCCAGAATAATTTAGGAGTTACCATCAGGAGCCACTCCTTTCCTTGGATTCCCGTATGTCGCTTCCGACCTCAAGAATGTAATTAAGATTACATTAAGAGTATAACATATTAAACAGGAGTTTACAAGAGGGAGATAAATCCTGGTTTTTATAGATAGTGTTTCTGTCTGGCTATTTCATATAAAATTATTCCAGATGCGATTCCTACATTCAATGATTCTGCTTTCCCGTAAACAGGTATGGTTATGTTAATATCCGAACGTTGAATTATGTTATCAGGCAATCCATGTCCTTCATTCCCTGCTATTAAAACGAGGGGGGGATGGTATTCTATATTGAAATATTCTTTACCTGAAGATACACTGGTTGTAACAAACGTAACTCCTTTTTTCCTGGCATTTATCATAAAAGATTCTATATCGTTTATCTTAAATAATTTTATATGAAAAAAGGAACCCATCGTTGCTCTTATTACTTTCGGATTTGTTACATCGACAGTTCCGCTGCTTAAAAATATACCTTTTACCCCTGCCGCATCAGCTGTTCTTATTATAGTTCCAAGATTACCGGGATCCTGAATTTCATATGCCAGGAGCCATATATGGTCAGAAAAATCTATTTCTCCGGCATAATCAATTTCTTTTTTTATTACAGCCACCAATCCCTGTGGACTTACTGTGTCGCATAAAGAATTCATAATGGGATCTGATACAGGGCATGAATTTATAGTATTTTTTTCTATTATGTTTTTTAAGAATAAACCTTCCCTGCCTTCAAGTGTGGCAGGGCTATAAAAAAAACACTCTATGTGACTGCCAGAATTTAAAGCTTCCTGGAACAGTTTAAATCCTTCTATTATGAAAGATTTATTTTTTTTGCGGCCCTTTGTGGTTAACAGGGATTTAAGATGTTTTATTCTTGGATTGTCATGACGTGTTATCATATGTTTATAAATAAAATAGTGAAGGGTTTTTAAATATACCCTTCACTATTTTATGGAACAAAATTATTTAACTTTCCAGTCCTCTGGATGCAGTTTCAGCGAGTTTGGCAAAGGCAACACTATCTGTAATAGCGAGATCTGCCAGTACTTTCCTGTTAATGTTTATACCGGCTTTTTTCAGGCCGAACATAAATTTATTGTAAGATAAACCATTTATTCTGGCTGCTGCATTTATCCTGGTAATCCATAGTTTTCTCATGTCCCTTTTTTTGGTACGACGATCCCTGTAAGCATAGGTAAGGGCATGTAATACTGCTTCATTGGCACATCTGTATCTTCTGCTTCTTGCTCCTCTGTACCCTTTTGCGAGTTTCAGTATTTTTTTATGCTTTCTTCTGGTCGTCTTACCTGGTTTTACTCTAGACATAATTATCCTTTAGATCCCCTAAAGGTCCACCTGCCTTTCAAATTTTCTAATAGAAAGGAAACATCTCTTCCGGATATGCAAAAATATATATTTACACAACTTATGTGATGCTCTCTCTAAATACCGGGAACTAATTTTTTTATCCTTTTTGTATCAGGGGCACTGACCAGTGCAGCTTTTCTGAATTTTCTTTTTCTTTTTGAGGTTTTTTTGGTAAGTATATGGTGGCATCCGCTGAATGCTCTGGTTCTTACTAATTTCCCGCTTCCTGAAGCTTTAACCCTTTTTGATACACTTTTTTTGGTTTTCATTTTCGGCATTTTTTTATAGAGTTCCTTGAAACCCTTCCCACCTGCCTTTCTTTTTTTAATCAAACGAATTATAATAGATTATCATTATTATTGATAATCTTTATAAATGTTTTTCACATACTATATTATTCAGTATTTATAACTGAAAACTTTGCTATATTCTCCCTTATATTCCTGATCGAATTGCAGGCCTTTATTTTTTTACCTGAGGAGCCATAATCATAACCATATTTTTACCTTCTAATTTTGGTTTTGATTCTACAACCCCTGAAGCTTCAACTTCTTTAGCTATATTATCCAGAAGTTCTGTCGCTGTACCGGTATAGGCAACTTCTCTTCCGCGAAATATTACGGTAACTTTTACTTTATCCCCTTCTTCTAACAGTCTTCCTACCATTTTTATTTTGACCTGTAAATCATGAAGACCGATTTTGGGCCTCATTTTTACTTCTTTCATTTCTACTGTTTTGGTCTTTTTTCTGGCATCCCTGTCTTTTTTACTCTGGAGATATTTGAATTTTCCGTAATCCATAAGACGGCATACAGGAGGTTTTGCAGTCGGAGAAACCTCTACAAGGTCAAGAGATTTCTCTTCGGCAATACGCTTTGCATCATCTATGGAAACTATTCCAAGTTGTTCTCCTGTATCGGAGATTAGACGAACATCTTTAGTACGAATTCGATCGTTTATTCTTAATTTCTTAGCTATGGTCTCCCCTGGTTGTAATTAGAAGGTCAATATTAACCTTTTATAGAACCAGGTTGACACCTCCCTTCGACTATTTAATCAATAAAAAAAACGGCTCAAGCCGTTTATCTCTCCATAAAAAATAAATCCAACATATTGTTCCTTAAGAGCAATAGCTATAAGGAGAGAAGCGAACGGCTTCTTCTTGAACGAAACAGATAAATTGTATCATGTTTTTTGTTAAAAAGCAAGATTTTTTAATTATTTTTTTAAGATACCGAAATGATATTTACTCAGATAATCTCTTTTTACTTTCCCGGCAAATTCATAGAAGGCTGTGTTCCAGAGTATATCATCACTGGCAAGTATTCCTCCTTCACTTATATATGGCCAGGCAGTTTCATATTCATAGAGCATATTCTCATAAGTATGAAGGCTGTCATGAAGGAAAAAATCAGTATGACCGAGTTTATCAAGGAGCGGTTTTAAATGGTCTCTGCTTGAACCTTTGTAAAGAGTCCATCTTTCCTTTAATTCTGCAGGAATAACCCAGCCCACATCACATGCTCCCGGCAGAGTGGTGAATCTCATTTTATGTGTGCTTCCTTTTATCGTTTCGTATGCAGGCAGGTCAATGGAATAGAGATGACCTTTTTTATTTTCCTTTAAAGCTTTCAGGAGAAACGATGTCGTAATACCGTCAAAAACCCCTGTCTCTACGATTGTCTCAGGTCTCATAAGCCTTATAAGATAATACAATAAACGATTCCACTCTTCATATTTTAGAAGAGACAATTTTTTACCTCTTATTTGATAATATTTTTTTTCAATGGAAGAGATAAAATTTGTATCGTAATAGAGCTCGTTTTTAATGGTTTTAAACGTTTTATGAGTGCTGCTTGTAAAGGTACATATAAAATCATAGTCGGATTTTGTAAGAAATGTCTGTCTGAATATTTCATTAAGAATGATAAAATAAGATTGTAATTTCATAATATCAGGCTGCAGAAGGAAGCAGGGAACGTCTCTGTTTTCTGTTTGACATAACCTTCATCCCGTTTAAATCTTCTAACCCTTCCGATTGTAATAAATCGTCTGCTTTAACTACAAGTACTGTTATGCCAATATCTATATCCATTGTATCGTCAGGATTACAGGCTATCAGTATACCATTATTGTATAATGTGCCGGAAATTTTTTTCTGTTTGAACCAGAGTCTGTCACCTTTTTGCATAAGATTGCTCTTACCTCCATAAAAATTTATGTCTTTATTCTATTCTACAAAATCACTGAAAATCCTTCTTGTCGTCACATAGTGAGTCGTGATGCGAAGGAATTAAACCCGTCACGCGTCACGCGTTACGCGTGACGATTCTCATATAAATAACTTATAACAGGACTTACGTAAAAAATACAGAAAAATCTGTCATTGCGAGCGAAGCGAAGCAATCCCATCATTACAACAGAAACTGTTGGGATTGCTTCGTCGCTCCGCTCCTCGCAATGACAAAATGCCTAACTCCTGTTATAAAATACTCTATAAATGACAGGTTTATTATTGACGGGTATGGAATATAATATAATATGTGCAATATTTTAGATATGAACCATATTACAAAACATTTTTTTAATGTTATTGCCAATGACTGCATAGATTTTTCTCTGAGAGAAGGTGAGATTCATGGACTTCTGGGGGAAAATGGTGCAGGTAAAAGTACTCTTATGAAAATACTCTACGGTATGTATGAATTGGATGACGGTGAAATCTATGTTAAAGGCAAACATGTAAAAATAAAATCTCCATGTAATGCTATAAATCTGGGTATCGGAATGGTTCATCAGCATTTTATGCTTGTACCTTCGTTTACGGTAATTGAAAATATTCTTACAGGTCTGAAATCGTCCCTTTTATCTTTTGTTAAATTAAGGTCCATTAAGAATAAGTTACGGCACATGTCAGATATGTACGGGTTAAATATAGATCCTGATGCTTATATATGGCAGCTTTCTGTGGGAGAGCAGCAGAGGGTTGAAATATTAAAAACCCTTTATTACGGAGCAAAAATACTCGTTCTGGATGAACCTACAGCAGTTCTTACACCGAAAGAAAGTGAAGATTTTTTTTCTATACTGAAAATGTTAATCAAAAATGGTCATTCAGTAATATTTATAACACATAAATTAAAGGAAGTAATGGATATAACTCACAGGGTAACAGTTTTAAGGGATGGTAAAAAGATCGATACCGTAAATACCGGTGAGGTGAATGAAAAATTACTTACCAGAATGATGATTGGTCGTGATATATCTTTACATATGGAAAAATCACCGTTAAATGAAAAATCACCACCTGTTGTCATTGTGGAAAATATTTCGGCCATAGATGACAGGAAACTTCCGGCAATTGAGAATATAAGTTTTCTTATAAGACAGGGAGAGATATTTGGTATAGCAGGTGTTGACGGTAACGGACAGAAGGAACTCTCGGAAGTTCTTACAGGCATGAGAAAAATAAAAAGAGGTACGATATTTATAAATAATCTGAACATAACAGGTTTTTCGCCGGGACAGATAAATGCTCTCCATGTATCTCATATACCTGAAGACAGGAGATTGACAGGTACTGTTGTTAATTTTAATCTGGAAGACAATGCCATCCTGGGATGCCCCTCTTTTTATAAGAACATACTGTTAGACCGTGTCAGGGTTAATAAATTTACAGAAGATCTCATTAAAAGATATGATATAAAGGCAGGCAGTACAAAAGTTTTTGCAGATTCATTGTCTGGAGGAAATTTGCAGAAACTTATCATAGCCAGGGAATTATCTAAAAATCCTGTTTTTATAGTGGCAGTTCATCCTACGAGAGGACTTGATCCGGGGGCTATAGAATATGTTCATAACGTATTGCTGGATGCCCGTCGCAGAGGAACAGCCATACTCCTTATTTCTACCGATTTAAATGAAATATTTTCATTGAGTGATACTATAGGCGTTATGTATAAAGGGAAAATCGTCGGACAGCTTTCGCAGGGTGAGGCCACCGTAGAGAATGTAGGCTTCCTTATGGCAGGAGTATTTTCAGTGACCGGGGAGCAGTGAAGGGCTAAAACACCCGTCACGCGTCACACGTTACGCGTTACGCATTACGCATAAATGATGATTAACATGTTAAAAAAAATTGACATAACTTTATTTATACCAGTATTTAATATCTTTTTATCCATAGTCCTTACCTTTATTTTTTCCTCTATTCTTATAACCATAGCAGGTGCCAGTCCTGTCAATGTATTCATTGCAATATTTAAAGGCGCTTTTACCAGTTATGAGAGAATGGCCGAGATATTAGTAAAGGCTATACCTCTCATACTCGCAGGACTCGGTGTGTCTGTGGCCTTCAGGGGAGGATTCTGGAATATAGGGGCAGAAGGGCAGATTTATACAGGTGCGGCGGCGGCAGCTGTAACAGGTATTCTTATTCAATGGGATTCCTCTTTTTTATTTGTGATTCCAATCAGTTTTATTGCAGGCGCTTTCTGGGCTTTTATCCCCGGATTACTGAAAGCTGTCCTGAATATCAATGAAGTTATTCTTACAATGATGATGAATTATATTGCCATATATATTGCCAGTTATGTCTGTCACGGCCCTTTTCGGGACAGTTACGGATATCTTCCTCAGACACCGGAGATTTATTCAGGAGCAGTGTTGCCTGTTATTATGGACAGAACCAGATTACATTCCGGTATAATAATTGCGATTTTATGTTCCGTAATAATTTATTTTTTATTCAGCAAGACTGTTACGGGGTATAATATCAGAGTTGCCGGAGCCAGTGCCAGAGCCGCTTTTTACGGAGGAATAAATGTATCTGCTACGTTACTGATTACTGCATGTATAAGTGGCGGTCTGTGCGGACTTGCCGGGATGGGGGAAGTATGCGGAGTTCATCACAGATTACTTGATGGTATATCTCCCGGATACGGATATACTGCTATCATTATTGCACTCCTTGGCAGACTTCACCCTGCCGGTGTTATTATCTCGGCAATTGCTTTTGCATCTCTTGAGATAGGAGCAGGTTTTATGCAGAGAAATACCGGCATTCCGTCTTCCCTTGTAAGTATTATAGAAGCAATGATGGTAATTTTTATACTCGGAAATGAGATTTTAGAAAAGAAGTTAATCAGATTATGGCAGAACAGATTTTTACAATAGCATTTATAACAGGTTTACTCTCGGCATCAATCAGAATGGCTACGCCTGTAGTTCTTGCAGCAATAGGAGAAATATATTCCGAGCTTTCCGGTATTATTAATATAGGACTGGAAGGTATTATGTTGACGGGATGTCTGGCAGGATTTATTGGCACCTATTATACGGGAAATATATTTCTCGGAATAATGTCCGGTATGGTTGCAGGAGCTTTTATGGGATTTATTATGGCTTTTCTCTGTATAACACTCCAGGCAAATCAGATTGCATGCGGTATTATATTAAATTTATTTTCTATGGGCCTGACGGCTTTTTCCTTCAGAATAATTATTGGTATTACTATGATGCCTCCTGAGATAAAAACGTTACCCCCTGTACCTATTCCTTTTTTACATAAAATTCCTCTGGCAGGAGAGATTTTATTTGATCAGAACATGCTTGTTTATATAACATTTTTTCTTGTACTGTTCTCCTATCTTATTATATACGGGACAAACTACGGATTGAAAATCAGAGCATCAGGAGAATATCCTGCTGCCGCATCTTCAATGGGTGTAAATGTTTGTTTTACAAGATATATCTGTGTTACACTGGGAGGTATGATGGCCGGGCTTGGCGGAACATTTCTTGTCCTAGATCTGGGGGTATTTGTAGATAATATGACAGCGGGAAGAGGTTTTGTAGCACTTGCCTGTGTTATATTCGGTAGATGGAAGCCTTTTTATGTCATGGCCGGTGCTTTAATATTCGGTCTTGCAGATGCTTTTCAGTTAAGATTACAGGCTCTTGGCTATAATTTCCCCCATGAATTATTACTTACAATGCCTTATGTGCTTACCATAATAATTTTGTCACTGGTGGCTTCTATGAAGAAATTAAAGTAGTTTCAATCGTGATGAGTGATGGGTGATGCGTAATGCGTAACGCGTAACGCGTGATGCGTTACGGGTGATGCGTCTTTTCACCGGGTACCGGGCGAACTGTGGTCGCCCCTACGGCTCACTGGTCACTGGTCACTGCTCACTGCTCACTGCTCATAAATGTTCCATTAACTTTCCGTTGATTTCTCTGAGTCTTTTACAGAAAATTTTGTTTAAATTAATACTTATTGCAGGATATTTCATCAGGAGATTCATAAAATTTTGAATAGGAATTTTGAATACTTCTGCATCTCCAAGCACTACAACTGCTGATGCAGAACGGGGACTGCCGTCCAGTGCAGCCATTTCTCCTATTATTGAACCTTTCCCGAGTATTACAAGTTCTTCTTCTTTTTCACCTTTTTGTTCGAGACTTTTCCTTATTGATACTCTGCCGGAATTAATTATATATATCTCTTTCCCGAGATCCTGTTCTTTAAAGATTACTGAATGTTCAGGAAGTTTTTTATATTCTACCACTGTGGCTATGTCTTCCAGAGCTTCCTCTGTTAATCTGTCAAAAATTGCTATATGAGACAGTTGATCGGCAGTAATCTTTTTCTCAACAGCAGCTTTTATTGCCGGAGAAGGTGATTTTGACGGAGTTACAAGCATATAAGGTGATTGAATATGTGTCTGTATGTATATATTATGTGTAAGGTTTTTAAAAATATTTTTTGGTTTCTTTTGCATGTCGAAATCTTCTTCTGCAGAGTCTATATCATGTTGTTGTAATTTTTGCTGATAGTACACAATTTTCTTATCTGCGCCTGTGGCCCCGGTTAACCCCTGATCAACATGGTCCTTATTTTTGTCTGTAAAATATGCTTCCAGTGTTTCTATTGCGTGCCTGTACTCTTTTATACCTTCAATGAAAATTAAACGCAGTTCCCCTGCCTGTTCTTTCCCGATATTATTTTCCAGTGTTGCAAGATAATCAAGATTCTTTTTCTCTCTTTCTGCCAGTGCAGGTTTGAATTTTTCTACCTGTTCCATGAATTCTTCTTCTGTTATATTTTTTGAAAGAAATTTTAAACATGTTTTTTCGAACTGCTCAAATAAAGACGTTTTCTGTGACAGGTTCATGATAATCTCCTTTCTCTGAATCGTGACATGTGACGGGTGGTTTCACCACTCACTGTTCACTTATTATAATCTCATTACTTTCTCCGTAGCCGCAGTAGTCAGGTTTGTAAAAATCTTCTATAACAACATGTATTTTCCCTTTTCCTTTTCTGACAGCCAGAGCTTTTATTTCCAGATTTTCTGTTATTATCGGTAATGTAACAGACTGAATACCGGGTGTAATTTCCAGAAGATCCATGTTGCCGGGAAGAAATATTTTTGCCACAGGACAGACGGTTTTGATCCTGGGCTTTATTATTATTGAGATTGCTTCTCCGATAATAGCTCTGGCAGGTACAACATCAATAGATAAAGGAAATTTTTTTGTTTTTTCCAGGTAATTTATCTGTTCTTCCCTGTCTTTTTTTAATATAAGCCTGTTATCAATAGCTTCTATGTTACCCTGGACTATGACCGTCTCTGTTGTTAATTTACCGTCTACAAGACATGAAGAGCTTCCGTTCAGATTACTTTCCCATAGTAATTCTATGAAAGAAAGGGTATCAGATGTAGAGTTAAGAGTTTCATTTTTTAAGTGTTTCAGAATGAATTTTAACCCTCTGTTAAAAAAATCTTCTTCTTTACAGATATACATAACTTTAATGGCATAACAGGTAGCTTCCAGATTACCTCCCCAGAAATCATCTCCTTTCCAGTAATAGCTGTCTCCGTCTTTTAATGCAAGAAGTTTAATGAGTTCTGCCATCTGTCCTTTCGTGGACTGAGGGCCATAAAGATATGTTAAAATTGGATTCTCTATTTTACCCGACACAGGCATAAATCTGGAATTTAAAACGGAAAGGGAATATTTTCTTACCCCTTTACTTAAAAGAACGTTCGTACAGGTTTCTATCAATCTGTGAGCCATAGGAAAGGGAACTGTCAGAAAAACCTTCATAGTACTCATTATTTTTATGGAAACATCTATTGAAGGCTTACTTCCTTCCCATAATGAGAAAAGTCCGTCATTAATGAATAAATTCAGCATGGTCAGACCTGAATTTATGTCACCTTCCAGTTCTTTTAAATCGCCGCTTATATCATTCTGTAACAGCAGCTTATACTTCAAGGCCTTTGCAGCAAGTTTACTGCTCAATACTTCCGATGATTCCATCGGAAAATTCTGTATTGCTTCTATACACCTTACCAGTAGCTGCTTCCCGGGATATACTGTGATGTTTTCTCCTTCCACAGTTTCTCCTTTTTGCAGTAAACTTATCTCTGAGAAGGTAGTATTTTCTATGGCTCCCGGTAAAATCCTGTGTGTAACCTTCCAGCATTTACTGCCTGATGAAAGCTCACCTGTTATATCTCCGGCATGATATACTTCAAACTCTGTAGAACCTGTACCGGAAACTGTTCCTTCAAAATAATCACTGCATGTGGTTATCAGGAGATTTGCATCTGCAGGAGAGGAAAAATAAATTTTGCCTGTAATCTTATCGTCTCTGTTCATCATTCTGGGCAGGTCAAATTCTATAAATATATTCTCTTCAAGAATCAATGTTCTGTGTAAGAGCATAAAATCCGAATCTTTTGAAATATAAGAATAAATATGATATAATCCCGGTTTTTTCGGCATTTTTATTACTTTTTTTGCCGTTATGTCAACAGTGAATAAATCTACATATGTAATTTCTCCGTCTCTGTCTTTAATAAGAGGTTCTGCATGATATTTATCCATGTTATCCTCTTTGCCGGCCTGTTCCGACTCTATATTTTGACTGATATTATAATAGAGATCACGTGTAATCTTGCGTAATATCGGAGAAACCTGGATTTCTATGTCTGTTACCATGAGGAGACACCGTGACATTCCGTCTGTTTCAATTATAATTTCTACCTCTTCTCCAGGAACAGCTTTCTGTGTGACATTAATAGATGGAGATAATTTTAAGGGGCTTATAATTATTCCAGACGTTTCCCATGGCTGATCTGTCCATGTCCCTATATGCACCAGGCTATAAGGTGTATAACTTTGAAATTCTAAAAGAGAATGTTTTGATATGTTATTAAAATCATATATATTGCTTTCTCCGTTAAAAGGATTAATTACTGCTATCTCCATGATGTTCAGGTCATCAAGAACTTTTATCCTTCCTTTTTCTCCTTCAAGTTCCTGGAATTCTATGATATTACCGGTAATTGCGGATTTTTTATAGAAAATGCCTCTGTCTGTTCTGCCAGGTAATTCCGCCATGGCGATTTCAAAGTAATTTCCGATATTTATATGTTTTTCTTCTTTTTCTCTGGCAGGAATAAACACTTGAAACGTTCCGGCCCCTTCTCCTTTTAAAATAAATGGCCCTCTATCATTACATGTGTTAAATTTAAAATTAAATCTCCCTTCTTCTATGTCAGGCCTCAGGGTTACTATGAGGGTATTATTACATAAAAGAAGAAGCTTTAATAATCCGTTGAAAGGCAAACCGTCTCTTGATACATATAAATCTATAGTGAGCGAATTTCCTTCCTCTGTGTTTGTATCCAGTCTGTAATATTTAAGGTCTATATCCAGCAACAGAGGCAGTGTGTCATAAATATTTAAAACTATTTCTTCCAGAACAGTGCCGCCTGTTATTGTCAGAATATACTCTCCTTCTTTATGAGGAGGCAGAACTTTACAGGAGATCCCTTCTTCATCAAGTTCTATTGTATCTTCATAAAATATTTCTTTTTTATCTCTGCCTTGTAAGATAATACTTAATTTCTCACCTTTTAAGCCGGGGCTGAAGGAAAATAATTTGATTTCCTCACAGGACAGGTATATATTTTTATCGGTACTTATAAAATATTGTTTTAAAGGTATAATATGACTTTCTTCCGGAATACATAGTGAAGTCTTTACAGAATAATGATATGCAGATATTATGGCGTTTTCGGTAATCATTTGTTCATTATATTCTTCTGACTTACGTGGTTTTTTTAGTATCCTTACAGGATTTTCGTCTGACCCGTGAATGAAAATAAACCTGTTTCCCTGATAGACAGTCTTTTTTTCAGGTACTGATTTGATTTTTTCTTCCAGGTCGGTTGTGATTTTCGGTTCTTCTGACATCTCGAACAGAGCCAGACCGCATCTTCCACAGAACCTGGACATGTAAGGATTTTCTCTGTCACATTTCGGACAGATTTTTTTGGAGTCTCTGGCTTTCTCACCGGCGGGGATACAGGCAAGCAAATCTTCTCTGAGCTTTTCCACCGTTTGATAACGATTCTCTTTATTTAATTCCATGGCTTTCAGGATTATATTATCAAGTTTTTCAGGGATTTTATTGTTCACATTGCTCGGAGGGGACATGGGAATTTCATTAATAGCTCTTTCTATTGCATCTACAGGAAAATTACCTGTATAAATGTAATACATTGTAGCTCCGAGCGAAAAAATATCACTCCTTGTATCAGTTGTCTTTCCTCCGTACTGTTCGGGAGATGAAAAATAAGGAGACGCAGCTTTAGCGTAGTTTCTGGTATGTCTGTTTATGTCAAATAATTTTGATATGCCGAAATCTATCAATTTTATTTCTCCCTTATCTGACAACATGACATTTTCCGGCTTTAAATCTCTGAAAATTACTGCATGAGGTTTCTGTTTGTGAAGATATTCCAGAACATTACATACCTTTATTACCCATTGTGTCACCTCTTCGACAGGGAAGGGCTCTGAAGAAAGTTTTATTATATCGAATAAATCTTTACCTTTTATATATTCCATTACAATATAATATTTTTCATTATCTTCAAAAAAATCCTCTATTTTCGGTAACTGGGGATGAGATAATTTGACAAGTATTTTGGCTTCGAACCAGAACTGTTCTCTTATCTCGGTTCTGTCTTTATCTGAAAGATCTTCTACATCCATTTCCTTTACTGCCCATAAGGATTCTTTAAGAGTATCTTCAGCAAGATATACCTGTCCGTACCCTCCTCCGCCTATCTTCTTTATTATTTTATACCGGCTTTTCAGGATTATTCCTTCTGATAAAGTCATGTATTAAATTCTCCATATCAGTGACCGTTTAATCACTTTTACTGTCCGGGTGCTTCCAGCGATAAATACAACACCGGATAATGTGTGATCCTGTCTCCTCACGTCACGCGTTACGCGTCACGCGTCACGACTATAGCCCGATGAAATAATTATCAGCACCAGTTGTGATTACCGGTAACCGGTTACTGGTAATTGCTTACTGTTTCTGTTCTCTTGCCAGTTCGGCTACAGCCTGATCTATTTTTTTCTTCAGTTCAAAAAGTTTTTTTGCCAGATTTTCTTTTTCATTATTTATCTCTTCGAGTCTGTCTTCCTGATTTTCCATGTTTTTTATATATCTTTTTCTTAATGTACCTTCATCGCCTCTGTCTCCCAGAACCTGAAGCTGGTCTCGAAAAGATGTCTGTTTTTCAAGTATCTGTTTCCTGTCCTGTTCCAGTTTTTCTCTCCATTTTTCTATCTCTCTTATCTGTTCAAAAAATACATATATATCACTTAATCTATTGTAAATTATTTCATCCATACAATGATTTTTAAACCACTGGGATAATTTTTCCATAGAAAGATTGTTGTAATATTCATTTCTATGTATTTTTTTTCTTTCTCTTATTTTTAAAATCTGGAAATTTTTCGGCGGAAGAATAATTTTCCATCTTATGTAATTATCAGTTTTTTCTACCGGTTCCAGTGTTTCATATAGTTCATAGCCATGACCGTAAGGAGTATGTTCTATAATAAGGTTTACTTCTTCAGAACTGCTGTTATTTGCCGAATAAAGTGTTTCCGATGTGTGGTATACTTCTTTGTAAAACAGGTAATTACCGGCACTGTTCTCTATGAAAACAAAACTATTAAAGGTATCGTATTCGCTGAATTCTTCCTTTACGGTTACTTCCACATCTACGGCATAGGGAAGTCTTACATACTGTTCTTTGGATATGAATGGTATTATAGCTTCACCTATATAGGAAGAATCTTCTAATATAGTAACAGGCCCGCGACCGAATACATAAGGACTTTTATTTTTAAAACTCAGTGTAAGGTAGGGGTTTTTTTCCATTTTTCTGGCAGTGTATATATGTTCTTTTAAACAATCGAAGCTATAGGTCAGTATCGGTACCATGGCAGACTGTCCTCTTTTTATGGTAACAGGGTTGGAGACAGTATATTTGAAAAACTGGCTTTCTTTTTCTCCCTTTGTGAGTGTTGTGGTTTTTTTGGTGCTATCGAATAAATCTGCCTTCTGCTCGTGGATGGAACAGAGTTCGCCTGTATCAGCTATAACTTTAGACACAGGCATTTTCATGGTACCTGCTGTCTGGTCTTTCTTTTTCATATCATGTTCAATAACTGCCGTCATCTGTCTTGCTTCATCCTTTATCTGAGGCCTGTCAAGTGTTTTGGGGCTGTAGAGATCATAGGTAAAGGAAACAGGCAATCCTGTGGTTAATACGATTTCAACATTTTCAAGGTCTTCTTCCATTGTATTGTTGATTATACCCCATCCCATGATATATCCTCTATTTTCCTTCGAGTTATGTATGAGCCTGTAACTTACTCTCCATATAGGAGCCGATGCTATATAACTTATTGAAAGATCATGCTCGTCTCCGTCAAGGAGTAATGTAACAAATTTTTCATCTTTTTTTCTCTCTCCTATACTCTTTTCCAGAAAAAAAGTAAGATCTCCGGCTGCTACAGGGTCATTTATCAGGAAATCATTGATCTCCGACAGAGGATAGGTAAGAACCTGTTTTTTATCATTTATATAGAGTGATAAAACATTACGGGAAAAATCTCTTCTTTCTTCACTGTAATCTATTCCTGCTACAGTACCTGAAATTTTTTCGCCTTTAACGTTAAGTGTTATATTATAGCCCCGTAAAGCACATAGTAAATCCCTTAAACTTTTTTCTTTGCCCAGGTTAATGGATTTTTCTTTTATTATCACTTCTGCATCTTCCTGTGTATCATATGAGATGCCAAGTACCTTACCTTCGGGATTTTTGTTTATTACTACAAGACTCTTGAGTATATCGTTCATATCTTTCTTTTTAAAGCTTAAGGTTACCTTTTTCTGTCCTGACAGTTTACCGCTTCTTTCGAAAAAACCGATTCCATGCTTGTAGAACACAATTTTTTTTATAGGCAGGGGATTTGTTATCATGTGCTTATACACCTCACCTTTATTTATATGAGAATCGTAACGCGTTACGGGAGGAACAAATTCTCATTCTTCGTTGTGACCGGACGGTCATGGCCTTCAGTGAGTAGTGAGTGATTTACTCACTGCCCGCTATATACCTTCACTGTTTATAAATTTTCAGAAATTATTTTATCAGCAATCTACTTACTGTAGTGAGCATAAATAATACATATTTGCTCTCGTAACGCGTAACGCGTGACGGGAGGAAAACTTTTATTACATGCTTATGCTCAGGTCAGCAAGTAGTTGTGCATATAATATTCTTGATAAGTACAAATTTATCCTTTAATCCGTTCAAAGTTCCATATTAGGGAAAACATCCAGTTCCAGATTACTTATTTCTCCCTTTAAATATTTATAGTATCCGGCACAGGCTATCATGGCGGCATTGTCTGTACACAGTACGGGAGGCGGATAAATCAGATGAATAGCTTTTTTTTCTGATTTTTTTCGGACTAAATCCCGGAGAGCTCCGTTACAGGCCACACCGCCCGCCAGAGCAAGGGTTTCACAGGATCTTTTCTCTGCTGCTCTGATGGCTTTACTTGACAGAATATCTACTACAGCATACTGAAACCCTGCAGCTATATCTGCCAGAGGTATTTCTTTAGAATCTTTTTTCAGTTCTTTAATATAATATATAACAGCAGTTTTGAGTCCGCTGAAGCTGAAATCAAAGGAATCTTTTTCCAGATAGGCCCTCGGAAAACGTATTGCCTGCGGATTTCCCCGGAGAGCAATTTTTTCTATCTGTGGTCCCCCCGGATAAGGTAATCCGAGTACTGTTGCAATTTTATCAAAGGCTTCTCCCGCTGCATCATCTCTTGTTGTACCCAGTGATACATAACTGCCGAAATCCTTTATTTCTATAAGATTTACATGTCCTCCCGATACAATGAGACAGATCCAGGGAAAGGGCGGCACATCTTCCTTTAAAAGATTTGCTGCTATATGCCCTTCCAGGTGATTTACTCCTATAAGGGGCACATTCAGACTGTAGGAGATAGCTTTGGCTGCAGATACTCCTACCAGCAGAGCACCTACAAGGCCCGGGCCGTTTGTTACACATACAAGAGACAGATCCTTCCAGGTTATATTGGCCTCTTTAACGGCCTTTTCTATTGCAGGATTTATAAATTCCAGATGTTTTCTTGAAGCTATCTCAGGAACAACACCTCCGTACTTCTGATGAAATTCTATCTGTGAAGCAATTATATGGGATTTTATATGTTTTCCGTCTTCCATTACCGCTACAGATGTCTCGTCACAGGATGTTTCTATACCGAGTATATACATATTTTACCTCCGAGTAACTGATAACCGTTCAAGTGTTTCTTTAACGCTTTGTCCTTTGAGATTTTCCAGAAACATGACTACAGCATCTTCTTTATCTTCCAGATAATAATTTTTTCTGATACCTATTTCCTTGTAACCGAGTTTTTTATATAGTTTTATTGCTGCTCTGTTGGATTTTTTTACTTCCAGTATTGAATGACTTGCTTTATGTTGTATAGCCTCTCTGAGGAGTTTTATCACAAGAGACATGCCTGTCCCTTTACCTCTATGGTTTTCATCTACAACTACAGTAGTAATATGAGACTGTCGCATTTTTAACCACATGCCTGCATAACCTATGACTTTACCATTTTTGAGAGCAACGAAGTATATGCCGGAAGGGTTCAAATTTATTTCACAGAAGAAAAGCGAGGCAGGCCATATGGAATCCGGATAGGTTCTTTTTTCAAGTTCCATCACTTCAGAGAGTTGGGATGTTTCCATTGGCTCTATTGTCCAGTCCATAGGCGTGACACATGACGTGTGACTCGTGACAGGTGAAGTTTTCGCCCGTCACAGGTCACTGTTCACAGTTTCTCCTTTTTAACTTTAGCATCAGGAGGCCTTATATAGACAGGTTCAAGGTTCAGGCACGAGTCCTTTCTGCCGTCCATTAACTGCTCCCTTCCTAATAAAGCTACAGAACTGCCTCTTATGATGCCATGAATGTCCGGAGCCCATCTGAAAGGAACCTTCAGGGTTTTTGTAATATCATCCCTGTAATGGATTATTTCATGACCTGTGAAATTACAGGGTTCATTCAGAATGTTTATTTCAGATGCCAGATCAGATGGTTTATAAAGATTGCTTTCCTTTATGTTTATTATTTTATTATCTTTCCATCTGTAAAAACCGGCATAAACTTCACCTTTACGGGCATCTAAAAGAGGTACAGTGATTCCGTCCTTCATACCCAGTTGATATACAAGGACTTCAAGGGAATTTACTCCGGTTAAATCTATAGATGTAACCTGTGAAAGAGTTCTGGCTGTAACGAGTCCCAGTCGGACACCTGTAAAGGAACCGGGCCCTTTCGTGACTGCTATGCAGGCAAGGTCTGAAAGTCTGACATCTTTCGCTTCAAGAAGCATTTTTATCCCCGGTATAAGCCGTGTAAGCTGAGTCATTTTACAGCGTACTGTCCATTCTCCTATTAGAGATTCACCATCTGTAAGTCCTATACTGCACCAGTTTGTTGCCGTATCAAAACCAAGTATTTTCATAGATTTTATAATCCTTATAATCGTGATGCGTTATAAGCGTGACGCGTGACGCGTCACGCGTTACGCGTAATGGGCAGGTTCACTCTTCACGACTCACTCTTCACTAACTTTTCTAAAAATTCTTCTCTGCCATTAACGGTTATTTTTCTTCTGGAAAAATTCTCAGGTGTAATATCATCTATATATTCAATATTTATTCTGATAGATGTTTCCGGAAGTAAATCTGAAGCTCTGTCTGCCCATTCTATCAGACATATACCGTCTTTTTCGAAATATTCCCAGTAACCCAGATCATACAGATCATGTTCTTTAAGCCTGTACAGATCGAAATGATAAACAGGTAATATGCCCTTATATTCCTGTATGAGGGTAAAGGTAGGGCTGGATACATTTTCTTTTACACCGAGACCTGTACATATAGCTTTGATAAGGCATGTTTTACCGGCACCGAGTTCCCCGGTAAAAGCCACTGTATCCCCGCTTTTTAAAAGAGAAGCTATTTTTTCTCCCATAAGGTATGTTTCCTCAGGGCTATTTGTTATAAAAGTTTTCATAGTTTTATACGGGTAAATGATGAATTATAGTTAATTTCATAACTATTCGTAATGCGTAACGCGTAACAGGCAGAGATATAAACCCGTCACGCGTCACGCGCGTCACGATAACTTAAATTCTAATAAGGGACTGTAAGAAAATAACTCTGGCAAATTATGGTTTTTCTCCTCGCGTGACGCGTTACACGTCACGCGTTACGATTGTAAATATGATAAGGTTATTTTTTTACAACCCCTAAGTTATGAAATACACTATTGATGACCCTAAATTTTCTTTCCTATTTCATCAAATAATCTCTCTATAAACTGTTCAACACCCATGGAACCTTCATCACCTTTATCTCTGGACCTTACCGAGAGTGTTTCAGTTTCCGTTTCTCTGTCTCCCACTATTATCATATAGGGTATTTTATTAATCTGGGCTTCCCTGATTTTATAGCCTGTTTTTTCATTCCTTTTATCTACTTCCAGTCTTATGTCTCTGGCCTGAAGTTTTTGTGCGATTTTTTCTGCATAGGGAATATGTTTATCTGTAATGGGAAGTATTCTGACCTGTTCCGGTGACAGCCAGAGAGGGAAGGCCCCTCCGTAATGTTCTATAAGACATCCTGTAAACCTTTCGAAGGAACCGAGAAGTGCTCTATGAATCATAATTGGTCTCGGTAATTTTCCGTCGGAGCCTGCATATTTCAGGTCAAATCTTTCAGGAAGGTTGAAATCTACCTGAATAGTAGAACTCTGCCATTCTCTTCCAAGGCTGTCTCTCAGTTTTATGTCTATTTTGGGGCCGTAAAAAACTCCTTCTCCTTCATCTATGGCATAGTCAACCTGTTCTGTTTCCAGAGCTTTTCTGATAGATCCGGTTGCTTTCTCCCATATTTCATCACTTCCTATATATTTCTCAGGTTTTGTACTGAGTTTTACATAGAAATCATGGAAGCCGAAGGTACGGTTAATATCAATAGCAAACCTGAATGCTTTCAGAATTTCTTCATCCAGCTGGTCTTCTCTGCAGAATATATGGGCATCATCCTGGGTAAAGCCTCTTACCCTGAGAAGTCCGTGAAGGGCTCCTGATTTTTCATATCTGTAAACAGTACCGAGTTCGAAAAACTTTACAGGCAGGTCGCGGAAACTCCTTACTTTACTCCGGTAAATCAGTACATGGCCGGGGCAGTTCATGGGTTTTAATACATATTCCTGCTCATCTACAGGTACAAAATACATATTTTCTCTGTAAAATCCTTTGTGTCCTGATGTTTCCCACAGTTCTCCTCTGAGAAGATGGGGTGTCATGACCATATCATAACCTCTTTTATAGTGCTCTTTTTTCATAAAATCTTCCAGGATGGTTCTAAGTATTGCACCTTTAGGAGGATAGAATATGACTCCCGGGCCTGCTTCATCGAATGTATTATATAGTCCCAGGGCAGGGCCGAGTTTCCTGTGGTCCCGTTTTGCTGCTTCTTCCAGTTTTTTCAGATACTCATTGAGTTCTTCCTTTGAAGAGAAAGCAGTGCCGTAAATTCTCTGAAGCATCTGGTTTTTTTCATCACCTCTCCAGTAGGCTCCGGCAATTTTTAAGAGTTTAAAGGCTTTTATTCTGCCTGTTGAAGGCACATGAGGACCTCTGCAGAGATCTGTAAAATTCCCCTGCTCGTAAAGACTTACATGAGATTCTCCCAGATCTTTTATGACTTCTACTTTATAAGTTTCGCCGACGGACATGTAAAATTTTACGGCTTCATCGGCTGTCAGAACTTTTCTCTTTATGGGAAGATTTTCTTTTATTATTTCTTTCATTCTCTTTTCTATTTTTTCCAGATCTTCAGGAACAAAAGGAACTTTTTTGTCAAAGTCGTAATAAAACCCGTTTTCTACAGTAGGGCCTATGGTTATTTTTACATCGGGATAAATATCTTTTACTGCCTGGGCCATTATATGGGCAGTACTATGTCTGTATATGTCAAGGCCTTCCGGATCTTCTGCAGTGATAAGTTTTATAGTTCCATCCTCTTCAATGGAACTGCCGAGATCCAGTAATTTATCATTTAATTTTATAGCAATGACTCCTTTTGTGATTTTCTTGTCCAGCTCTTTTAATAAATCCGTTCCTTTTATACCTTTAGGAAATTGTTTTTTTGTTCCTTCATACAGTATTAATTCTATTTGATCCAATTAATCTCTCTCCTTTCGAAATATAGCAATCAGCAGCCAGTTACCGGGTGTATTTCATAACTGCTTAAAAAAGTGGTCGTGACCCGTGACTCGTCACGGGTTTAATCTCTGCGCATCACGCTTTACGCTTTACGCATTACGAGGTTATTATTTACGGATAGTTATGAAACCAACTATAATTAACTGCTATTATAGTTTTATATTGCTTCTTTTGCAAGAAAATTTTTCTCACAAAATAAATCAGGACAGACACGGTCTGTCCTGATGGCATATATATTTGTAAAAGATTTTGACTGATGACTGCTAAAAATAATGGGCGCTAGTGGATTTGAACCACTGACCCCTACCGTGTCAAGGTAGTGCTCTTCCCCTGAGCTAAGCGCCCGATGCTCAAGGCGACACCCGGATTTGAACCGGGGATGGAGATTTTGCAGACCTCTGCCTTACCGCTTGGCTATGTCGCCATATGCCCTATCATCTGATAGAGTCAAGCGGGAAACGGGATTCGAACCCGCGACACTCGGCTTGGGAAGCCGATGCTCTACCAGCTGAGCTACTCCCGCAGGATAAAAACATTTAAAAAATGCCGAGACCCAGAATTGAACTGGGGACACACGGATTTTCAGTCCGTTGCTCTACCTGCTGAGCTATCTCGGCTAACATACTGGCGGGGTGGACGGGATTCGAACCCGCGGTCTTCTGAGTGACAGTCAGATGTGTTAGGCCAGCTGCACTACCACCCCGGATTATATTTAATTTTCGTGGGCGAAACAGGACTTGAACCTGTGGCCTCCTACATGTGAAGCAGGCGCTCTGCCAGCTGAGCTATTCGCCCTTTCCAGACATATTATATTATACTAAAAACTCTCTTCTGTCAAGAGTTTTTTTTAATGCGGAGGAAGGGACTTGAACCCTTATGGACGCAATGTCCGCTAGGCCCTCAACCTAGTGCGTCTACCAATTCCGCCACCTCCGCTCAACGGAGCCCGTAATGTGGAACATTATACTATATTTAAATTGATAAAGCAAGAGTTTTTTTAAAATTATACTTAATATTATGATTTTTTTGCAAATTCAAGTGACATCGGTAATGCTATGCAGTGGTTTTATATGAGAATCGTGACGCGTAACGCGTAACGCGTGACGGGAGGAAAAAATTCTCATACTTAGTTGTGACCGAGCCGGTCATGGTTGTTAGTGAAAATTGAAAAGTGAAAAAAACGTTATTTTAATTACTATTCACTATTCACGTTTCACTAATTAATAGATTTACAAAATTAAGTGCAATTTCCAGATGAAGTGAATCTACCTGTCTTAAAAAAAACACTATCCTTACATATAAATGTTCTTATATTATGCTTGCAATATAACTTTTGGATTGTTATAATAGGTTAGAGTTAAAAAGAGTATTGATAATATAATTAATTTTAATAGAATATAATCTGCATCAACTGCAGTTTGAATGTTATATGTACTCTTCGCGTCACGTGTCATGCGTCACGCGTCACGATAATTTAATAAAGAAGAGAGTTGATCTTATGAGGCGAATGCAGGTTGATAAGTTAGGTATTGATTTGTTAACTCATGATCCTGTTATTGTGCTCAAAGATGTAGAGGGGAAAAGATACCTTCCCATACTTATCGGGCCTTTTGAGGCTACTGCTATTGCTCTTGCACTTGAAGGAACAGAGGTGCCAAGACCTCTTTCTCATGATTTAATGAAATCTATAATAGATTCCCTGAAAGGGAAAGTTCAGAAAATAATAATTCATGATATTAAAGATAATACTTTTTATGCCAAGATTATTATTGAACTTGGAAATAATGAAGTTGTAGAGATAGATGCAAGGCCAAGTGACAGTATAGCTCTGGCGCTCAGAGTTAAAGCTCCTATATTTGTTTCCGAAAGGATAGTTCTTGAGGAAACAGTAGTAGATAAAGTTGCAGAAGAACAGGAACGTAAAAAATTCAAGGAATTTCTTGATAACCTGAAGCCAAGTGATTTTACCAAAGATCTCCAGTTCCCCAAAGACATGGAACCGGAACAGGATAAGGAAGATTAAAGGAATGATTTGTTATGACCTGTCCTCAATGTAGCTACGATAATAAAGATGGTGTAAGCAGTTGTGAAGAATGCGGCTTTCCCTTTCCTACGGATAGTGATGCAAATTTAAAGGATCTTTTAGCACAGATTGATGAAGAACTCGGTCTCGATGATGATTATGAAGAAGAAGAAGAAGAAGAAGTGGAACTGGTTATACCGGAAGATGGAACATTGCTTCCTCTGAGACTGGGTTCTCTGGCTCAATTAAAAGAAATTGTCCAGGGAGTTATAGAAGGTACAGTACCTGAAGAAGATTTGCTGGAAACAATAGATGATTTTCAGGAAGAAATTAACGAAAACCTCGATAGTTTAGATCAAATGGTCATATCTCCCCAGGTTCAGGAAGTTATGAAAAAACCTGTCAGGGCTGCCAGAATGGCCTTCGAGCACTATGATCAGACTTTTACTGAATTAAGGCTGTATTTTGCAGATAAAGATACACAGCATTTAAGAACAGGTTTACAGATGGAAGAAACAGCCAATTCTTATCTGAGTCTTGCCTTCAATCTTGTCAGAGAAACAATGACCAATATGCTGGGTTTTTAATATCTCAGCATATACCTCTCGCCGGAATGCCTGAATATTACTCCTCCTGTTCTGGAAACAGTGAACAATGAAGGTTTTTCAGTAAATATTACCAAATTCTGTTTCGTCTTCAATATCCAGATCTTCCATGTTATCTTCTGAATATGTGTCTCTGGCTCTCAATACTTTCCCTTCTTTTTCAAGTTCTTTGACTCTTTCGAACATTACGTCTACCCTTACAGAAGTTGGAAGTTCTACTATTACTATACTTCTGGGAACATTTATATCTATAATAATACCCTTTCCTTCAGGTAGAGTGATCTCACTGCCGGGGGGAGGCAGTTCTGATTTTATTTTTCTGTAAACCTCATATTCATATTTAAGGCAGCACATAAGCCTTCCGCAGAGACCTGAAATCATAACAGGATTCAGGGATAAACTCTGTTCTTTTGCCATTTTTATAGAAACAGGGCTGAACTGATTGAGAAAGTTGGAGCAACATACTTCTCTGCCGCAGTGGCCCAGCCCTCCGAGCATTCTTGCATCATCTCTTACTCCTATTTGATGAAGCTCTATTCTTGTTCTGAATGTTCCTGCCAGATCCTTTACGAGTTTTCTGAAATCGATTCTGCCGTCTGCAGAAAAATAAAAGATAATCTTTTTTTTATCAAATAAATATTCTACATCTATTAATTTCATAGGAAGATTATGATGATAGATTTTTTTCTCTGCTATTCCGTATGCTTTTTCTTCTTTTTTTTGGTTTTCGTCTATAACCAGGAGATCTTCTTCTGTTGCTTTTCTTATTATGTTTCTCAGCGGATAGGCAACAAGATCCTTTGAAGGAACCATTTTAATGCCCGATTTTACTATGCCATGTTCTGTTCCTCTGTAGGTTTCTACAATAACTGTATTTCCTGGCACAATATCTTCAATATCTCCGGGATTGAAAAATTGTACTGTTTTCATCTTTTTAAATTTTACACATACTACTTTTGATAACATAATTAACCACCTGAATTATTAATAAAATTCTCTATCATAAGGCGAGTATTAATATTTTTCTTTATATTCTCTTTACTTTGAGTTGCAATAGAAATCCCTGTCAGCAGTTCTTCTGTGGATATATGGCCCGCTTCCTGCTGGAGTATTCCGAGCTGGTCTATATTTATCAGCCTTTTTTTATCGCCCAGTTCTTTCAGTATCAATAAATCTCTATACCATAACAGGATAAACTCAAAAAAAAGGGACAGATTATTTGAAGGAAAATGAAAGGATTTTTTTTCCATGTCTCTGTATATACTTATTTTATCTATATTTATTTTATCTTTTTCCGTAGAGACTTTCCATATATAATTTCCTTTTTTTCCGCTCACCATTTCTATTATATTTCTTCGAAACTCTTCGAGGTCTTTTTTTTCTGCCAGAGCTATTGCCCTGTCAATCCTTCCGTTGGCAATACTTCCGTATAACGAGGCAGTTTCTTCGGAGATATTCAGTATTTTTACCAGTAATTCCTGAATTAAAGCATGAGATAGGAAATTGAAGCGAAAAACCTGACATCTGGATACTATAGTCGGAAGAAGGAGATGTAAATTTGTAGATATAAGAATAATGACAATATAGCTGGGAGGTTCTTCCAGCAGTTTTAATATACTGTTGGCTGCTTCTCTGGTCATAGTGTCTGCCTGTTCTATTATTACCATTTGCCATTTACCGCTTACCGGTTTGAACTGTATTTTTTCCTGTATCTCTTTTATCTGTTCTATTTTTATGGTATTTCCTTCCGGCCTGATTGATATTACATTGGGATGATTCCCGGAATTTATTTTCCGGCAATTATTACAGGCTTCACAGCAGTCTATTGTCATGTCTTTATATAAAGGTGCCGCGCAGTTCACAACTTTTGCAAAATTTAAGGCAGTACTTTTTTTGCCTACACTTTCAGGTCCTACGAAAAGGTAGGAATAAGATATTCTGCCGGATATTATAGCTTTCTGCAGTAATAAAATAGCTCTGTTGTGACCTTTTATGTCTTTTAATGCCATAAATAATCGTGACGCGTAACGCTTGACGCGTGACGCGAGGATATATGTGCCTTTCTCTTTTTAATTGAATCCGATGTATGACGACCTCGTAATGCGTGATGCGCGGGGATTAAACCCGTTACGAGTTACGCGTTACGAAATAAAATCTTTCAGATGAAAGATAATTTTCCTGTGAATTTCCTCTACATCTTCACAGGCATCCAGTATTCTGAATTTTTCCGGTTCCATTTTTGCAAGTTTCAGATACCCTTTTCTTACTTTTTTAAAGAACTCAATCTTTTCTTCTTCTATTCTGTCCAGTTTTTTGCTGGTAGTGGCTACTCTGTTTAATAATCTCTCCATACTCTGTTCGGGAGTTATATCAAGCATAAAGGTAATGTCCGGGTATAATCCGTCTGTAGCTATTCTGTTCATATGTTTGATTAGCCTCAGATCAAGACCTCTTCCGTAAGATTGATAGGCAATTGTAGAAGCAACATATCTGTCTGTTATGACTATATATCCTTTTTCCAGAGAAGGTTTTATGACTTCACAGACATGCTGGTAACGGGCAGCAGAAAATAATAGCAATTCCGTTACAGGTTTTATTTTGTTAAATTTTTTATCAAGGAGTATGTTCCTTATAGAATTCCCTGTATCAGTTCCTCCCGGTTCGGTACTTGACACGAATTTAACATTTTTTTCTTCCAGATAACTACATAATTTTTTGTGCTGTGTTGATTTTCCAGCACCTTCCAGTCCTTCAAATGAAATAAATATACCTGCCAAATTATTCAACCTTTCTAACTCGTGACACGTGACATGTAAAATGTGAAACATGACGGATGACCGGTCATACGTCACTTTTCACTCTTCACTCTTCACTCTTCACTCTATTTTACAACTCTCATCATCTTTAATTCCGGATCTGTAAGACCCTGGATATGAGCACCCCAGGAATATTCAATCCTGAGATAATCGATTATTTGCTCTGTTATTACCTCACCGGGACATATTGCCGGTATACCGGGAGGATAGGGTGTTATCATATCTGCACTTACCCTGCCGGTAGCTTCCTCTGTAACAACTATTTCACTGTCTGATATAAAAGCCTCCCTTGGTGACATCTTTCTCGGAGGCCAGTCAGGCATTTCAAAATTCCTTCCCAGTCTTTTTTCTACACTGTTTAACAGTGATTCGTCAGTATTTTGTATTTTTTTTCTTACTATGTCTTCAATAGAATCAACCAGTTTTACTATATCTTCTCTGCTGTTCCCTATGGTTATAAGAGCCAGTACATGGAATAACTGCTGCAGTTCTATCTGTACACCATATTCATATCTCAGTATACGGTTGAGTTCATAACCGCTGTATCCCGTGTCACTGCAATCTACAGTAAGTTTTGTAGGATCGAATCCAAAAACGCCCGGTGTGCCTATGAGTTCTTTCCCAAAAGTAAACAGTGGTTCTATATTTTTGATTCTTTCTCTTGCATATTCAGCATGTTGAATGGTTTCAGAAAGTAATCTTTCGCCTTCTGTGGCCATCTGCATTCTTGCCATGTCCAGAGATGCAACTATAAGACATGACGGACTTGTGCTTGTAAAAAAGCGGACAGCACTGGCAACTCTGGCATAATTTATTCTGTTACCCTGGAGATGTAACATGGCACCCTGTG
Organism: Vulcanimicrobiota bacterium; assembly: GCA_040217695.1. Taxonomy (GTDB): domain Bacteria; phylum Vulcanimicrobiota; class SpSt-956; order SpSt-956; family JAKJGF01; genus CALARM01. The sequence goes on along the minus strand of JBEHWO010000018.1, from coordinate 10,593 downwards.
ACATACCTCCTATGAGTTTATGGGTACTGTTGACTACAATATCCGCTCCGCACTCAAGTGCTGTTTTCGGCAGTTCGGGATGAAATTTCAGATGAGGCCCCCATGCTTCATCTACAAGGGCAATTTTCCCGCTGTCATGAACCAGTTTTATTATAGATTCAAGATCTGCAGTTGCTCCGTAATATGTGGGACTGACTATAAGAACTGCTTTTGCCTGAGGATATCTTATCAGTGCATCTTTTACAGTATCTACTGTTACATTGTGATCCAGAAAATAAAATTTATCATAAACCGGCTCCATAAATACCGGTATGGCACCGCTTATTATAAAGGCGCTTATGGTAGATTTATGGGCATTTCTGGGGATGATTATCTGTTCACCCGGGTTGGCTATGCCGAATATCATGGCCTGATTACCTGACGTGGAGCCATTTATGAGAAAGAAGGTGTTTCTGGCTCCATATGCTTCTGCTGCCAGTTCCTGTGCTTCTTTTAATACTCCTGTCGGATGATGCAGATCGTCCAGACCCAGGACTTCTGTAAGGTCAAATGCAAGGCCCTGAAGACCTACATGTTTTTTAAATTTTTCATGCATGCCTCTGCCTGCTTTATGACCGGGACAGTGAAAAGACAGTGTGCCTTTCTCTACGTAGTCCAGGAGAGCATCAAAATAGGGAGTTCTCCTTTGATCCATTTATAGTTCACCTCTCTAACAGTGAAAAGTGAAAAGTGAGAAGTGAAAAGATTTATTACTCTTCACGATTCACTATTCACCATTCACTACAACTGTATCGCCTGTACCTGCCTGAAGTAGCTTTCCTGCGTTTCCCTGATTTACTGCTATTTCGATATACCCTGAACTCCCTTTTATAGCAAGTAATTCACCGGGAGATTTTTCAGAATAAGAATTACTCAGGCCATTTATTATTCTATCTTTAATATTTATATTTTTAAAATCTATTCCAAAGTTATGAAAAAAATCTTCACGTAAATTTGTTATTAAATTACCAAATCTGTCTGTATAAATGATAGTTCCGCAAACTGCGTTTTTATCATTTATAAATGGATTTATGTTATTTATAGTTTTTATATTATCTATTTTTTCCCCCATAAGATAGGGAGAAATGCCGGTACTTAAATATGCTGCTACAGGAGCGAAAATATCTCTTCCATGAAATGTACTGCTTATATCAGGGAGGAAGTAAGTCTTACTGGTTATTTCTATTACTTCATCTTCTGCCTGATTGTATATACCTGATAGAACTCCGTTATCCGGCCCTAAATATAAAAAACGAGATGTTTTAACTATGATAGCTTTCCTGTCACTTCCCACACCGGGATCTATTACTACCAGAAATATTGTACCGGCCGGAAAATACGGGGAAGAACTTTTCAATACATATGAAGCTTCCATTATATTCTGCGGAGCAATATCATGACTTATGTCTACAATCTTTACAGAAGGATTTATGCCAAGTATTACTCCTTTCATTGTTCCGACAAAACCGTCTTTCAGACCGAAATCTGTAAGTATGGCTATCAGGTAATTTTCTTTCAATTATATAATTACTCCCCTATAATTTGAAGTATAAGTCTTCTGTTTCTGGAACAGTTATCAAAATCCAGAAATATTATCTGTTGCCATGTACCGAGGAGCATCTTTTTTTTCGTAAAGGGTATTGTAATTGATGGTCCTACTATAGAAGCTCTTATATGGGAATGTCCGTTTCCGTCTTTCCACTTCAGATTATGTTTATATTCTATTCCCTGAGGGGCAATTCGTTCCATCGCTTCTTTAATATCACTTACGAGGCCGCTCTCATATTCTATGGTTGATAGACCTCCTGTGGAGCCGGGAACAAATATGGTTACAATTCCATTATTTACTCCTGACTGTTTTATTTCTTCAGATATTTGAGAAGTTACATCTAATACATCACAATTGCCCTTCGTAATAAAAGTTATTTCTCTTGTTTCTACTGCCACAATAACACCTACTTTTCAGTTGTCAGTTATCAGTTATCAGTTATCAGCTGATGTCCGAAATCTGAATGATAATGAAACTATCATATTCATATTCTCTGCAATATCTCTGAATCCTTCTACAGCATAATAAGCCTTCGATATTATAATTTTCTGTGATGAGCATAAATAATAAATAACTGCTCTCGTGACGCGTGACGGGAGGAAACCCTTTATTACATGCTTATTCTCAGGTCAATAAAAGCTGATTGTGAAATTACAATTGACTTGCAGTTTCTTTTCAATTAGAATATAAAAACTGTGAAGTTTAATTGAATATTTAGAGTAAGAAATTATAATTTTTAGCTATTAGCTAAGAGCTATTAGCTGATATATATTTTTTACCCGTTACGCGTCACGCGTTACGCATTACGTTATTAAGGAGTTTTAACTATGGGAAAGAAAAGACAAGCTATGAAAATCTCCGGTGAAGTAATGGATCATCTTTCATTATTATATGAAACTGTACGTCTGTTTAATTCTTCTCTTGATATAGAAGAAGTTTTGAATACTGTTATAGACAAGATAATAGAGGTTTTTGAAGGGGAAAGAGGCTTTGTAATGCTTTACAACAGGGCTGTTGAAAAACTCGAAATTATGGTTGCAAGAAATATGGATAAAAAGACTATAAGTGAACTGGAAATGTCTATAAGTATGACTGTAGCCAACAGGGTTTTCAGTACAGGTGAGCCGGTGTTGAGCACAAATGCTCTTCAGGATCCGTCTGTAAGAAGTAAAAGCATTATATTACATGATATAAGATCTGTACTCTGTGTTCCTATGAAATTGAAAGATGAAATTATCGGTATTATTTACACTGATAACAGGCTTATGTCCGGCGCTTTTGATACGGATGAATTAAGGCTTCTCGCCACACTTGCAAATCAGGCAGCAACTGCTATAGAGAATGCCAGACTATATAAACAGGTTTCAGATAATTTACTGAAGATACAGAAACTTGAAAAAGCTAAGAATGAGTTGATTTCGCTTCTTTCTCATGAGTTAAGAACACCTATTGTGCCTATTAAAGGTTATTTGTATGCACTTAAAAATTATTCTTCACAGTTACAGGAAGAAGAAAAAATGGAAATGATAGATACTATGGAGGGGCGGGTTGAGCATCTCAGCAGACTTATAAATGATTTACTTACTATTGCCAGTATAGAAACAGAACAGACTATGCGTCTCTTTAAAGAAACAGCTGAATTCCCTGAGCTTATTTCATCTACTGTAGAACTTCTACAGAAAAAATATCCTCTTCATAAATTTATATTTTCTATGGATGATTCTATAAATTTTGAAGCTGACAGGACGAAGCTTTCTCATGCAATCTATCATATAATTGATAATGGAGCCAAATTTTCTCCCGAAGGAGGAGACATTATTGTTAAGGTTGAGAAAATACCTGTTGACATGAGAAATTATGTGGATATTCTTATAAAAGACAGAGGTATAGGTATAAAAGAGGAACATTTACCTAAAATATTTGATAAATTTTATCAGGTAGATGCCAGCAGCACCAGAGCATTTGAAGGTATGGGCACAGGTCTTTATATTGCCAGAAGTATTATCGAAGCCCATGAAGGAACTATTACAGTGGAAAGTGAAGAAGGCAAAGGAAGTATGTTTACGATCCACATTCCTGTTTAGCATTTCAGCTATCAGCAATCAGCTAAAAAAACCTTATAGCTGACTGCTGAAATGTTTATACATATTTTCCTATTATCAAACGAAGTTTCTCTTTTGTTTTTTCAGGCATTCTGTCTTTTGAAGTAATAAGAGCCGATGCGAGAGCATCTTTGCAGGAACATGTTCTTCCTTCCGGAATTTTTGAAATAGCATTTTTAATTATTTTTTTTGCGTTTTCTGCATTTTTTAACAGTGCAGCCAGAACCATATCTACCGTAACACTGTCATGGCCTTCATGCCAGCAATCATAGTCAGTAACCATGGCAACCGTAGCGTAACATATTTCGGCTTCTCTGGCAAGTTTTGCTTCTACAAGATTTGTCATACCGAGAACGTCCATGCCCAGGTTTTTGTATACAATAGATTCTGCTTTTGTTGAGAATGCAGGTCCTTCAATGTTTACGTAAGTCCCTCCTTTGTGAACTGTTACTCCTGCTTCTTTTGCTGCTTCATATAGTATGGAAGCCATGTGCTTGCATACAGGATCTCCGAAACCTATATGAGCGGCAATGCCTTCACCGAAAAATGTGCTGACCCTTCCTTTTGTTCTGTCGAAAAACTGATCTATTATAACCATATCCATAGGTTTCAGTTCTTCTTTCAGACTTCCTACTGCACTCAGGGATATAATCCATTCAACACCTAATTGTTTAAATCCGTATATATTTGCTCTGAAGTTTATTTCATCCGGTAATAATACATGTCCCCTTCCATGCCTGGGCAGAAAAGCCACTTCTTTTCCGCCTATGGTTCCAATGGCATATTCATCGGAAGGAGAACCGAAGGGGGTGTCAATTTTTTCAAATTTCAAACCTTCAAGTCCTTCTATCTGGTAAAGTCCGCTGCCTCCTATAACTCCTATAAGACCTGTCATCTGATTAAAGCTCCTTTCAAACTCTTGTAAAATATAAAGTAATAATATATTAAATAACCACTGTGGTCAAGTATGTAATTTGTAGTGTCGTAATGCGTAGTGCGTAATGCTTAAGATCACACTTCACGCATCACGCGTTACGCGTCACGCCTTATAACTCTCGTTTCTCTTTTTCCTGTTTGCTGCGGGAAAGACATCTGTTTTATAAATTCATCATTAAAAACGGAACTGTATGATAATTCTATATATTCAACCTTTTCGGATATTTTCTGTACCTGTTTGAGCTTGTTCTGGTTCAGAAGGCACAGTTTTACTCCATGACCGGCAGAATTGCCAACACTTTTTATTTTATTCGATTTTATATCAGGTATAAGTCCTATGGATTTTACACTTTCTTTCTTCAGGAAATTTCCGAAAGCACCTGCAAGGTATATGTGTTCTATATCTTCCGTTGTTACATCACATTCTCTGAGAAGTATTTCTATTCCTGCTCTTATAGCTCCTTTTGCAAGCTGAACTTCTCTTATGTCTTTCTGAGAGACATAAATATCTTTATAAATATTAAAACATTTTTCTTTTTCTCTTATGGTACCGACTCTGTCACTTACAGGCAGGGAAGTATTATAAGTGAGTTTTCCGCTTTCAGTTATAATATCCATTTCTCTTAAAGCAGCTATCAGATCTATAAGGCCTGACCCGCATATACCCAGAGGAGGAATATTTCCGAAGGTTTCAAAATTAATAGCTCTGTTATTTATATTTATTTTATGTATGGCTCCTTCCTGGGCTCTCATACCTCTTTCAATACAGGCACCTTCAAAGGCCGGCCCTGCTGCGGCAGAACAGGCAATTATCCTGTTTTTATATGCAATGACTATTTCTCCGTTTGTACCTATATCTATGAGCACTTTGAGATTTTTTGTTCTGTCCAATCCTGTAGCTATGATGCCTGCAGTTATGTCACTGCCTATATATGCAGAAACTGACGGCAATATCTGAACCGGTGCCTCGGGATTTATTTTCATACCTATTTCTTTCGATTTAAAAGAAATTACATCTCTTAATACAGGAATATAAGGTGCTTTATCCAGGTATGACGGGTCTATGCCCAGGAATAATTGAATCATTGTAGGATTACCTGCTATACAGGCTTTATATATATTTTTATATGAAATATTATTGTTCCAGCATAATTCCTGTATTATTGAATTTATTCCATTTATTATTTTATCATGAAGTTCTCTGAGACCACTTTCTCCGTTTTTATGAACATAATTTATTCTGGATATAACATCTGCTCCATAAGGAGTCTGAGGATTGGTTATAGATTTTGCCGATATTTCTTCACCTGTAATGAGGGATAGAAGATAGACAACTACTGTTGTGGTGCCAATATCTATTGCTATACCGTAATTTGCCTCTGTTCTGTCACCTGGTTCCATATCAAGAACTGTTACTGTGCCATTCACGGTGACTGTGACTTTGAAATCATTATTTCGTAGCATTCCCGGTATTTTACGCAATATACTGAGCGGGAAAGATAGTTTTGTTTGTAATCTGTCCTGAATTCTCTGTGTGTCAGACCTTTGATCCTGTGAAGATGGCAGTGAAAGAGAAAGAAAATATTTTTTTATACCACTGTCAGTTTTTATAAAATGCTCTCCGCTTATGGTTTCCTTTAAAGGTATATCTTCCGATTGAACAGGGAGTGTAATTGCTATATTATCTTCCACTGTGACACCACAGGCAAGTCTGAAGTTTTCTTTTAATTTATCTTCAGAGAGAAGTGCCCTGTCTCTTTCTCTGACAGGGATATGACCTCTTATTATTTTTATGGAGCATTTCCCGCATAATCCCATAGCAGAACAGGGACTGTTTATGAAATAACCCTTTTCCTGAAGAGACTTAAGGAGGTTACTGCCTTCCGTTACATATAATTTTTTATTGCCGGGGATAATGGTAATTTCTTTCAACATGAAAAACTATAGCAAGCTTTCAGCGTTTAGCGATCGGCTATCAGCTAAAGCTTATAAACCCTGCCTCTATAAATTAGGAATTGTCAGGAAATAACTGCATAATATTTACAGTTTATATCGTGACGCGTCACGGGAGGATACTAATCGTTCTAATAATTTGCCAGAGTTATTTTTTACAGTCCGTAAAATTTGATTGCTGGCCCCTGATAGCTGAAAGTTAACTAACTTTCTATAACGGAAGGTGTTATAAATCCTGCTTCTTTTGCTGTATCCTGAGAAATTAACTGTTCTTTCACCAGTTCATAGATTGAGTCATTCATTGTTTTCATACCTCTTACTCTTAGTTCTGACATGAAAGAATAAATTTCTCCTGTACGATCTGTTTTTATTAACTCTGTTATTTCCATAGTATTCAGCATAATTTCCGTAGCTAAAATTTGCCCTTTTTTATCCTGTTTTAAGATTAACTTCTGGGCTATAACGGCTTTTAATGCCGCACATAACCGTCTTGTAATTTCCTGTCTTTTCGCTTTCGGGAAGAAGTTCAATATTTTCTTAATAGCTTTTCGGGAATCGCTATTATTCAGAAAACAAAATACAAGACTTCCCATTTCAACTGCTTTTAATACCATTAATATACTTTCTCTGTCACTTAATTCTTCCCCTATGAAGAGCACATCAGGTTCTTCCTGAAGAATTGACTGAAGCCCTTCTCTGTAAGAATAAACATTTGTGCCGATTTCTCTCTGTATAACAATGGAATTTTTATTCTCAAAGGTATATTCTACAGGATTTTCTATGGTTACTATCAGTTTTTTTCTGTTTTCATTTATATAATCAATGATAGATGCCATTGTTGTACTTTTCCCGCTTTTAGATGGGCCGGTTATTATTACAAGTCCTCTGTTATAGAGAGCTATATCCTTTAAAATTTCCGGCAGATTGAGTTCTTCGAAAGAAGATATTTTAGAAGATATTCTTTTGAAGACACTTCCATAGCCGTTATTTTGTTTACAGATACTTACTCTATAGCGACTATCTTCGTTTAACTGGAGAGAAAATCTTACTTCACCGCTTGTTTCAAGGTCTTCAATCTGTTCTTCAGTACATATCTGATAAAGCATTTCTTTTACTTTATCTTCAGATATAATGTCCAGATCGGATTTCATCATCTGATCATAGTGGCGAAAACAGGGGGGACATTCAGGATTTATATAAAGATCTGATATGTCGAGCCTGCCGGTTAAATCCAGTAATTGTTCTACAGTGTAATCTCCTGCTATATCTGTTTTAATAACTTCTATATCTTTACTTTTTTGAGATTTTTGCCTTTTAGGTTTTTCAGGCTGTACTTTAATTTCGCTGTCAAGTGTGAGGGACGGAAGTTTTTTTGTATGACTTATGGCAGGAGTTCTGGGTTTTCTGTGAGTTTTACTATACTCTTCGTATTCCTTTTCTATTTTTTTCTCTTTACCATTTTTCTCTTTACCAGTAAAAAGGCGACCTAACATTAGTTTAACCCCTTTCAAAATCCAGAGTATTTAGAGGCTGTCATAGATTTTTACAGAAAAATCAGCATTATTTACTGAATAAACCTGGCCGGTTCCTGCGTTAACTCTAAAGCAGTTTCCCTGGATATAAGGTTTCCCTTGTATAAATTTAATAAAGAATTATCCAGTGATATCATACCGGATTTGGAATTATTATTTATCAGGTTGTATATTTCGAAGAACATATCATTTCTTATGATCTCTGAAAGCTGTTCACAGCCAAGTAAGATTTCCACTGCCGGAATTATACGATCTTTTTTTACCCCCGGTAAGAGATGCTGCGAAACTATAGCCTTGAGTTCCGAAGCAAATATATCTTTTATTTCTTCTTCATCGGAAAATAAATTCAGTATCGCATTTATAGCGCTTATAGAGTCTGTTGCAGTTACAGTAATAAAGACTAATTTCCCGGTTTCTGCAGCAATCAATGCCCGGTATGCGGTATCTGAATCATTGCAATCACCTATGACTATAATGTCGGGATTTTCTTTTATACTGAAATTCAAAGCACCTTTAAATGTTTCGGAGTGGATACCGATCTGCCTCTGTCTTATAATACTTTTTTTATAATGATGAATATATTCTATAGGATTTTCTACAGTAATAATATGAGAAGATCTTTCTTCATTTATCTGGTTTAACAGCGCATTCAGAGTGGTACTTTTCCCGCCTTTTGAAGGGCTTGCAATTACTATCAGGCCGGATTTGTAATAAATCAGTGATGAGATAATATCAGGCAGATTAAGATCTTTCAAAGACGGAATTTCAGGTGGTATAAACCAGAAATTTGTATTTATACCATTGAGATGTTCATAAACGTTCACTTTAAATCTGTATTTCTTCTCATTTCTGGTAAATTCATATATCATTTCCAGGTTTTTATTATAAAGGAAGGATCTGCGTTGATTTTCCGCAAGCATATTGTCAAGGAAATACTGGGTGAAATCTGCTGTAATTATTGGCAGTTCCAGTTTTTGTATTTCTTTATATATACGCATTACAGGAGGAGAATTTACTGTCAAGTGTAAATTGGATGCTCCATGCTCTATGGCCATTAATAAATAATTTTCCAGTATCGTTTCATAATAAGTGCTATGTTTTGTTTCCTGTTCGTATTCTTCTTCAGAGGGAATTGCCGATACCGGTTCGTCCGTCCTTTCTTCCTGATAAGGATCAGGTACATCGGCAACCATTGGACTTTCCTGAGGAGCAGGAACGTCATCAGCCATTACAGGTTCCTGTAATTCTTCAGCAATTACAGAAGCTTTTCTGTAAGTTTTTTCAATTAAATAATCATGTTCTTTTGATGTGAGATTATCGTCAGGTTCATGGTAATAATTGCTAAATAGAAAGTCATTATAAGTAATTTGAATTCTGGATTGAATTTCGTCCCGAGTAATTTCTGCCGGAACATATTCTTTTGTAAAGATCTCTTCAATCGGCTTTTCTTCTATTTCCAGATCATAAATCTGTTCATCTTTTATAACCTGCTCTGTTACAGTAAATTCTTTTGTTTCCATACCTGTAACCGTTAAGGCACTTATGTCTTCTTCTGAAATTTCTTCTATTTCCGACATACCTGTCAGTTCTTCCGTCAGATAAGGAGCTGGCGGACTTTCTTTTTTCCTTAAACCTGTATAAATAAAGATTCTATTCAGATAAACTAATTTTGCGATGGTTTCTTTTTTGTCTGATTTTTTTGTATCGTAGAATATTTTATCTAAATTCTCAAAAAAATTATCATCAATCAGGTCAGTGTACTTATGAATCAGAACTGCAATTTGATTTATAGAATCAGCTTTTATTAACAGGTAAGCCAGTAAAATATATTGTATCTCTTTTTCATATTTATCAAAAAATACTTCTTCCTCTTCTGCCTTTCCTTCTTCAGGTTTTTCGAGCACTTCTTCCTGTTGCGCCGGGAATTCTTCTTTTTTAAGCTTTTGTTCCTGCTGCTTTTTTAATTCTTCTAAAATTCCGAGAGATTCAAGCTCTTCCTGAGATGGTATATAAACAGGCACCATGTTCTCTCTAAGTCTCAGATTGGTCATAATACTGTTCAGGTAAGACATGTCATCTGCCAGTTTTTGATCATGTTCTACGGCAAATTGCATTTTATAATCAAGTATTTCAAAAAACCTTTGATCTAATTTTGGCCTGTTAGTTAAAATGGCCGGTGTCAGGGAACTAAAGTCTTTACTCAATAGTTCTTGAAGCAAACTCAGATAGATCCTGTCTCCCGGGACATAATCAAATTTTTCATCTTCTTCTATCCAGTCATCTTCTACTACTTCTATAATCTCTACTTCATCTTCGTCTCCTTCCCATTCACCATCTACTACTTCTATTATTTCTACGTCCTGTTCTTCGAGTTTTTTCTGAAGTTCTTCTTCTTCGAGTTTTTTCTGAAGTTCTTCTTCTTCGAGTTTTTTCTGAAGTTCTTCTTCTTCGAGTTTTTTCTGAAGTTCTTCTTCTTCGAGTT